>NZ_JBWYIW010000013.1:0-71291 GCF_056779915.1 Acinetobacter sp. ANC_7513
CCCAATCGCAATGGACCCAGGTCTACGTTTTGCGATCCGTGAAGGTGGTCGTACAGTTGGTGCTGGTGTTGTTGCTAAAGTAACTGCATAAGTATTGATTGTGTGAAAGAAACGCCCCTTTGGGGCGTTTTTTTTATGGAATCTATAAAATTGTTAGACAATAAGAGTTGTAAGCTGTCCTTAACTGATAATGATGTGACCTATAAGGCATTTATCATAAAAATAATAAATCACTAAGATGAAGTAATGAAAAGAATCATAAAACTAGATTTGGATAGATCCCGAATAGGAGTCCAGCAATGAATGCTAAAGTAAATATTACAAATCGTGCCGGTGCATCATTTCCAGTACGTCGTATGCAATTTGATTTTGATCACGTACCAGAATATTGGATGAATGGTTCAGCAGGATTAACTCATTTCATGACAGCGTTATCTGCATTATTTCCTGCAGGTGAAAAATTCTTTATCGATTCAGTCCGTGCAGTTCGCCAACATCCAGCCATTAAAGATAATGAAGATCTCCAAAAAGAGATTTCAGCATTTATTGGTCAGGAAGCAATGCATACACATGAGCATGCTGGCTTTAATGCATCAGCACAAAAATTTGGTCATGATGTTGCTGCACTTGAAAAAGCCACAGATACGGTCATTCAAACTTTTCGTAAGTCAGCTAGCACCGTTATGAAACCATTTGGTATTTCACAAGAAATGATCGATCTGATGGGAACGACTGCGCTAGAACATTTTACAGCAACCATTGCCTCAGAATTATTGCGTAACGAACATATTCAAGCATTAATGACTGATGAAACAATGGCGACGATGTGGGCTTGGCATGCCATTGAAGAAAATGAGCATAAGGCTGTCGCATATGATGTATTTGAAGGTGTGTTCGGTAAAGGAATCAAATCTTATCTTGCTCGAACATCTTCTTTAGTGGCAGCAATGGTTGTGCTATTCATGGTGCAGACTTATTTTGTAGCGCGTTTATTGAAAGACGATAAACAGTTAAATATTGCATCTTTGATAGATATTTATACCTATGGATATAGTCCATCTAAAGGCATTATTTCTGGTATGGGTAAGGAAATGTTGGCTTATTTTAAACCAGGCTTCCATCCGAATGATTTGGATACCGTGGGTTTATTGGCAACATGGAAAGCAAAACTCGGTTTTTAAGTATTTACTTTTGTGCATTCGGGCAGCGTAAGCTGCCTTTTTTTATTTCATTTATTTTCGAACTTTCTATAATGTACTAACTTAAAAAATGCAATGTAATGATTATGATTCGACCGATGCTGACATCAGATGTTGAGGTGGTATATGAAATTGAAAGTTTGGGGCAGACGCATCCTTGGACAAAAAAACAATTTTCAGAAGCGGTTGATTCATATCAATCCACAGTGATTGAATACCAGAATCGTGTTGTTGGTTTCTGTATTTTACAGCCTGTATTGGATGAAGCAAATTTGCTGTTGATGGCAGTTCATCCGAAAATGCGTGGAAAAGGGTTGGGATATCAATTGCTTGAAGCTTCAATGGCTCAACTCAATAATGATCCCGTACAAATCTTTTTAGAGGTCCGAGAAAGTAATAAGGCTGCGATTGCACTATATGAGAAATCCGGATTTCATCAAATTGATATGCGTAAAAACTATTATCCAACATTAGATGGTGGAAAAGAGCATGCCATCATTATGGTAAAGGCATGCAGTGATAATTTTGCAGATTTATTCAAGTGACAAAATTCAATACCCTACTTTACAATAAAGTTATTCCATTCAGAGGGAAGTGTCGTCATCAGCATATGACCTAATTGATCGATTTCTTCGTTGCTGAGCATTTTATTAACACGTCGCCATTGACCATCCAGTAATAATTCAAAAGGCGCATATTGGGACTTATAGTTCATTTTGAATGAATGGGGTACCCAATATCCTAAATATACAAACTCTTGATTGTGCTGCTTTACATATTCAATTTGCTTAAGGACTGCAAAAACACCTAAAGAACGTTTGGATTCATCTGGATCAAAAAATGTATAGACGGCGGATATTCCATCATCTAATACATCGCAGGTTGAGACACAAATGAGTCGATCATCTTTCCAAAGTTCTATAAAGAAACTATTGCTACAACTGTGAATCAAAAACTTCTCGAATTGATCATAGCTAGGGGGGAACATATCTCCATCTGAATGACGCTCATTGATGTAACGTTCATAGAGTTGATAGTGTAAATCAGTAGCATCTTGAGTTTGGGTTATTCTAACTTCTAAGTCTTGATTACGTTTCCAAGCTTTCTTTTGTTGACTGTTCATTTTAAAAGCATCAACAGGTACACGACATGAAAGGCATTGTCGACACAAATGACATTCAGGTCGATAGACAAAATCTCCGCTTCTTCGAAATCCTACACGAGACAATTCTGATAAAGTTACAACGTCGATTTTATGAGCAGGATCTAAAAAGACCATCCGTGCTGATTTCTCGGGAAGATAACTGCAGTCATGCGGTGGTGTAATGTAATACTGCAATTCATTTAATAGGGACTGGGGTTGATAAGAATTCATATTGTCCCTCCTATTTCTCAATCCATGAGTCGTTGATCAAATGCTATTGTTTTACTTGAAAATACACCGTCTTTATACTTTTGCCAATCAATCTGAGGCTGTTTTATCACATCTTGTAACGAATTAAGGTAGTCTTGGCGAGAAATTGTGCAAGCACCTAAGCTCATGAGATGATCATTCACCAATTGACAGTCAACCCAGGGTGCCTGGTTTTCAAGGCTGATCAACATGAGGGTATAAAAAGCCATTTTTGAAACATCAGTCTCTCGACTAAACATGGATTCACCAAAAATACCCTGACCTATAGAGACACCATACAGCCCGCCGACAATCGAATTTTCTCTGCGTACTTCGACACTATATGCATAGCCTGACTCAAATAATGAACAGTAACCCTGAATGATATCTTCATTAATCCATGTTTCATTGGCATAACTTCGTGGTAATGAGCAAGAACGTATCACATGTTCAAAATCACGGTTAATGGTAATCGTATAATCATGTTTTTTCATGTTACGAATGAGTGATTTACTTGGATGGTATGACGAAGGGTAGATAATGCAGCGAGGTTCTGGACTCCACCAGCAGATCGGCTCACCTTCGGAAAACCAAGGAAATAAACCATGTGTATAAGCTTCAAATAATGTAGAAGGGGAGAGGTCAGCACCTATACAGATTAGTCCTTGCCCTTCGGGATCGGATTCAATTGGATTAGGGAAAATAAATTCAGAAGGAGGGAGCATAGGGATTAAGTTCTAAAAATAATAATGAAAAACCGAAGATAAAAATGTTTAAAATGATTATGCCAAGTTGAAAGAATAAAAAAACCACCCGAAGGTGGTTTTTTGGGTTTTTAAATAAATATTAGTTGTCTAAATATTTCTCAGCGTCTAAAGCAGCCATACAACCTGAACCTGCTGATGTAATTGCTTGGCGGTAGATATTGTCTGCAACATCACCTGCAGCAAATACGCCTTCAACAGAAGTCGCAGTTGCATTACCACGTGTACCACTTTGAACTTGGATATAACCATCACGTAGTTCAAGCTGACCTTCAAACATTGCAGTATTAGGTTTGTGGCCTATTGCGACGAACAATCCAGTCACTTCAACGTTTTGAGTTGTAGTATCAGTTGTAGATTTCAAACGAACACTAGTAACGCCATCTTGAGGGTTACCAAGTACTTCTTCAACTTCATGGTTCCAGATGATGCTGATTTTCCCTTCTTTCTCTTTTGCAAAAAGATGATCTTGAAGGATTTTTTCAGAACGTAATTTATCGCGACGATGTACAAGTGTTACATGTGAAGCAATGTTTGATAAATAAAGCGCTTCTTCAACCGCAGTGTTACCACCACCGACAACCATGACTTTTTGATTTTTATAGAAGAAACCATCACAAGTTGCACATGCACTCACACCTTGACCCATATAAGCAGCTTCGGATTCTAATCCTAAGTATTGAGCCGTAGCGCCTGTTGCAATGATCAAAGCATCACACGTGTATTCTTCCATATCACCTTTTAAAACGAATGGACGTACATTTAAGTCAACTTCGTTAATGTGATCGTAAACCAATTCAGTACCAAAACGTTCTGCGTGAGCTTGCATACGCTCCATTAAAGCAGGACCTGTTAAGCCTTCAGGATCACCTGGCCAGTTATCAACTTCTGTAGTTGTGGTGAGCTGACCACCCAATTGCATACCTGCGATTAAAGTTGGTTTTAAATTTGCTCGTGCAGCATATACAGCTGCGCTATAACCCGCAGGACCAGAACCTAAAATAATCAATCTTGAGTGACGAGCGCTCATGTATAAGCATCCTTTTAATTTGATATATCGACTTGCTGAAAATTATACGTGAAACTTCACCACAGTTGTGTGGAATGAATGTGGATTATATTGATCAACTAAATCGAATTGAGCTATATAGTTAAAAGTGTTAACAAGGAAACCTTAGAAAGCTGCACCTTTTTTTAATGAACAGGTGCATAATAGTAAGTTTTCTATAATGAAGAAATTGTTCCATTTCAACATTAGAACATTAATGAATAATCGTTTACAGGACAGTATATGACTGCGGTGTCGAGTGTATATGCACAGCGCTTAGTTTTAACATTCTTCTTAATATCATTTGGTATTTATCTGTTTTTAGCAACAGTGACTTATACGCCATTTGATCCGGGTTGGATGCATATTTCGAGTGATACTCAACAAGTTTCAAATGCAAGTGGTGTCGCAGGTGCTTGGATTGCAGATCTCTTATTTGGATTTCTGGGCTGGGCAAGTTTACTGATCCCAATTTATTTATTCATTGAAGCGATTCAAGTGTGGTGGCCAAGAAGTTTTTTGAGTCGTCCATTTCGTTTTGCTGCTCAATTTTTCATTCTACTTACCGTCGCGAGTTTGTTTTATTTACTTTGGTCAGTGCCTGCAGATACGCTTGCTAACGCTTCAGGTGGAATCATTGGTTACGAATTGGGTGAGAGTTTAAAACAGCTTTTGACGATTTATGGCGCCGTTTTTTTTCTGATCGTACTCAGCATCGTTCTAATCACACTGGCTTTTGGTATTCAGTGGAACAAGACATGGTCTACTTTGAAGGCGACACCCGCTTATTTGCAAGATTTATTCTATAAAAATGTACCTGAGACTGAATCAGCTTATGATTTGACGACTCAGCCAAAAGCGAAAAAAGAAATTGAACCTCCTGTAAAAGATTCAGCTCCAGTCCCTCATCAAGCTGAGCTCAATGATGTCAGTCATTTAGAAGAAAAAGATCAATTACAAGCGCGTCATGAACGTACTGCTGAAAAACTATTTGAAGATATGCGTTTCCAAGAGTCTCAACAAAATCATCGTTTTGATGAAGATGATGAGGCTGAGCTCGAGCGTACCATCGCGAAAGCGCATGAGTTAGAGCGTGAGAGTCAACGTATTGTTCCAACGGGTGAAGTTTGGAAAGCCTTGCATAGCGATGAAGATCATAAAAGAGAAATTGATGAGCTTTTGCGCGCAGCAGAGGAGGATCAGCTTGATCAACGTACTTCAGAAATTAATGAATTAAGTAAAAACGTTCGAGTAGAGCAGCGCTCAACTGTTCAAGATACTGCTTTGGACTGGAATGATGATCAAATCTTTGATGAATTGCTTGAAGTTGTTCCACAAGGACAGCACGCCAAAGATATTCATACTCCTTTTCATCATCAAACAAATCCTTCAGGTCAATCTGCTGATGATCAAAATACAGCATCCCTAATCCAAAATACCTCAGCTATTGGTGCAAGTGCTGTATACGCAAGTCAATCGAGCGCAGCGGCGGAAGCGATCACTAAAGCAGATCTGTTAGCTTCTGAGCTTGATGGTCTTGCATCACTTGTGGATGAAGCAGAAGCTTTGTCTAATCCAGAGGTCAAGCGTCCAAATTTGGTGACGCCAAATATTAAATTTATGACTTCACCTAAGTCAGATACAGTCGCAGAATATGAATCAGAGCAAGACACTATTGCCCCATCACCACAAAACATTGTTGAGCAAGAGGGATCATCAATTCCTGTTACTAAAGTGAGTGATGAGGAAAAACAACGTATATCTTCAGATAAAGATGCTTTTAGAGAAGCTTGGCAAGAAACGGTAGGTAAGCCTGAAGTTGAAGAGGATGAGTTTGATTTCGATGCGCCATTAACAGATGCTGCTGGTCGTCCAATGTCTCGTGCAATGCAAGTTGCGGAGCGCCGTAAAGATTTATCACCACTTCCTGGTTTGGATTTACTTGATGAAGTAGACCCAAACAAAAAAGTAAACTTCACTGCAGAACAATTATCAAGATTATCAGAACTGTTAGAAATTAAATTACAAGAGTTTAATGTCAAAGCGAAAGTGATTGAAGCTCAACCGGGTCCTGTCGTGACCAGATTTGAACTGGATCTTGCGCCTGGTGTGAAAGCCTCGAAAGTAACTAATATTTCTCGTGACTTAGCACGATCAATGTCGATGGCATCAGTACGTGTTGTTGAGGTGATCCCTGGAAAACCTTACATTGGCATTGAAGTTCCGAATAGTACACGTGAGATGGTGCGCCTGATTGAATTGGTACAAATTCCAAAATTTAAGGATCCAGATGGAATCTTATCCATGGCCATGGGTAAAGATATTTCTGGCAACCCAGTCATTACTGAGTTGGGCAAGGCACCACATATGTTGGTTGCGGGTACCACAGGTTCAGGTAAATCTGTTGCTGTAAACTCGATGATTCTATCGATGCTTTTAAAATATACGCCAGATCAATTGCGCCTTATTTTGATTGATCCTAAACAACTTGAATTGGCGAACTATAACGATATTCCGCATTTACTCACGCCTGTTGTGACTGACATGAAAGATGCAGTCAGTGCTTTAAATTGGTGTGTGAATGAGATGGAGCGTCGTTATAAGCTGATGTCGTTCTTAAAAATACGTAAATTGAGTGACTATAACCGTAAAGTTGAAGAAGCAATTGCCAATGGTGAAGATCTATTTGATCCAACTTGGAAAGCCAGTGAGTCAGTTGCTGGAGAACGTGCACCTAGACTTACACCATTGCCTTCGATTGTGATTGTTGCAGATGAATTCGCAGATATGATCATGCAGGTGGGTAAGAAAGCGGAAGAAATGATCACTCGTTTAGCTCAAAAATCACGTGCTGCTGGCATTCATTTATTACTTGCGACACAGCGTCCATCCGTCGATGTAATCACGGGCTTAATTAAGGCGAATATACCGACGCGTGTTGCGCTACGTGTAAACTCTAAAATTGACTCGCGTACGATTTTGGATGCGGGTGGTGCAGAAGATTTGCTTGGACATGGTGATATGCTGTTCTTAGGACCAGGTAAAATTGAGCCTGAGCGTGTGCATGGTGCATTTATTGCCGATGATGAGGTGAATCGTATTTGTGATGCATGGCGTGAGCGTGGTGCACCAAACTATGTGGATGAAATTCTCACCCCATTTGATGAAGAGCCAGCATCACGTGGCTTTGAAGATGGGGATGGTGCTTCAGACCGTGACGCACTTTATGATCAATGTGTTGCTTTTGTTTTAGAAACCCGCAAAGCATCCACTTCATCTTTACAGCGTAAGTTTAGTCTGGGTTATAATCGTGCCGCACGTATTATTGACCAAATGGAAGAAAACGGTATCGTGAGTGCAATGGGCGCAAATGGTAAACGTGAAATTTTAGTTTAACGAAGACTGACTCAGAAAAAGCAACCATAGGTTGCTTTTTTTTATTTAACTCAAAAAAGTGTTGTTTTTGGGGGTAGTCCATTGGCTGGCAAATGTGATCAGTTCACTCACAGAGTGAACATTCAAGCTTTGATAAACTGACTTGACACAATCTTTAAATACCGCAGGGCTAATGGATAATTTTTGTAAAATTTCACTTTTATTCATGCCTGTAATTAACGAAAAAGCCACTTGGCATTCTCGGGGGGATAGATCAAGTGCTTCTAGTTTTTTTAAAATAATGAGGGAGCGTGGTAATGAGCGCTTTAAGTATAAGGCGATATTTGTATCGGTTGTATTTTGACTACTTAACCATTCAGCACGAAGGGTTAATATTCCATTAGGAATGGTCAAACTAAGCTTGGGGATTTGTTGCCCATATTTAAGCTCATTGATGACTTGATAGCATGATTTTGGCAACGCTTTATATGGTTCCCAAAATTCATAATGTATCGGGAAGAGATTCAGTAAATCCTTTGCAGCATCAGTCATCATGACTAAATCATTTTGAGAATTCACGATTAACAACGCTTGATCTGATTCAATTACATCGTCGCCATCCTCCATTTGATTGTTAAGCGCATATTCGATATAGACACCAGCTTGTTCTAATAAACGATGATCTTGTAATTGGAAGGGGTGTGACATACGCCTATAGAGGGTAATACCTCCTGCAGGAATATGATTGCGTTCTAATCTTAAATCTAGTGTATGGTGAAGACCGCTTTGGCGCACAATCATCTGGTAGGTTAAGCTATGAAAATACGGATCATCTGGGCGTAAAAGATTTCCGACTTTGGGTAACATAGGGCAGTTGAGCCAGCGGATATGGCTTTCGGTTTTTAAGTTTAAGAATAATTCAGTATTTTCTTGCACATACCTCATCGACCGAGGGTTAAGATTTTTGTAATACAGTATATAAGGTTCACCATTTGGATAGGTCAGTGCCATACCGTAGGCATCATGTGGAATCAAAAAATTCAAATAGTCAAAAATACTGGGCGCAATGGTAAGGAGCGGAAGTTGAGTACAGCAAAGATTTCTCAGGCGATGGAGGGTGCCGAGCCTTGTTCGATCACTTTTACGAAAACTTATTGAATTCATCTTCGATTGAACTGTTTTGATTATAACAAATTCAAATTATAGATTTTTTTAAAAAAATTGAGATAAAAAAGTAAATATTAATCATTTTTTCACAAAAATATTTTTTTCATCCCCCCTTAAAGGGGGGCTTCTAGATTATCAGCTTTATGGTTTGATTTTCCTCATTATAAAAGGTCTTTCATGCAAACTATGGAAAACCTGCAAGTGACATGACCATGTCAAAAACTAAGGGGAATTACATGAACCATATATACCGAGTTATCCGTAATCGTAATGGAAAATTAGTCGTAACAGGGGAACTTGGACGTACACGTTTTACACAATCTTTAAAAAATATTGGAATGACGACAGGTTATCTGATTTTAATTGGCGCATTAACCGCAATGACGAGTCAGGTGCAAGCTGATGAATGTGAGGGTTCAACAGGCACAGCGACGAATTCAGACACTACATCTTTCATCTGTGGTGAAAATAACTCAGTGGTTGCACCGAACAGTGTGGTTATGGGACAAAGCAATAACGTCAATATTGGGATGAATCATACTGTTTTTGGTTTGAATAATACGGTGACACCAAACGCTGTAACGACAACGCAAAATAATGTGGTCATTGGAAATCAAAACACAACGCATCATACAAGTAATATTGCCATTGGTAATAATCAAGTGGTTAAGGGGGAAGGGAGTATTGCGATCGGTAGTTCAAATACTGCTGAAGGGGGTATCTCTATAGGTATTTCAAATTTAAACTCGTCTGTAAAATCTGTTGTTGTTGGTATGAATAATATTCACGACGTCAACACTAATGGCTCGATGATTTTTGGTGGATTTAATGAGGTTGGTGCGACGAGTTCTCATATATTTGCCTCCAACAGTAATGTGCAAGGTCACACTAATGTGGCTGTCGGTGGTTCTATTATTATTCGACCAGGACCAAATTATACATCCGTAAGAGAATCAGTCGCGATTGGTGAGCTGAGTCAGGTTTATGCGAGCAACTCTGTTGCTTTAGGTAGTGCATCGGTTGCAGATCGAGAGAATGTTATTTCAGTCGGTAGTGATCAATTAAAACGCCGAATCATGAACTTAGCATGGGGATTAGATACTCATGATGCTATTAATGTTGATCAATTGACAGCCAGTTTACAAAGAATTCTGGGTACTGGGGTGACTATGTTTCAGGGGAGTGTGATGCCCCTTTCATTTGAAATGCAAGGCTCTACATACCAAAACGTAAATCAAACAATTAGAGGGATTGATATTGAATTTACAGCGTTAAAAGACCGAGTGTCTGCACTCGAAAATAATGGTGTTGGTGGTGAAACAGGTACAGGTACCACTGGACCAGCTGGACCAAGTGCGTACGAGGTTGCTGTGAGTAATGGATTTGAGGGCTCTGAAACAGATTGGCTTACATCATTAAAAGGTGAAAAAGGCGATAAGGGAGATAAAGGTGATCAAGGTCCACAAGGGTTGAAAGGTGACAAAGGGGATCAAGGTATACCAGGTGCAAGCGGTGGACCTGGTGGCGGTGTAGGACCACAAGGTGATAGTGCTTACCAAGTGGCGGTGAATAATGGATTTGTAGGAACAGAGCAAGATTGGCTGACGTCACTCAAAGGAGATAAAGGTGACCAAGGTCCTCAAGGATTGAAAGGTGATAAGGGAGATCAAGGTGATCAAGGACTTCAAGGCTTAAAAGGTGACAAAGGTGACAAAGGTGACAAAGGTGACAAAGGTGATCAAGGTTTTAGTGCTTTTGAGATTGCTGTACAAAATGGCTTTAATGGCACCGAACAACAGTGGCTAACGTCTTTGGCTAGTGGTGGAACTGTCGCAATATCTGTTGGAACAAATCCTAGTGAAAATGCAATATTACCAAATGCAACAGGTGAAGATGCTCTTGCAATCGGAAGTTCATCAGTAGCATCGGGTCGTGAGAGTATTGTAATTGGGGCTGAATCACAAGTCGCTGGTGAACATGCAACAGCTTTAGGAAATCACAATACGGTTACGGGTGAAAATACGCATTCAGTTGGTAATTTCAACAATATTTCAGGAAATAGTACTGTAGCTCTTGGGAATAATATAACGTCTGACGCAAATAATGCTGTTCTTTTAGGAAATGCTTCGTCTACCGATCGGGACAATACGGTTTCAGTGGGTTCCTCTACGCAACAGCGCCAAATTGTTAATGTGGCAGCAGGTACAGCGGATACCGACGCAGTCAATGTAAAACAAATGCGTCAAGCAGATCAGCAAGTTTTGAGCGATGCACAGGAATATACGAATATACGAACCAATGAAATATTGAATCAGGCCAATGAGTATACTAGTCGACGTGTAAATGCTTTAGAACAGAGTTTTGCCGATGAACGACGTGACACTCGAGCAGCTATTGCAGCGTCTTTGGCTGTCGCTTCATTACCCCAGCCAACTTATGCTGGTGCAAGTATGTTCAGTGCAGCTGCTGGTACATGGGATGGTGAGCAAGGTATTGCCATTGGATTTAGTGGGGTTTCTGAAACGAATCGCTTTGTCTATAAAGCATCTGGAACCGCAAGTTCACAAGGTGATGTTGGGGGTGCTATTGCATTGGGTTGGCAATGGAAATAATCTAAGTTTCACCCAAACGTAAAAGTAACCTTAATACGAAACTATTTTTTAACAGGTATAAGATAGATTTAAATCAAAAAAGCCTGCTCAAGCAGGCTTTTTTATCTGTTTTTAGGCAAATTTTGCTAAAACAGCAAGGAATTCTGCACTTTGGCGTGGGAATTCTGCGATCACATCATGAATACGTTTGCCTTCAGGATTTTGAGCGTTAAGATCACGACCATCTGCTATAAATTTAGTGAGTAAACGCTCATAGTCATTAGCACGCATATGTTTAAAAGCATGATAGAGAACATGAAAATCAGCGTTTACACCTTCAGGAGGTAACTGATTTAAATAGGCAAAAACACGCTCGTCTGACCATTCTTCATTGAACGTGGCTGGCTGTGATAATGCCATCACAATCTCCTTGGTATTTTTAATCAATAAAAAAGGGCAAAATATGAGACTAGATGAGCAAAGCACTGCTTTGTCTAGTCGCAAGACTTGAAGCTCTGCTTCAAGTGGGCGGAATATAGCTAATAGCCTATTTCTGCCACTCTCATATTTTGCCCTGATTCAATTTGCTTGACTAATCAAAAATCAGATTAACGTTCTTCAGGCAAATTGATATTCATTTCTAGCATTTCGATATTTGCTTCTGAGCGAACCGACATTTGTATATGCTGTTCATCTACACCACGCACATAACGATTCACAACTTGCATGATTTCTTTTTTCATTAAATCAATTTTATCTTGGCTTAAACGCTTACCTAGACCATTTTCAGATGCCACGATAACTTTTAAGCGATCTTTAGCTGTTTGTGCACTTGATGGTTTGTCATCACTACTAAAAAGTTTACTCCAGAATCCTGCCATCTTTATGCTCCAAATAAACGTGCTAACCAGCCTTTCGGCTTCACAGAGATGTGACGATATGGACGTTCTTCACCAAGGAAGCGTGCAACAAGATCGTCATAAGCTTGTCCAGCTGCTTCTTCAGTATAAAGAATAACAGGCTTACCTTCATTCGAAGCTTGTAACACGCTTTTACATTCAGGAATTACACCGAGCGTTGGCACGCGAAGGATATCTTTAGAAATATCATCGACTGTTAACATTTCTTGCTTATCAGCACGTTCAGGGTTGAAGCGTGTGATACAAAGATGCTTACGAATACGACCTTCGTTATTTTCTACTTTCTTCGTTTTACTGTCCAACATACCAATAATACGATCGGAATCTCGGACAGATGAAATTTCAGGGTTCGTTACAATGATTGCTTCATCAGCATGGTACATTGCTAAAATCGCACCACGTTCAATACCTGCAGGAGAGTCACAAATGATGTAGTCGAACTCTTGAGAAAGTTCGTCCATAACACGTGCAACACCTTCATCGGTCAACGCATCTTTATCACGGGTTTGTGATGCAGGTAAAATATATAGATTTTCGATTTCTTTATCGCGAATAAGTGCTTGTTGTAATCTCGCTTCGTTATTTAATACATTCACAAAATCATAAACAACACGACGCTCACAACCCATGATAAGGTCGAGGTTACGTAAACCTACGTCAAAATCGATTACAACAGTTTTGTGGCCACGAAGGGCTAAACCTGTTGCAAAAGATGCACTGGTAGTTGTTTTACCTACGCCACCTTTACCTGATGTTACGACAACAATTTTCGCCACCGAATCCACTCCTGTTATGTTTATCCCCAATACTATAGGGGTTCTCATGTTTAGTTATACATTAAAATTCGAGTGCTTCAAAGACAAGCTCTTGAGCATCATTTAAATAGATATGTACTGACTTTTTTAGCATATGTGGTGGAATATCATCTGCAACACAATATGTTCCTGCGATAGATACTAATTCAGCTTCTAAAACATGACAGAAAATTCGTGCTGCTGTATTGCCACCGGCGCCGGCGATGACTCTACCACGAGCAGAGCCATAAATATGTATATTTCCTGAAGCGATGATTTCAGAGCCACTATTAATTCCAGCAGTTAAAATAATATCGCCGTGATCTTGTACCAGACATTGTCCTGTTCTAAGCACTTCATCGTGATACGAAGTTTTATGTGTGGTTGCAGGAGCTATGTGTGTTGGAGCCTTCTCAGCTTCAGGGGTATTTGCTGGGGCTTCTACCACTTGTTCTTTTGTTGCTTTGATGCGCTGCAAAGGACGATCAGCCGCAAGAACTGGGAATTGGATCGCACGTGCTTCATCACCCATTAAACCATCAACGACAGCCATTGGCTGTAACCCTAAACTGATGACCAATTGAATGAGTCCAATGAGTTCTTGTTCAACGGTTGTGTCTAGAATGACAAGCGCACCTTCATAAGAGGTTTCACTCATCATGGCACTTAATTGTTGGCGGATAACATTATGATCATTGGTGTCAAAGGTAATTCGGGTAAAATTCACCATTCTACCGGTAATCCGAATATCTGCCATATTCATTCCTTGCTTGCTTCGCGCTTTATAATCGAAGTAAAAATTGTTAATTGTGCAAATGCTAGTTCAATTCTCAAGAATTCTCTAGCGGATATATTAAATTAATAGAGAAATGATCATTCCTTGACTTGATTGTTTTTTGATAACTCTATTTGCCATTGTTTTACTGCCACCTGTTTTCTTAAAGACTCAAGACTTTCATAAACGACAGATTCAACGAGTTGTTCTAATGCATGATTATCAATATTGAGCTGGCTAATTTTTTCAGCAATGAGTTGATAATGCGCATTCGGTTTATCAATGGTTCCAGAAATAAAAGGTTCAACTAAACCGTCGGTAATATTTTCACCTAATCGTTGACCAATGTTGTGGATTTGCTGTTCTATACGACCACCCACTAATGGAATCAGCTTTAAGAGCTGTGTTAGCTCTGGTGTGTCTTCAATTGCTTTAATGACAATGTGACCAACGCCTTGCGAGATATTATCTTTTTGAAGTTTTAATTCGGTTGCTAAAGATTCTTGTAAGACTTGCGCTAATGTCGTGGCAAACATGTCTCGATGGTGATTCACCAGATCATGAATGATTTTTTTATGGGTTGAGCTAGTGTCTAACTCTTTTTTTACACTATCAATGACAGTAATCACCACACGATCAGAGAGCTCTTCCATGATCACGTTATAGTAAAAATTAAGACGTCTGAACCATTTATTAGGTATGACTTTATAGCCTAGCTCATGCAGTCTATAGGCAATCACTCCGACGCGAATTAAACGTAAAAAGCGAAGGTAAGGGATAATAGCTAATATTTCATACCAATGAATGAAGGGAAAGAAAAACCAACGCTGATGATGTTTATTGACGATTGCAATCAGCCATCTTACAGCGAGTTCAACAATTAAAAATGTGATAAACCAACTTTCAGTAATGATGACCCATGGGTGAAGCTCGGATTTATAAAACTCCAGAATTTGAGGTAATTGAACCGTGTCAAATACCCATGAGCCAAAATTACTCATTAAAAATGCATTGGCACATAGACAAAACAAATTGACTAAAATAATGAGCATCATAAAGATGTCATAAATCAGGAACATCTTCCAAAATAACGTATCGTGACGCTGTGGACGGAAAGTTTTTCGAGAATTAGTCATGCGTTCTGTCATATGCAATACATTCTGAGGACAGCTTAATTTACAGATTCAGTTTGAAGCTGTTGTTTTAACTGTGTAATTAACTGATCTTTTTCTGTCCAAAGCTCATCAACCCATTTTTGGAAACGAGCGCGATAGTCGGCATCATCCTCATAATTGCCGCCATGCACCCAAGCAGGAATTTCAATTTTTCTTAAATTCACGGCGATTTGAGAAACTTCTCCTAACCAAAAATTTCCATAACCTGGCACACCATCTGGATAGACAATGGTCATATCGACTAGCGCATCAATTTCACTTCCTAGAATATTTAGGGCAAGTGCTAAACCACCTGCTTTGGGCCTAAGTAAATTTTTATACGGAGATTTTTGTTGGGCGTGTTTTTCAGGGGTATAGCGTGTACCTTCTAAATAATTTAATAATGTAAAAGGTTGGCTGAGCAGTTGTTCACACGATTTACGCGCTTCTTCCATATCACGATATTTCAGCGCAGGATTTTTTTCGATTTGCGCTTTGGTATGACGTTTCATCATAGGAAAACCAAGGATCTTGAATGCTTGCCCAACAAAAGGAATAAAAATGAGTTCCCATTTCGTAAAAAAACGTGTGAGCGGCATACGTTTAAGACCAAAATATTGAGTAACAGTTGTATCCACCCAGCTTTGGTGATTACAGGTCATGATGTAACGACCTTGTAGATTGAGATCTAGATCTTCATCAATCGTGATGTGCCATTTAAGCTCAGGGAGAACTTTTTCAATGAGCCAGTTATTCGTACCAATCCAACCATTGGCGATATTGATATTGGTTTCATCGATTTTTGATGATTTTTTTACGAGTTTAGTCAAACCTAATGCAAGAATAGGTGGGCCACGAAAAAATGTACTTCCTGTGATCACAGAACCTACGGTTAAACCCTTAGAAATTTTTTTTAAAATAGGTTGTTTCTGCTTCTCTGCTGCCATTGCACAGTCCTAAAAAGTGATTGCATGTGATTGAAATTTTTAAAACACTATAAATCGAGTCGCTCAAATCACAAAGCCCGTTTTCTTAACTATGTATAAAATATGATGAAGCATTAACGAAAGATGCTACAAAAGATTACATATTGTTAATAAACTGTTTATTATTAACAAAATAGTAATGGTTAAATTGTTTCTAACAAATCATTATTCATCACATACAAAAACATATAAAAGGAGTCATCCCATGCGTGCATTAGCTATTTCAGCTGCAGTGGTTGGGGCAATGGTACTTTCTGGTTGTCAAACAACTGGTAACAATATTGGTGGCGTCGAGTATGACAAAACTGCATTGGGTGCTTTAATTGGTGCAGCAGCTGGTTACGGTGTTTCTAAAGGTAATGCGAACACTAGCCGTCAAAATAACCGTGCAGCAGCGATTGGTGCTGTATTAGGTGGTGCTGCAGGCGTATATCTCGACAATAAAGAGAAAAAATTACGCCAAGCAACTGCTGGTACAGGTATTGATGTAAACCGTAATCCAGATGGCTCTATTAACTTAGTAATGCCAGGTGCTATCACGTTTGATACAAATAAATCAAATATCAAGCCAAACTTCTATGACACTTTAAACCGTGTTGCACAAGTTTTAACTGAAGACAACAAGAGCGGTATCCTTGTAACTGGTTATACTGATAGTTCAGGTAATGATGCGATTAACATCCCATTGTCACAAGCACGTGCTCAATCTGTCGCTAGCTATTTAGCATCTAAGGGTGTTTCTACAGCACGTATTAATGCTCAAGGTTTAGGTTCTTCAAACCCAATTGCTGATAACACAACTGCAGCAGGTAAAGAACAAAACCGTCGTGTAGAGATTGCTGTTTACGCAGTTCAATAATACATGATCTGAAAAAAGCCACCTTCGGGTGGTTTTTTTATGTCTGAAATTTATTCAAATATACCTTCATTAAATTTAACGTTAGTCATATTCGAAGCAGATGACTATAATCGAGCGCTGAAGGAAAAGAGGAAAGAATATGTCATCAGCCAGTCATTTGAACGACAAGCAACTTGAAGCCATGAAATACACTCAAGGACCCTTGTTAGTACTTGCTGGGGCAGGCTCAGGTAAGACCTCTGTAATCACACAGAAAATTGCATATTTAGTCAAAAAATGCGGTATACCAGCACATCGTATTACTGCGATGACTTTTACCAACAAAGCTGCACGAGAGATGAAAGAGCGTGTCGGTAAATTGCTTGGTAAAGAGGATGGAAAGGGTTTATCTGTTTCTACCTTTCACACCTTTGGTTTGAATTTATTAAGACTAGAATTAAAACATACGCCACTTAAAGCAAACTTTTCCATTTTAGATGCTGATGACTGTAAGCGTATTTTAATGGATTTAATGCACCGAGATAATTTGTCTGGTGCAGAAAGTAAAGAGCTGATCGCAAAAGCGATGAAGATGATCTCAGATTGGAAAAACGATCTAATTTTGCCTGAGCAAGCACATACGACTTGTGAAACGGCTGAAGATGTTCAATTTGCGCATCTCTATCAACTTTATGAGCGTAATTTACGTGCCTATAATGCGGTCGATTTTGACGATTTAATCGTAATGCCGACACGCCTTCTTCAAGAAAATGCTGAAGTCCGTGATAAATGGCAAAACCGTGTACGTTATTTATTGGTTGATGAATATCAAGATACCAATACCGCCCAATATATCTTGGTCAAACTGCTTGTTGGTGTCATGGGACAATTTACGGCTGTAGGGGATGATGACCAATCAATTTATGCTTGGCGGGGGGCAAAGCCAGAAAATATGGCCTTATTGAAGGAAGATTTCCCCAATTTAAAAGTCATTAAGCTTGAGCAAAACTATCGTTCAACCAGTCGTATTTTAAAAGCTGCAAACCATGTGATTGAGAATAACCCACATATTTTTGATAAAAAATTGTGGAGTGATAAAGGACATGGTGAGGTGATCCGTATTATTACTTGTCGTAATGATGATGATGAAGCGGAACGTGTTGTTAAAGATTTGCTGACTCATAAATTGATGAATGGCAAAAATTGGAAAGATTACGCCGTGTTATACCGTGGAAACTTCCAAGCACGTGTTTTAGAAACACAACTTCGTCAGATGCAGATTCCTTACAAACTTTCTGGTGGTCAGTCGTTCTTTGGTCGTGCTGAAATCAAGGATATTATGAGCTATCTACGTCTCATTATTAATCCTGAAGATGACAGTGCTTTCTTACGGATTATCAACACACCTAAACGCGCCATAGGACCTGTGACTTTAGAAAAACTAGGTTTATTTGCGCAAGAGAATAATCTTTCTCTACTAGGTGCCGCGAATGATCAGCGCCTAAGTATGGTATTACCGAAGAAGGCGACATCTCAATTGGCTGAGTTTGCTGATTTTATCGAAGGTTTTACGCGTGAACTGTTAGATGATGATGAACCTGTGCCTAAAGTCCGCCAAATGATGGTTGAGGCAGGATATATCGACTACATCAAAGAAACGGCAGCGACGCCAGCACAAGAAAAAACTAAAATTGACAATATTGAAGTGCTTTATAGCAGTATTCAAAGTTTGATCAATCGTGCTGAAGATGTCGATGAAAAAAATATCGAAAGTGTCATTCGTAAGATGGTGTTGCTGGATATGTTGGAGCAACAGCAAGAAGATGAAGATATCGATAAAGTAAACTTACTGACTTTGCATGCTTCTAAAGGCCTGGAATTCCCATTCGTTTATATTATGGGGCTTGAGGAAGAGTTGCTTCCGCACAAGAATTCAATTGTGGCTGATACCATCGAAGAAGAACGTCGACTGATGTACGTTGGTATTACCCGTGCCAAACAAGGTCTGACTTTGACGCTTGCAGAACAGCGTAAAAATGGCGGTCAGATGAAACAAATGACACCAAGTCGCTTCTTGGATGAATTGCCACAAGATGAAGTCGATTGGCTAGGTCGAAAAAAGAAATTGGCTGAAAATATCGATCCAAAATTACAGGCACAGCATTATCTGCAAAATCTGAAAGCTTTACTCAAACGTTAATTACATTTTAAAACAGGATTGAATATGAAAGTTCAAGTGAAAGTACTCGACCAACGACTTGGTCAAGAATGGCCATTACCTACTTATGCAACAACAGGATCGGCAGGTTTAGATTTACGTGCATGTGTAGATGAAGCGATCACTATTGAGCCTGGTCAGACTGTTTTAGTTAAAACAGGTATGGCAATTTATATCGAAGACCCAAGTTATGCGGGTTTGATTTTGCCTCGTTCTGGCTTAGGTCATAAACACGGGATTGTATTAGGAAATCTCGTCGGTCTAATTGATTCAGATTATCAAGGTGAATTAATGGTTTCAGTTTGGAACCGCAGTCAAAATGCATTTACATTAGAGCCGGGTGAGCGATTGGCTCAATACGTATTGGTTCCTGTTTTACAAGCTGAATTTGATTTAGTTGACGAATTCAAGGCAAGTGAGCGAGGAGCTGGTGGATTCGGACACACTGGAAAACAATAGTATTTTGGATAAAAGCCTGTAAAATCAGGCTTTTATTTATATGTTGCAAAATATTAACAAAGATTATATAAATTGAAATTGGTACACGTTATATAAAGAATAACGATATTTTCTATTACTCAATATATTCAAAATTTATTTGGATCAACTCTCATCACGCTGTTCTGTCTCAGCAGTCAACGGTGTTAATTAAGAATGAATACCCAACCACTTATTTTTCCAAGACAAATTTTCCGCGCTTATGATATTCGCGGAAAAGTCAGTCAATTGGATACAAGAACAATTTATGCGATTGCGCATGGGCTCGCTGCTCAGTATCAATCACGTGGCCAGAAAAGTATTGTGCTAGGTTACGATGCTCGATTGACTGGTCCTACTTTTGCTTGGATTATTGAATCAGTCTTCAAAAACCAAGGGATGAATGTCGAAAACATTGGATGTTGTTCAACCCCACAAATGTATTTTGCTGCTCGACATAAAAATGGAAATGGCATCATGGTGACCGCGAGTCATAATCCTAAACATGATAATGGGATTAAATGGATTATTGAATACGAACCGCCTTGTCCAGACATGATTCAAAATGTTGGGGAATATGCGGAAGGTTTCTATTTTCAACATGATCACTTTCCAACGCCACCTCAACTGACACATCAGATTAAATCAGAGTATTGCTTGGCTTATCAGCATGCTTTGCTCAAGGATATTCAATTAAAGCGTCCACTCAAGGTTGTATTAGATGGTATGCATGGCGCCGCTGGGCGTTGTGCTGATTTAGTACTACAAAAAATGGGATGCGAAGTCATTTCAATACGTTGTTGTGAAAATGGAGAGTTTCCAGATCATCCTCCAGACCCTTCACAAGCGAAGCATTTGACGCAGTTAAAAGAAAAAATTTTGTTGCATCAGGCGGATTTAGGGATTGCTCTCGATGGTGATGGTGATCGTGCCGTCATTCTGGATGAGAATGCTCACATTGTGTCTGCTGATCGCTTGTTGGCATTATTCGCATCATTGTGTTTAACTCAGCATCCACATCATGAAATTGTTTATGACGTAAAATGTTCAACGATGGTTTCAAAAACCATTGAACAATTACAAGGCATCGCAAAAATGATTCGTACTGGCAGCAGTTTCATGCGCCGTTATATTTCCCAATCCAAAGGTCGAGCTGTTTTTGGGGGAGAATATGCGGGTCATTATGTCTTCAATGATGGTCGTGGTTTTGGTTACGATGATGGTATCTATGCAGCATTACGGGTCATGGAGGCATTGAGTCAACTTAATATCACGCTATCTGAATATCTCGCTCAATTCCCAGATCGCTTTGGTACTGAAGATACCTATATTGAAACTCAAGATGCAAATCCGCAAGACGTCCTAGCCTTGATAGAGCAGAATTGTAAAAGTACTGGGGCTAAAATGAGTAAAATCGATGGTATTCGCCTTGATTTTGACTACGGATTTGGCATTATGCGAGCATCAAATACTGGTGAATACTTCACGGTACGGTTTGATGCAGATAGTCCATCAAAACTTTATGAAATTCGCCAGCATTTTGTAAAAATTTTAAATGAAAAATATCCTGTGCTTGCTCAAAGTATTTTGAATGCACACTAATGTAGGAATGAAGGAGAGGCGAATGCCACACCAACAAACTGGCATCGACAAAGCTCAAATTTTGACAGAAGCTTTGCCATACATCCAAAGATTTACAGGTAAAACACTTGTAGTGAAATATGGCGGCAATGCAATGACTGATCCTGCATTAGAAAGTTCGTTTGCCCGTGATATCGTGCTTCTGAAAACAGTTGGTCTTAATCCGGTTGTGGTTCATGGTGGTGGTCCTCAAGTCGATTCATTTTTGAAACAACTTGGGCGTGAATCAGATCGTATTGATGGAATGCGTGTAACTGATCCTGCAACTATGGAAGTTGTAGAAATGGTGTTGGGCGGAAGTGTAAATAAGTCTATTGTGAATTTGATCAATCAACATGGTGGTCGTGCAATTGGATTAACGGGTAAAGACGGTAACTTAATTCGTGCTCAAAAGTTGTTGATGGAAAAAATCCAAGAGGATGGATCTGTTCAACAAATTGATCTTGGGTTAGTGGGTGAAGTGGTCGGTGTAAAAACTGACGTTCTGGAAATGTTCACTCAAAGTGATTTTATTCCAGTGATTGCGCCACTCGGTGTTGATGAGGAAGGTAACACTTATAATATCAATGCGGATTTAGTTGCTGGTAAAGTTGCTGAAGCTTTGGGTGCAGAAAAGTTAATTCTTCTTACGAATATCAGTGGTGTATTGGACGAGAATAAAAACCTACTCACAGGATTAACAACACAAGAAGTTGATCGCTTGATCGATACAGGTGTGATCTACGGCGGTATGATTCCGAAAGTGGGATGTGCGCTTGATGCGGTGAAAGGTGGTGTAGTGAGTGCGCATATTGTGGATGGTCGTGTTCCACATGCGACTTTATTGGAAATTTTTACGGATCACGGTGTTGGAACATTGATTACCAATCGTTCTAAGTCGGTGCACTAACTCATAATCACATAATAAAAAGTCACTTCGGTGGCTTTTTGTTTGATAAGAATAATCGTTTTATGTCCCATATATCCGGTATAAAACATATTCAATTGCTATATTCATATTTGCAACATCTATAAGGCTGATGCACAATAAAACTGATAACTAAAGCAAAATGAAAGATTATGTGCCAACTACTTGGAATGAATTGTGCCACCCCTACGGATATTACGTTTTCTTTTCGTGGTTTTTCTCAGCGCGCTGGAATAACGTCAGATCATTCAGACGGTTTTGGCATTGCTTTCTTTGAGGATAAGGCATGCCGCTTATTTGTTGATAACCAATCTGCAGTCGAGTCTCCAATTGCAGAATTCGTTCGTAATTATCCGATTAAATCGCGTAATGTCATTGCGCATATTCGTAAAGCAACACAGGGAAAAATTACTTTAGAAAATTCTCATCCGTTTATTCGTGAATTGTGGGGGAGACAATGGATTTTCGCGCATAATGGTGATCTGCATGATTTTCATCCAAGGTTGTCGGGACAGTTCACACCAGTAGGTAATACAGATAGTGAGCTTGCATTTTGTTATTTATTAGAACATCTCGTACAAAAGTTTGGTTATGTAGAGCCAAGTGTCCAAGATGTATTTCATGCTTTAGAAGAAATTTCGCCAACAATAGCAGAGCATGGGACATTCAATTTTTGTTTATCAAATGGACAGGCTTTGTATAGTTATGCGACCACAAAATTACACTGGATTGTTCGCGAATATCCATTTCAACCTGCACGATTAATTGATATTGATGTTGAAGTCGATTTTAGTCAGGTCACGACACCTGAAGATCGTGTGGCTGTAATTACGACAGAACCATTAACAGATAATGAAGCTTGGTTTGCATATACGCCCGGCGAAATGATTTTATTTCAGGATGGTAAGCCAACATTACGTACCATAACTCACGTTGAGCGATTGGTCAGAGAAGCCCGTGACCCAAGCTTGAAGCGTGTTACTCGCGCGGATCAATATTAAAAATTTAATTTGAAGTGGCTAAGATCTACACTTATTTTTTTTACGCTAGACTTTGATTTTAATGATTGAGCTAGGCAAAATAGCGTAAAACTTTTTAATGGAATACCTCATGCAGGACACCGCTATGTCACGATGGTTATCGCCGCTGATGGCATTTTGTTTGTCATTTATCATTATTGTGGGTCTAGCACCAAGCTTAGGCTTGCAAATTGATCGACAACTCGATTTTTGGTTACTTTGGTTTGCAACGATGTTGTTTTTAGCGTTGCCAATTATTTATTTAGAAATTGGATTGGCGAAACGAGCTCAAACTTCAGCGCTGAACGCATTATCAAAATTGACCCGTGAAGCCGATGCAAACCAACGTTGGAGAGTAGTGGGCTGGCTTGCTGTTATTTTTATTCCATTCTTAGCAGGCGGTATATTACTTAATACTTCTAATGCTGTAGCACAACAAAATGATTTTGGTATTGGTTCAAATATTTTGATGGGTATCGCAGCATTCATTGCATTTGGTTTATCATTTCTTCAACGTTCTGTATTGGTTGTACTTACTGCGATTGCAACGATTGCAAGTTTAATCGCGGCTCAGGTTTTTGGTGTCCAAGTCAATGATTGGCAGCTGACTCCTGTTGAGTTTAAAGAGTGGGGTAATGCAACTATTCTCGCTTTAGTAGCTTCAGGTCTCGGGCTTGGATTATATTGGCAGACAAATCTCAATCAAGAGAAACAAGATGCTGCAACGCCAAAAACTTTACCGATTTGGCTAGCGCAACTGGTGGCTGTGGCTGGATTTGGATATTTTGCAATTAGTGCTGCAATTCCAGCATATATCGTTTTAATCGCGACAATATTTGCAGTAGCTTTACTCCTGCAACTTGGGAAGGAACAACTCGCACATCGTGGATTAGCACAAGCGGTGCAATATTTTTTATTGCTTGCACCACTTTTAATTTGGGTATTCCCTGCAGCCGATCTATTTTTAACTCCGATTTTAATGCTTTGGGGATTAAGCATTTGTTTAATCTATGCAATTTTCGTGGGTTGGATCATGAAAATTAGTCATTTACGTAAAGCGCTGAATTTTAGTAATGAAGCTTTTTATAATATCTGGCGTGTGGCTGTACGTATTGTGACACCTTTAGCAATTGTGGCTGCAATGATTTCTTACTTAGGTCAATTGTTACCATGATCCAAAATGCAAAAGTTTGGGTTGCTTATGCCGCTGTAGACCAGCAATTTCACATTGAACTTGAATTTGTGGAAGGTATGTCTGTTGCGGATGCTATTACTCAAAGTGGTATTGCGTCGTGTACGCAGTTGCCAGATGAGTATGCTGTAGGAATTTTTGGAACGAAAGTACAAGATCAATCGCATGTTCTGCAAGCAGGTGATCGGGTGGAAATCTATCGGGCATTAACGATTAATCCAAAAGATATTCGCCGTAAGCGGGCAGCAGCGAATCCAGTTGGGCGCTATTGTCGTGGCAATCGCTTTAAACAATTGAAATGATATGAAAAACCCCTCTTTGAGGGGTTTTCTTTTATGTCTAATTCTTTATAGTGGTGGCGCGTTCAAAATCGCATCTTTCGAACCTGGTAAACCAGGTTGAGTTTCTGGGATAGTTTCTAAACCTTCGATTTTATTCACGACGCCAGAACCATCGAAATATACTTTTAGATGCTGACCTTGAGTTGCAGGAATATTTGCTTTTTTAGCATATGTACCTGGGGTATAATTGTAGATGTAATCCCAACGTAAAGGATTCAAAGGATCTGAAATGGTTGGGCTACCAAGTAAAAAACGAACTTGTTGGTAAGTCATCCCGACTTGAATTTTTGAAGCTTGCGCTTGGGTTAATGGTGTTCCTTGAGGAATATCAACTTTGTATACACCAAAGACAGAACAACCACCCAGTAAAGAAGCGACGAATAACGTCAGCATGATTTTTTGCATTTTGCTACACTATCCCAAATTAATTATGATGCAATTGATCCAAGGATAGATCATACTGCATCTCAACTCTGTTGCATATTCCAACTTAAAATTTGTTGAGAGACCTTTTTATATGCCTATTTCAAATCAAGATTTACGCAAAGCTGGACTTAAAGTTACCCTTCCACGAATCAAGATTTTGGAATTATTAGAAAATTCAAGACAGCATCATTTGAGCGCGGAAGATATCTATAAGACCTTACTTGAGCAGGGCGAAGATGTCGGTCTAGCAACTGTATATCGTGTGTTAACTCAGTTTGAAGCTGCTGGTATTATCCAACGTCATCATTTCGAGAATAATCACTCTGTATTCGAAATCATGCAAGATGATCACCACGATCATATGGTCTGCCAGAACTGCAACAAAGTTGTTGAATTCCACAATGATTTGATTGAACAAGAACAACATAATGTTGCTGAACAACTTGGTTTTGTTTTAACAGGTCACTCTTTGAATTTATATGGTTATTGCGATGCGCCTGAATGCCAAGAAGCATACCGTAAAAAATAAATCTTGATTGCATTAAAAAAGGAGCAATGATTGCTCCTTTTTTATTCACTATTGATTAATCGTCTTGACCATCAAAAGTGAGGCGGGGGCCAGAATTCAACAGATAGTTTGGATCTTCTTCAGAGAGTTTGATTTGTAAGCGTAAATCGTTGGCAGAGTCAGCATGACGTAATGCTTCGTCATAAGTGATTTTCTCAGCTTTATATAAGTCAAATAGCGCTTGATCAAACGTCTGCATTCCAATTTCACGGGAACGCTTCATGACTTCCTTAATTTCATGAACTTCGCCTTTACGCACTAAGTCTGAAATCAGTGGAGAATTGATTAAGATTTCAATTGCAGGATGACGTGATTTTTTATCAGGAGTCGCAATTAACTGTTGTGCAATGATCGCCTTCAAGTTCAGTGAGAGGTCCATAAACAGTTGGCTGTGACGATCTGTCTCAAAGAAATGAATAATACGATCTAAGGCTTGGTTGGCATTATTGGCATGTAAGGTCGCAAATACTAAATGTCCTGTTTCAGCAAAACTAATCGCATAGTTCATGGTTTCACGTGAGCGAATTTCACCAATAAGAATGACATCAGGTGCTTGGCGGAGTGTGTTTTTCAGTGCAATTTCAAATGAGTCTGTATCAATTCCAACTTCACGTTGAGTTATGATACAGCCTTGATGTTGATGAATAAATTCGATTGGGTCTTCAATGGTAATGATATGACCTTTAGAATTTTGATTACGATGACCGATCATTGCTGCAAGCGAAGTCGATTTACCTGTACCAGTAGCACCTACAAATAAGATGATCCCGCGCTTAGTCATTGCTAGATCTTTAAGGACGGGCGGTAGTTTCAGCTCATCAATACTTGGAATGACAGTTTCAATCCGACGTAAAACCATGCCAGGTTGATCACGTTGCTGAAAAGCACTGACACGAAAACGTGCAGTTTTATCACGATTGGCAATAGCAAAATTACATTCGTGTGTTGCAGCAAATTCAATTCGTTGTCTTTCACTCATAATCGAGTGAATCAATTGACCTATGATTTCACCAGTGAGTTTTGTTTTAACTACAGGCACAATTTCACCATTAATTTTCATTGATGGTTCAATATCTGCACTGATAAATAAATCTGAAGCCTTGCGCGCAATCATCATGTCGAGCAGGTCATTAAAATCCATTTTGATTCCCCTAAATCAAATGACGTTCACTTTTTTATAAAAATGATTCTGGTTGTTTAGCCGCAGTACGTGCAACTTGCGGGGTAATAATGCCTTTCGCGACAAGATTTTTGAGACTTTGATCGAGAGTGGTCATGCCATAATTTGCGCCGGTTTGTATTGCAGAATACATTTGTGCAACTTTGTTCTCACGGATGAGATTTCGAATCGCTGGAATTCCAATCATAATTTCGTGAGCAGCTACCCGACCGCCACCTGTTTTCTTCAAAAGTGTTTGAGAGATGACGGCTTGAAGCGATTCAGAAAGCATGGCACGAACCATGTCTTTCTCATCGGCAGGAAACACGTCGATAATACGGTCAATTGTTTTTGCGGCAGATGTGGTATGCAGTGTTCCAAACACCAAGTGACCAGTTTCCGCAGCAGTGAGTGCAAGTCGAATGGTTTCGAGGTCACGCATTTCACCGACGAGAATAATATCTGGATCTTCACGCAGTGCAGAGCGTAGTGCTTCATTAAAACCATGTGTGTCACGATGCACTTCTCGCTGGTTAATCAAACACTTTTTGGATTGGTGCACAAATTCAATTGGATCTTCGACGGTTAAAATATGGTCGTAACGGTTGTCGTTAATGTAATCCATCATCGCCGCAAGCGTAGTCGATTTACCTGAACCCGTTGGTCCTGTGACCAAAACAATTCCTCGTGGATAGGCGCAAATGTCTTTGAAAATTTGCCCCATGCCCAAGTCTTCCATAGAAATCACTTGAGAAGGAATGGTACGGAATACCGCGCCAGCGCCACGATTTTGGTTGAATGCGTTGACACGGAAGCGTGCTACACCAGGTACTTCAAATGAGAAATCGGTTTCTAATTTTTCTTCATAATCGCGACGTTGTTTATCATTCATGATGTCGTAGATTAAGCGGTGTACTTCTTTGTGTTCTAAGGCTGGTAAGTTAATACGACGAACTTCACCATCAACACGAATCATCGGTGGCATTCCCGCAGAAAGGTGCAAGTCAGACGCCCCGTTTTTCACTGAAAATGCCAGTAATTCTGTAATATCCATAAATTCCCCGAACGCATTAAAATCGTAATTATTTTGATAGAATAATAAGGCTTTCCTACAGCTTAACCAACAGTTAGCGTGCAAGAAAGTAAAAAAAGATAAATTAACTGAGATAGCTATACATGATGAGTCTAGAGCAAGCGAGAAATAGTGTCATTCAACAAATTGAACAAGCCTGTGAAGTTGCTCAACGACAATCTAACGAGGTTAAACTCCTTGCTGTTTCCAAAACGCATCCAGCGGATATTTTGAGAGAAATGTATCAGACTGGTCAACGAGCATTTGGTGAGAATTACCTGCAAGAAGCATTAGATAAAATCAAAGCGCTGAATGATTTAGACATCGAATGGCATTTTATTGGTCATGTACAACGCAATAAAACCAAACAGTTGGCTGAACAATTTGCATGGGTGCATGGGGTTGATCGCTTTATTATCGCAGAGCGACTCTCTAATCAACGCACAATCGAACAGGAGCCTATCAATATTTGTCTTCAAGTGAATATTGATGCTCAAGAAAGCAAAGATGGTTGTGCAGTTTCAGAGGTCGAAGATCTGGTTGCTCAAATGAGCATATTACCTCGACTTCGATTACGAGGATTAATGGTCATTCCAGCACCTGGCAATGTAGATGCACTCTATGATGCCAAGACACTTTTTGATCAGATGAAAGAGCATCATGCACATCCTTCTGATTGGGATACCTTGAGTATGGGAATGTCGGGTGATTTACAAGATGCGATTAGCGCTGGATCGACTATGGTTCGCATAGGGACGGCCTTATTTGGGGCGCGAGATTACTCAAAATGATTGGATTCAGTCTGCACTGAACTTTCGGGTTCAGTCGCTGTCATTGTAAATACAACTTTTTATGTATAAAAATAAACCAATATATTTCACATAATCATAAAACAGGGAAGAATTGGATGAGTTCGTATTATCAGCTTTTAGAACGAAAAGTGTGTGATGATGGATCAGTACTGGCTAAGTATAAGTCGACTATACATGCTCAAGGTGCATGGAATGCGCACGAACAGCATATGGCGCCCGCAACAGGGATTATTTGTGCAGAGTTGGATCACTTTTCTGCTCGGTCTGACCTACGGATTGGACGTATAAGTTTAGATATTTTGGGCCTGATACCCGCTGGGGAGTTTCAAATTGAAACTCGAATTATTCGACCTGGAAAAACCATTGAATTGATCGAGTCGACCATGTCTGCACATGGTAAAAGCTGTATTCAGGCACGTACTTGGCGAATGATGATGAGTGATACTCAGGCAGTCGCAGGATTAGAAGATCAAAAAGTTGCTGATCCTGACGAGGGGATCTTATGGGAAGCAATTAGAAACTGGCCTGGAGGCTATATTCAATCACTTGAGGCACGCCGTTTAGATCGACGGGCAGGCAAGGGAATTGTATGGCTAACCAATCCTTATGACATGGTTGAAGGACAAATACATTCAGACTTTGTGAAGTTGATGGGAATGGTCGATACAGCGAATGGAATTGTCACACGACAAGGTTGGCCGTTTAACTATACTTTCCCAAATTTAGATTTACAGATACATCTCTATCGTATGCCAATAGGTAAGTGGCTAGGTCTGGAAACAGTGCAACAATATGGTGATGACGGTATCGGGTTAACTTCATCTATTCTTCATGATCTGAACGGACCTTTTGGACGAGCTGAGCAAATTTTAACTTTAAGAAAACTGGCTTAGATTAAAGCCGTCATTTGACGGCTTCAACTTTTTATCATTAATCATTAACCGACAATATTAATGGTACTCGCACCTGCACCCACAGGTTTCACTTGAATCTGTACCGGAATACGTTCATGCATTTCCTGTACATGCGAGATCAATACCACTTTACGTCCCTGACTTTGTAAATGATCTAAGGCATTCATCACCATATGTAGTGATGCAGGATCGAGCGTGCCAAAGCCTTCATCAATAAACAGTGATTCAAGTTTCATTGAACCTGATGCCATGTTAGCAATCGCTAAAGCAAGGGCTAAAGACACTAAGAAAGTTTCACCACCTGATAAGGACAACACAGGTCGAACTTCGCTGTTCATATCTAGGTCAATAATGGCCAAACTTAAACTGTCAGGAATACGATGCAACTGATAACGTGGCGCAAGCGGCTGTAATTGCTGATTGGCATATTCCACCAAAATATCTAAATGATGCTCTTGAGCAATCTTTTTAAACTTGGTGCCTTCCTTATGCCCAATCAAATCGTAGATACGTCCCCAACGATATTCTTCCGCCTTGATTTGTTCTATTTGGCTTTGATACTTAGCATAGTTGGCTTGATTGGCAGCATTCATACGTAACTGAGTTTCTGTATCGGTGAGCGCTTCTTGTTGAGCGAGCTTTTCCGTTTGCAAGTTCTCAAGTTGCTGCTCGAGCATGCTGAGATCATGTTCAGGCTGATGTTTTAAATGTGCCTGATAACGTTCTTCTAAAACTTGCCAAGCGGTTTTGGCATTCTCTAAAAGTTGTCGCTGCGTATTTAACTCATGGCGTATTTGTTGATGTTGGGCTAAATCAATGCTTAACCATGTTGTGATTTGATCTGTGGTCACGGTCGGATGGCTCAGTTGCCATTGCTGAATAGCCTGTTGTACTTGCTGTAATGCCTGTTCAATATGATGTAAATCACTGAGCAACTGCTGCTGTTGTAAATTGGCTGCATTCAGCTGTTGTTCAGCATGTGCAGTTTTACTGCGTTGTGCATGAACCTCATTGGCATGGGCGACAGCAGTTTCCTCTAAATGTTTTTGCCAATCCGCAGCATAACGGTAGCTTTGACCGGCATAGTCTTGGGTCAGTTCCGCAAGTTTCGAGCGTAACATTTTGCCTTGCTCAATCAGTTGTTCAATCTGGTGAGTCAGGTGTTGTTCGTGCTTTTGCGCTGCTTCAAAGCGCAGCGTCATTTTTTCAAGTTCCTGCTGTGCTTGCAGCAGTGATGTCTCTACCTGTTTTTGCATGGTGAGCAATGCAACACGTTGCTGTAGCTGCTGTTGTAATTCAGCAACCCAATGTATTGGCATGTCTTGCTGATAGCGAGCAGGCAGTAACTGCACAATGGGTTGAATACCTTGATCAAGTTGCACACGACGTTGAATATTCAATTGTAATTGCTGTTGTTGCTGTTGCTCCTTACGCCATTGCTCAAGCAATTGACCAAGTTGTTGTTCTTGTGCCTGTTGTTGTTCGATATGCGATTGCAGTGTTTCGATCTGCTGCATTATGCGCTGCTGTAACTGAATCGGGTCTGCCGTGTCGAGATCTAAACCCAGTTGTTGTAATGCTGCTTGAATATGCACGATCTGTTGCTGAGTCGACTGCGTCAGCTGTTGCACACGTTGTTGTTGTTGTTCAAGTAAGGTCTGTACTTTGGATTGCTCAATCTGGGCTTGCTGTACCTCACGATTGAACTGTTCCAGTTGTTGACGAGCCTCCTGTAATTGCTGCTCGTGTAGTTGCAATAAACCTTGTTCTAAGCGTTGCTGACTTTGTAAAAACGGATGTTCATGGCTCCCACAGACCATACACGGTTGATTGGCTTTGAGCTGTTCACGTAAATGCTGCACGTTTTCGCTATGCAATAGACGCTGTGCCTCCAAGATGCTTTGTAGCTGGGTATAGGCGGCTTCTTGTGTGGCTTTTTCGCTCAAGCATTTTTCAAGGGTCTGTTGAATAATCTGCAGTTGCTTTTGTTGTTCAGCGATTGAGCCTGTCAGGTCGTGTGTTTCGCTGATATGGGTAATGACTTGATCAAGCTGCTGCTGTTGATGTTGCAGTCGTAATACCGTGCTTTGGTGCTGTTCACGCTGTTGTTGGATGTTTTTCAGCGATTGTGTCAAAGCGTCAAGACTTTTATGTTGAGCCACATAGCTTTGCAGACGTTGTACAACGGTTTGCTGTTGTTGTTCTAAAGTTGCGAAGGATTGTTGTAATAGTTCTGGCTCTTGTTGATGAAGCAACTGATATTGCTCTACATAGTGTTTTAGCGCCTGCAAAGTACTTTGTGGTTCTTGGTCAAAGCATTGTAAAAATTGGCTTTGGGTTAACTCAAAGTTGATTTGTTGCTGTTTGTTTTGCCAAGCCAATACGCTGGTTTTTTGTTGTTCCACAGCATGTTTTGATGGTTCTAACTCATTGAGAACAAGTTGATCTTTATCTGCACTGAGTTTTTTATACTGTTCAGAAATACTGTGAATGTCATGATCCAACTTTAAGCCTTGTTCAAGATGCGGCTTTACATCCAAACGCTGCTGCTCAAATTGCGCTTGGGCATGTTCATAGGCTTTTAAGCGCTGTTGTTCAGTAGTAGCTTGTTGTTGTAAAGAGACAAACTCAGCTTGAAAGGCGAGTTGTTTTTGTTGGACCTCAAGTTTTTGAGGTTCTAAACGTGCACGCTGTACATATTGCTCACGAATGGCTTGAAATGCATCAAGCTGTTGTAACAATTGTTGTTGTGCTGCGGATTTATTTATGGCATCAAGCTGAACCTCATAAATCTCTTTTTTGCCATGGACTTCAGCATACAATTGATCACGCTCAAGATACCATTTACGTTCATTTTCAAGCAGCTTTTCTGATTGTGCCAAATGTACGAGTTGTTGTTTTAACTGCTGATGTTGTTGATTTAAGGCTGCAAGTTGTTCTTCACTCAGAATATCAATATGACCGAGTTGCTTTTCTAAATCAGTACGTTGCTGTTTAATTTCACTAAATTTATCAGCGGCTTTTTTACTGACTTCACTAAAAATTTGCGAATTGGTTAAATATTCGAGTAAGTCTGCACGTTCATGGTCTTTGGCTTTTAAAAATGCACCGACTTCAGACTGTGCTAACAGGACTGCACGGGTAAATTGCTCAAAACTGAGACCAATCAGCTTTTCAATCAGTGGCGTCACTTCCGAGATTTTTTGCGTTAAGGTCGCGCCATCATCTAAACATTGAACAAAGCGCTCGACTTTTAAATTGCCATCAACTTTTTTACGCGCACGGCTAATGTCCCACCGCGCCAAATAGCGTTTACCATCAAGGGCAAGAAATTCAAGTTCAGCAAAACCAGCGGTGGTACCACGACGCAGAATATTCTTCGAATCTTTAATTGAAATGTCTTTACCGCCTACATCTTTCATGCTGCCAGCTGCGCCACGTAAACGTGGGATTTCATCGTACAAAGCTAAACACATGGCATCGAGCAGCGTCGATTTTCCTGCACCTGTTTTACCAGTAATGGCAATCAGACCTGCCTGAGCCAATGGCGCTTGTTCAAAATGGATATGTTGTTCACCGGCTAAAGAGGCCAAGTTGTTTAAACTGAGTCGAATAATTTTCATGACCTGTCCTTAGTGCGCTTTTTGATCCAAATCGTGTTGTGCCGCTTCAAGCAAAGTTAAGAAATCACGCTTCACCGATTCATCCTGCTCATAGCCCATTTTTTCCCACAAGCTTAAAAATAATTTTTCAGGGGGGGGGGGCGCTAAATCGACTTTGTGACTTTCATCGTTTTGCTCCGTTGCTTTTTGATAAATTCGAGCTATACGCAGTAAACGATAACGATTTGGTGGCAGTGCCAGTTCAATCTGCTGACGTAAGTCTACAGGCGGTGGGGCATCTGTCGTATATTCAATCTCTAGAAAATGTCGTGCATTGAGATTGTCAATTTCGCCTTTTGGCAGGGCATGTACCGTAGTGATTAATTCAGACAAGGGTTCACGAATTCGAATCAAATCCACGGTACGTGGAATAACGTGCGCTTGATATTGAAAATGATTTTGTTCATCAGCTTCGGGGTCAATGGTGACTTCAACCACTTGATGTTTATAGTTGCGTTCACTAAAAGACAGTGGAATAGGTGAGCCACTGTAGCGAATATGTTCCTGTCCAACTTTTTGCGGTTTATGCAAATGACCGAGTGCCACATAATCAATCACATCATCAAATAATGCAGTGGATAAAGCCTCTTCGTTACCAATCACAATTGGACGTTCGGAATCTGAGGTTTCACCGCCTTGCATATGGGCATGTGACATCAAAATTAAGGCTTGATTGGGTTGTTTACGCGCTTTAGCTTCCGCAATAAGTTGTTGGTGTAAATAGGCAATCGCATTTTGGCTGTTGGTGGTATTTTCATTTAAGCCTGTAATTTCGGCACTGCGTAAATAAGGCAGGGTTAAGCACCAAGCAACGATATTTTTATCAGCATCATAAATAGGTACCAACAAACGATCGAGATCAAATTCACCATCCTGTTTGCCAATAATACCGACCGCTTTGGCATTGAATTTCGCTAGAAAAGGTTCAACCTGTTCAATGCGGTAACCGGAATCATGATTACCTGCGATCATTAAGGTTTGCATATGCGGGGCAATGGCATGGGCATCGGTAAGAAACTGGTATAACTGTTTTTGAGCAGATGATGCAGGATTGACTACATCAAAAATATCACCGGCAATCAGCAGGGCATTCGGTTGTTTTTGTTGAATTTGCGCAAGTAGCCAGTTTAAAAATTGTGTGTGTTCATAGTCACGATCATGATTGTGAAAAAATTGCCCCAAATGCCAATCTGAAGTATGAAAAAAACGCACTGCCATTACCGAACCCCAAAACATCTCAATTGTCATCTTATCCAATATCGGACTTTAAAACATCGAAATTTTTAACATCTCTATAAGACAGCTTTTAATCGCTATTTTTTATTCGATTTACTCTTTTTTCGTCTTTTTCTCTTGTTTCTATTTTTGATTCTCGAGTTGATCGAGATTTGCTTATGAGAAGAGGATGCATGCAGTTTAGCTGCTGTTAACGATTGATCTATTTTATGATGAAAAAAAGACTGGATGACTAAGGGTACCAATAGAATGCTTAGCCAAATACTCATATTGATGGGAATTATTTGATAGATATAATTTAAAGAATAGACTGAAACCGTAAAAATGAGTGCAAACCGAGCTTCTGTTTTAGAAATTTGATCTTCTGAAAAACGTTTGATATGGATCAGCGTATTTTGTTTGACATCTGAAAAATAAGAACGCGTGTATTTATTGGGAAAATAGCTGAGAAGCAGCATTAAGTTTTGAAAAAGATATAAAGACGATAAACCGAGTAAAAAATATCGAAATAATAAAATTAAACGCTCAACCCAACGATGCTCAGATGTAATATCGCCCTGTGAATAAAGTTCTATAATTTGATCAATAGACAAAATTAAAATTGAACAACAAGTAAAGAAACTCAGTAGAAAACGGCTTAAATGATGATGCTTAATTTCAAAAAAGGCATGTACAATCGAATAGAGTAAAAATATTAACAAGATTATTGTGATGAATGTCGATAATACTGTATCAACACCAAGCATCTGTTTTTCGAAAAACCAATAGCAAATTCCAAGTGCGAATAAAAAACTAAGCCCTTCACCAAAAGGTGTGGTTAAACTCTGATGATGCTCTACAGAAAAAATCATTAAGTAAGCACCAAGATAGAAATAGACCCAAATTATTAATGGATTCGAGCTAGAACTCTGTATAGAAATAAATGAAAGTGCACTCAGAAATAGACTTAAAATTGAATAAATTAAGATTTTTTCTTTATTTTTAATGATTTGATAACTTTGATAAAAAACACCACAGAGTAAACTGATGATTGTAAGCGGTATGTGAAATTGATGATTAAGAAAAGCTTTAAGAAAAACAGTGCAATAGCAAATTAATACGATACCGATAAGAAAGCGAGTGAAGGGATAATTCAATACATCCCAAAAGTCTGATTTAAAATTTAGACGTTTTTTTAGACTAATTTTATGTTTAATTTTTTCTTTATACATTGCGACTAGGATTTATTCTGATTGTTATCTCATCTTTATGGATAAAAGTATATTTAGAAAATTTATTAAGTTCAAAAATAAAGCCGACGATTCGAGTGATGTGAAATCGTCGGCCAAAATACTTCAGTCATTCAAATTTAGGCTGCTAAACTAAATTTTTCTGCAAGAAGCATGATTTATAGGTCTCATTGGGGTATAAGGTCACCGTGTATCATTGCGGATGCCGGTGCAATGACTACGCGGTTGCTACTGACCTTGTACCTTATATAACGCATAAGGTTGTGATTCGGTTGACAAGAAAATTAAAAATATTTGATTTATTTTCGGTTATGCTTTGTGACAGGAATTTATTGCGTCTGAGAGTTATGGTTTCTTTAAGAAAATATTTTTTATGGTTCTTTTTACTTTGCTTAGGATTAACGCTGGTTGCAGGTATATTGGCAGCGTTATTGCCTTCGGCAATTGCAGGAATAGTCACTGCACTTCCATATTTAATAGCGATGATTGTTGTTTTATATAAATTTATTCATCAACAACAACGTGCACCTTCGGATCAAGAACGTAAAAAATTCACATTAGGCTTTACATTGATTTTTTGGGGCTATAACTTTCTTGGTGTTTTTTTAAGTATTTTATTTTTCTCGAGAAAAGACCCTGAAATTTGGCAGAACTTTTTACTCTATGTCCAAAATTCCAGTTTCTTAAGTCTCAGTGCAATTATGATTTTGATGCTGGCGATCCCATTATATTTAATTACCTTTTGGTTTTATGGTCCACAAGCGAAGCGCATGGCGAATAAATTGGTGGTAAATAAGTAATCATGAATTGAGCTCAAAGGCATCTTTCACCATGATAGAGGGATCAGATCATAAGAGTATTTCTATGTATCATCCTTGCGTTTTGGTTACTGGTGCAACAGGTTTTATTGGATCTTATTTGGTTGCATATTTGCTAGATCAAGATTATCAAGTGATTGGTTTAAGCCGACAGTCCAATCCAAAAATGAAGCATCCACGTTTGACATGGGTTCAATCTTTCGATGATATCCAACACGCTCAAATTGACTATGTTATTAACTTAGCGGGTGAAAGTATTGGTGATGGTCGCTGGACGCAAAGGCGAAAACAAAAACTCATCGACAGCCGAGTGAATACGACCGATGCATTATTACATTATCTGCTGACCCATCAGCAACATCCCAAGCGAATTATTTCTGGTTCTGCTGTAGGATATTATGGTATTGATCCTGATCAAGAATGGTCAGAAAAAAACAATGAGCAGGGATCATCTCAACCGATCTTTATGTCCGAACTTTGCCAAGAGTGGGAGAGGTCGGCGCTCCAACACAAAAATCAGTTTGATATTAAGGTCATTCGTTTAGGCGTGGTGTTTGGGCATGGCGGAGGAATTTTACAACAATTACTCTTACCGATTCGATTTAATCTGGTAGGTAAAATTGGTTCAGGTCAGCAGCCCTTAGTATGGATTCATATTCAGGACGTGATTCAGGCGATTGAATTTCTGATGTTGAATGACACTCCAAACGAAGTTTTTAATTTCGTTGCTCCTGAAGAAACGAATCAGGTGTATTTTGTTCGCACCGCAGCAAAAATTTTAAACAAGAAACCGCTTTTAAGTCTGCCTGATTCATTGTTTAAAATCATGTTAGGTGAGCAGTCTCAATTGGTTTTAAATGGACAATACGTTATACCAGAAGCACTTATTCAAGCAGGTTATACATTTAAGTATCCAGAACTCAAAATGGCGTTGGAGCAACTACTTCCATCACATTAAACTTGAAACTTCAAAGATGGGTCATAGGGTCTAGGATCAACGAGGGTGGTCTGATTCAGCATGAGTTGTCGTAGTAACTGCGCTGCAGCTGGCCCCATGCATAAACCATTTCTAAAATGACCAAAATTCGCCCATAAGTTTTTCATTTCAGGCATTAAACCGATATATGGAATTCCATCAGGTGAGCTAGGTCTCAAGCCTGCCCATTGTTGCACAATCGGGAAATTTTTAAGTTCAGGTATGAGTTGAATGCATGCTTGGTAAATGGATTGTTGTGTTTTCAAATTTGGGCGATGTTCAAAACCTAATTCCGCCATACTGGAACCACAGACGATATGGCCATCTCGACGTGGAATCATATACATGACATTGTACATACACATCGTGGGTAGCCAGTTTTCAGGGGTTTTGAATAGGATCATCTGCCCCTGAACAGGTTGAACAGGGATATTGAAATCGAGTTGTGATGCCCAATGTGCCGACCAAGCTCCAGTAGCGATAACATACTGATCAGCTTTAATTTGATGTCGATCATGCAGAACAATGGATTGAACTTGCTGATTTTGAATCAGTAATTTTTCTACCCACTTATGCTCGATAATCTTTACTTTTGAATGTGATTTAAGATAAGTCAGAATAGACTTTAAAAGACGAGGATTACGAACATTAGACAATTGTGGAAAATGCAAAGCCTGCTTGAAAGTATTAGAAACTCGTGGATTCAGATTTCTTAATTGAGTCTCGTCGAGTAAATCGCAATGCTGCATCGGCTCGTTATACTGCGCTTTATAACTGAGGCCAATCTCAAAATCATCTTCATCAAAAATTAACATGCCTGAATCGTGAATTTCGAAATCAATGCCACTCAATGGTTGAATTTTTTGATTCCAAGATTGATATAACGATTTACCATGTTGTGCCAATTGATTGACTGCTTTGGGATAACGCCAAGGATACATAGGTGACAAAATACCACCACCTGCCCAAGATGCAGCTTTAGCTGCTTGTTTTTGATCAATGAGGGTAATTTCACAACCTTGTTCGAGTAATTCAAGCGCTGTTAGTAAGCCGCTAATTCCACATCCAATGATGGCAACGTGCATTTTTATCCACCTTCAAAATGACGGTGTGTATTAGACCATATTCAAGCTCTAATCGTGCAAATAATCTCAATGATGTAAAGAGATCGATGAGATGTAAGATGTTAAATGAGTAAGTTAAAAGTTGGGTCTTGAATACAATGATGATGATTTTAGTAGAAAAAAAGCGCTTTATGGAAAAGCGCTTTTGATTCAATAGTGTATTATATATCTTTAAGCATTTTTGCAGCATCTTCAGCAAAATAGGTCCAAATTCCATCTGCACCAGCACGACGACAGCTCATCAGTGATTCTAAAATTACACTTTCAGAAAGCCAGCCGTTTTGGATTGCTGCTGCCAACATGGCATATTCACCACTCACTTGATAAACAAATGTTGGAATGCCAAATGTGTCTTTAACTTCACGTACAATATCTAGATATGGCATCCCTGGTTTTACGATCACCATGTCTGCACCTTCTTGAATATCTAGTGCAATTTCGTGAAGAGCTTCAGCTCGGTTTCCTACATCCATTTGGTAGTTATACTTATTACCACCTTTTAAATTAGATGCTGAACCCACGGCATCACGGAAAGGACCATAGAAGCTTGATGCATATTTGGCAGAGTAAGCCATGATATTGGTATAAATATGACCATTTGCTTCAAATGCTTGACGAATCGCAGCAATACGACCATCCATCATATCACTCGGTGCGAAAACATCGGCTCCTGCTTCTGCATGGCTTAAACCTTGTTTAATCAGACACTCAACAGTTTCATCATTCAGGACATAACCTGTTTCATCTATGATGCCATCCTGACCGTGTGTTGTATAAGGGTCTAAAGCGCCATCAGTGATGAGTACCATTTCTGGTAATTCTTTTTTTAGAAGACGGACAGTGCTTTGAACTAAACCATCATCTCTCCATGCTGCTTCAGCAGTTAAACTTTTGTCTTCTTGTGGGGTAACTGGGAATAAAGCTAATTTAGATACACCTAATTCTAAAAGTTTTTCAGCTTTGTTTAACAACAAATCAGCTGAAAGACGGTGAATATTTGGCATACTAGGTATTTCTTGGGTTTGATTTTGACCTGGTAGAACAAATACCGGATAAATGAGATGTTCAGCAGAAAGATGTGTTTCTCTCACCATCGCTCTGAGTTTGTCATTTTTTCGAATACGGCGCATGCGTGTTGCAGGAAAAGCAGGGCGATTAAACGTATAAGTCATCACAATCTCGATGTTTGGTATTTTACTTGGGTCTAATTGTAGCCCCCTTAAGGCGGTTTTTGGGAAAATGCTGATGGTTTTTTCTCATGATGTTAATTTGAGTTTTGTATGAACGATTCCCAAAAAAAATGGATGGGTAACCTCCATTTAGGTGCTAAACCAGATCTTGAAGTGGTATTAAATCAACTCACTCAAGTATTTAATACCTCTCCTTATTTCGCTTACAACGAAATGCAAATGCGTGTCGTAGAAGGTGAAATCCAAGGTTATATTGAGATGAAACCGAATCTCATTGGTAATATTTCTTTCCAAATTTTGCATGGCGGTGTAGCAGCAACATTACTCGATAGTATTGGCGGGATTGTTGCAATGGGCGAGCTTTACAAGCGTGCAGAGCCTGATATGTTGCCTGAAACTTTAAAGAAAGTTTCACGTTTAGCAACAGTGGATATGCGAGTGGATTATTTATCACCAGGGCGCGGAAAGTATTTTATTGCCACTGCTGAAGTCCTACGCATGGGTCGCAAAGGTTGTACGATGCGCATGAATATGGTGAATGATGAAGGTAAAGCAATTGCAACAGGTATTGCTTCATACGCATATTGAAAAATCTATGTATCTCTTATAAGAAAACCGCCCTTGTAGGCGGTTTTTTATACTAAACATCTGATCTTGAACGTTTTAACGCACTATTCCATTGATGTAAATGAAATTGACGTTGATCTTCAGACATTGTTGGCTCAAAGGCTTTTTCCAATTTCCATGATGCCGCAATATCAGACGGATTTTTAAATACATCTGCAGTTAAACCTGCCATTGCCGCAGCTCCCCAAGCCGTTGACTCCAAAAGTTGCGGTCTTAATACAGGAACATTCAGTAAGTCGGCTTGAAACTGCATCAACATATCATTTTGACTCGCACCACCATCTACACGTAATTCTTTTAAAGGGTTTCGAATATCAGATTGCATGGCATTCAAAACGTCAGCGACTTGAAATGCGATTGATTCGAGAGCTGCTCGCGCAATATGTGCTTTATTTGTCCCTCTAGACATACCGCATAATAATGCGCGGGCATCCGTATCCCAATGAGGTGCTCCTAAGCCTGTAAAGGCAGGAACAAGTACGACACCATCGGTATTGTTAACTTGACACGCCAATTGTTCAACTTCTTGGCTACTTTGAATAATTCCTAGTCCATCACGTAACCATTGCACAATCGCACCAGCCATAAAAACACTACCTTCAAGCGCATACGAGGTGTGTTCTTTGCATTGCCAAGCTAAAGTGGAGAGAAGCTGATTCTGACTCAGTTGAATTTGATCACCTGTATTGAATAACATAAAGCAGCCAGTACCATAGGTATTTTTAGCTGAGCCTACGTCAAAACATGATTGACCAAATAACGCTGATTGTTGATCACCTAAAATCCCTGTAATTGGAATTTCTGCACCTAAGAGACCTTTTGCTGTATTGGCAATATGGCAATCAGAAGCCACGATTTTGGGTAGTATTGCTTTTGGGATATTAAATAGTGCGAGTAATTCGTCATCCCATTGCTGGGTATGCAGATTCATTAACATGGTTCTTGAAGCATTCGAGACTTCAATCACGTGTTCAGCACCTTGAGTGAGATTCCAAACTAGCCAGCTATCAATGGTTCCAAAAGCCACTTCGCCTTGTTCCGCACGAGCTCTTAAACCATCAATATTTTCAAGTAACCACACTAATTTTCCAGCACTGAAATAAGGATCAATGCGGAGTCCTGTGGTGTAATTTATCTTGTTTTGTAAGTCTTGTTGAATGAGGGAATTACACCAATCACTTGCTCTGCGATCTTGCCAAATAATCGCAGGGGCTAGAGGTTCACCAGTTTTTTTATCCCAAATCACTGTCGTTTCGCGTTGATTGGTTAGGCCTAAAGCTTTGATATCTTTAGGCAGTAATCGCGCATCAGCAATTGCTTGCTGCACTACTGCGATTTGTGAACTCCAAATCTCTTGTGCATTTTGCTCTACCCAGCCTGACTTTGGTGTTCGTATTTTAGTTTCTCTTTGAGCTGTTGCATGAACGTTTCCATGTTCATCAAAAATGATCGCACGACTTGACGTCGTCCCTTGATCTAGTGCAAGTAAATAACTCATAAAATATGCAATTTTGAACTTGAAAAAAGAGATTTTATCTCAATTATTGGAATAAGCGCATGTGTATGTTTAATTGTTGTGAAATTAGAGGTCGTATTTTCAAACTTTTATGCTATGATTGCGTTGTACTTTGGGGATGTTCCTGGCTTCGACGCTGGTGATGAAACTCATAGATGCATGCCGAGAGCGCATTTTCTCTCGTAAATAAAATTTGCATTTTAAATAGTCGCAAACGACGAATCTTACGCTCTAGCTGCCTAAGGGCAGCTTGTCCGCATCTCTGAATACTTGTGGTTAGAGATCCCGACTGAAGCGCACGCACACAAGTCCGTATAACATCAAGCCTTGGGGTGTTGTACTAAACTTAAAGGATCGCTCTCTTAACCCTGTTCGTCGGGTCTTTGAGGGTTAAAATAATAGACGATATCTAAGCATGTAGTAATCTCGAGTGTAGTGCTTGCGGACGCGGGTTCGACTCCCGCCATCTCCACCAAAATTCTTGTTATAAAAAAGCCACTTATGTTAAGTGGCTTTTTTATTGCTAATTAAAACTGATAAAACGAAAAAGTACGATGCTTATTTAATATTCGTATGGGTAGGGGGAGGCATATGGAACTGAAGCAACTTAGATACTTTATTACGATTGTTGAGTCAGGAAGTTTAGGTAAAGCTGCGCAGAAGTTAGATGTGGGCACATCAGCACTTAGCCAGCAAATTGCAAAGTTAGAAGATGAGCTGTGTACAAGGTTATTGCAACGTAACTCTACAGGTGTGACTCCAACGCCTGCAGGTTTAGCTTTTTTCAAACAAGCACAACTTTCACTTCGTCATGCGCAATATGCAATAGAAGCGGCGCATTCATCACGCTTGACAGGTCATGTGAGTGTGGGATTTTCACCCAGTATTGCATCAGTACTCGGCATTCCCTTCATGCAACTAATGTCGGAGCGTTATCCCGATATAAAAATTCATTTAGTCGAGAGCCTATCTGGTAATCTCACCAATTTAGTCAATGCAAGGCAACTAGATATTGCGATCATTTTTACTAAAGATGTCGATAGTAACTGGGCTGTTCAACCTTTATTGAAAGAGCAAATGTTCATGATGGCCAATTGTGCTTTGTTAAAAGAGCAGGGTTATGAACAATGTATTTTAGAAGGAAAAATTGATTTAGAAAAAGTGAATCGCTTACCACTTGTATTGCCAAGTCAGAGACATGGTTTGCGTAAATTTCTTGATCAAAAAGTTGAATTATTAGATGTTGACTATGAAGTAGATGGTCTACATCTTCTGATGAATTGTGTTAGCAATTTAAACATGGCAACCATTCAACCTGTCAGTGCACATTTTGATTATCTAAAGTCGGATATTTGTTTATTAAAAGTGGTTGAACCAGAACTTGATCGAATTAATTATTTAATTAGTTTGGCTGAAGAAGAGCTTTCACCCGCGAGCTTAGCAACTAAAGTGGCGATTAAAAGCACAGTTAAAAGCTTGATTCAGAAAGGACTATGGCCAAGTGCTGAGTTATTAGACTTTTAACCTATTTAATTTTATTAAACACCTATTTAAATTCTGCCTATCACGTTAATTCGCACTTTTAGTCTTAAATTACATCAAATTCGAGAGGGAAGACATCGAATGCATGATGTAATTGTGATTGGCGGTGGGAATGCCGCATTGTGTGCTGCACTGACAGCAAGGGAACAAGGCGCATCTGTCTTATTATTGGAAGCTGCACCCAAAGAGTGGCGTGGGGGGAACTCTCAGCACACTCGTAATTTACGTTGTATGCATGACGCACCACAAGATGTTTTGGTGGACGCTTATCCTGAGGAAGAGTACTGGCAGGATTTGTTAAAAGTTACCGCGGGCAAGACCAATGAACATTTGGCACGCTTGGTGATTCGAAGTACAGCAACTTGTCGAGATTGGATGCGTAAGCATGGGGTGAATTTCCAACCACCGCTGTCAGGGGCACTGCATGTCGCACGTACTAATGCATTTTTTATGGGTGGTGGAAAAGCTTTAGTTAATGCCTATTTTAGAAGCGCACAAGATTTAGGTGTTGAGGTTCGCTATAGCACCAAAATTGTTGACTTGGACTTAGAAGACAATACTTTCAAAGCTGCTATTGCTGAAGATGGTACACGTTTTGAAGGAGCGGCTTGTGTTCTTGCTGCAGGTGGTTTTGAATCGAACATCGCATGGCTTAAAGAAGCTTGGGGACAAAACGAAAATGGTGAGTGGCCAGCGGATAATTTTATTATTCGTGGTACACGTTTCAACCAAGGCAACTTACTCAAATTTATGATGGATCAAGGAGCCGATATCATTGGCGATCCATCTCAATCGCATTGTGTCGCTGTCGATGCACGTGCTCCTTTATATGATGGTGGAATTTGTACCCGTATTGACTGTGTATCTTTAGGGATTGTCGTCAACAAAAATGCAGAACGTTTTTATGATGAAGGTGAAGACTTCTGGCCAAAACGTTATGCGATTTGGGGGCGTTTAGTTGCCAAGCAGCCGAATCAAATTGCCTATTCAATAATTGATTCAAAATCTGTTGGACGTTTCATGCCACCCGTATTTGAAGGCACGAAAGCAGATAGCATTGAAGAGTTAGCAGCAAAGCTCAATTTAGATGTGGTGACCCTCTCGAAAACGGTGAATGAGTTTAACCAAGCCTGTGTCGTTGGTGAGTTTAATCATACTGTGCTTGATAATTGTCATACTGAAAATTTAAGCCCTGCGAAAACCCATTGGGCTGTTCCGCTGAATCACCCCCCTTTTTATGCATACGCACTGCGTCCGGGGATCACTTTTACTTATCTCGGTTTAAAAGTGGAGGATGATGCGGCCGTTCGTTTCAATAATCGGCCAAGCCCAAATTTATTCGTAGCAGGTGAAATGATGGCTGGCAATGTGTTAGGTCAGGGTTATACCGCAGGTGTGGGGATGTCAATTGGAACGACATTTGGTCGTATTGCAGGAAAAAATGCGGCGAATGCTGCACTGATGTTGGGAGTTTAATTATGAATGCCAATGCAAAAAATTTAATTCCTATCGTGCAGTTGAGTCAGAACGAAGATCAAGTCAAACAAGCCTTACAGATTTGTAATGCTTGTCGATACTGTGAAACATTTTGTGCGGTTTTCCCTGCCATGACCAAACGTCTTGAGTTTACGCAGGCGGATATCCACTATATGGCTAATCTTTGTCATAATTGTGGTGCGTGTTTACATGCTTGCCAATATGCGCCACCGCATGAATTTGGCGTCAATATTCCGCAAGCCATGGCACAAGTTCGATTAGAGACTTATCAAGAATTTGCAGTCCCTGCTGTATTTGGATCAATCTATCAAAAAACAGGCATTCCACTGGTTTCTGCAATGTCAGTACTATTTTTCTTACTGATGTTGGCAGGTGTTTGGATGAATGGCACTGATCTATTTGGTCGCTACCAAGGTGATTTCTACACCATTTTTCCTCACAATTTCTTAGCAGTGCTGTTTGGTTCAGTGTTTATTTTAGCGTTTGTGTTATTGGGTTTAGGCATTGCAAAATTCTGGAAGCAAACCTCTAAAATTATTCCTGAAGGCGTGGCGCAGCCAGATATTCTACAAGCTTCTAAAAATGTTCTCACGCTCAAATATTTAGATGGTGGGCATGGTAAAGGTTGTAATGAAGAAGATGATCGATATACACAAATCCGTCGTGTTTATCATCACTTCACAATGTATGGCTTTTTACTCTGTTTTGCAGCAACAAGCGTTGCAACGTTCTATCACTATTTTCTTGGTCTTCAAGCACCATATGCCTACAGCAGTTTACCCGTAATTTTAGGTACGTTGGGTGGGATTGGCTTAATCATTGGCCCAGTAGGATTGTTATATCTCAATATTAAACGTCATCCTTTACATGGTGATGTGAAGCAAAAGCCAATGGACCGTGGATTTATTTTCTTGCTTCTGCTGATCAGTGTCACCGGTTTATTGCTCTTGGCATTTCGTGATACCTCGGCAATGGCATTACTCCTGATAATTCATCTCGCAACAGTTATGACTTTCTTCTTAACAATTCCCTTTGGTAAGTTCGCTCACGGTTTCTATCGCAGTGCAGCTTTATTAAAGTTCGCTGTGGAAGAGCGAATTGCAAAACAACGAGCTAAAACGAAGTAAACACCCAAACCAATCTAGGCCAGAGGTTAGATTGGAAATAGGTAAAACATGGACATACATCAATTAATAATTCAGCAATAAGGATAGTTTGCTATGAAAAAAATGAAATGGTTAGCATTGGCATGTACTGGTGCTGTATTGGTAGGTTGTGGTACAGGAAATGCAGCAAAAGAACCAGGGCAACCTAAACGTGCAGAATGTATTGCACCCGCTAAGCCAGGGGGGGGATTTGATATGACCTGTAAGCTGATGCAATCCGGCTTTAAAGAGACAGAGGTGTTAGCAGAACCTATTCGTGTAACGTATATGCCGGGTGGTGTAGGGGCAGTGGCATATAACAAAATCGTTAACAATGACCCAGCGAACGATAATGCTGTGATTGCATTTTCCACAGGCTCACTATTGAACTTGGCCCAGGGCAAATTTGGTAATTTCACAGAAAAAGATGTGAAGTGGCTTTCAGGTGTTGCCGTTGATTATGGGCTTGTAGCAGTTCACAAAGATTCACCACTGAAAAACCTTGATGATTTGATGAAGGCATTACGTGAAAATCCGAAGAAACTCAGCTTTGGTGGTGCAGGTAGTGTTGGTGGTCAGGATTGGATGCAAACAGCAATTTTAGCGAAAAAAGCAGGCGTGAATCCTGCCGATATGAGCTTCGTTGCATTAGAAGGAGGTGGCGAAGTTTTAACCTCACTCTTGGGGCAGCATATACAAGTGGGTGTAGGTAATGTCAGTGAAGTTGGTTCACATTTAGACAGCGGCTCAATTCGTATTTTAGCGGTGTTTTCCAAAGATAGATTGGAAGGTAAATTTTCAAATCTACCTACCGCAATTGAGCAAGGCTATGACCTTGAGTGGCCTGTCATTCGTGGTTTCTATGTGGGACCAAAAGTCAGTGATGATGCTTATCAGTGGTGGAAAAAAGCCTTTGAAAAAATGATGGCAGATCAGAGATTTGATGCAGTACGTGACAATCAAGATTTACTACCATTTGAAATGACTGGCGACGAACTAGCAGCGTATGTCTATAAGCAAACCAATGAAATGCGTCAGTTATCGGAAGAATACAAATTATCAAAATAATCAACAGACTGAGTTAGGACGGTTGTTCTAACTCAGTTTTGTTTAGAGGGAAGCTGATGAAATCTGAACGCATGCTTACAGCCATCATTACTGTTATTGGATTGGGCTTATTGATCTACGCATTGAACTTTCAAGCCCCCATTTCTTACGACCCAGTCGGACCAAAAGCCTTTCCGGTGCTCCTCATGAGCTTGATCACTTTCAGTGCTTTTTACTTAACGGTTCGGCCAGCCATTATGTTTGAGGTAGTTGAGCTAGGGTGGACAAAGCACTTGGTTGGTAAATTGGTCCTGTGTGTAGTGGCTTTGACAATCTATGCTGCTGTCTTTGAGTTTCTTGGATTTATGGGGGCTACTTTGTTACTCACAATCGCACTTGGACGTTTGTTTAACGGCAAAATGATCCCGATTGTAATCACCAGTATTGTCTTAAGTCTGAGTACTTATTATCTGTTTGACCGTGTGTTAGACGTGCCTTTACCGCTTGGGCTCTTTGGTTAAGGATAACAACCATATGGAAATATTAAATTTTTTAATGATGGGTTTTGAGGTTGCCTTACAACCGAAAAACTTATTAATTGCCTTTATTGGGGCTTTTATTGGAACTGTCGTCGGTTTATTGCCCGGTTTAGGTCCAATCAATGGTGTTGCGATTCTTTTACCATTTGCTTATGCCTTAGGTTTACCCGTCGATAGCGCACTGATTTTATTGGCTGCTGTATATTTGGGCTGCGAATATGGTGGCCGTATCTCCGCAATTCTTCTAAATGTGCCTGGCGATGCGGGCGCTGTGATGACCACCTTGGATGGTTATCCTCTTGCACAACAAGGTAAAGCAGGGATTGCGCTGTCATTATCTTCAGTCAGTTCCTTTATTGGCAGTACGATTGCATTTATTGGGATTGTGTTATTTGCACCGCTTTTAGCAAAGTGGGCAATTGCATTTGGTCCTGCTGAATACTTTGTATTGATGGTTTTTGCGATCGTTTGTTTAACGGGATTGGTGAGTACCCAACCTGTTAAAACCTTTCTTATGGCATTAATGGGGCTGGCTCTTTCGACTGTTGGAATGGATGCAATTACCGGTGTTTACCGTTTTACTTTTGATAGTGTCGGTTTAAGTGATGGGATCGCCTTTACTACACTCGTGATTGGTCTATTTAGTATCAGCGAGATCTTACTGTTACTTGAACGTACTACCATTGGTAAAGTCGTATTACAACAAGGTAAACGCTCTTTATTTAATGTCAAAGAATTCTTTAGTTCATTGGCAACCATCATTCGTGGCTCATTAATTGGTTTCTTCTCAGGGATTTTACCCGGTGCAGGTGCGACTGTAGCTAGTGCCATGGCCTATACCACTGAACGTAAAATGGCGAAGGACAACAGTCAGTTTGGTAAAGGTGATTTGCGTGGACTTGCTGCACCTGAAAGTGCCAACAATGCTGCGGCCTGTGGTTCATTTGTTCCCATGTTAACCCTTGGCGTGCCAGGTTCAGGGACTACAGCGGTCATGATGGGTGCATTATTAATGTATAACATTGCACCTGGGCCACAACTGTTTACTGAGCAACCAACTTTGGTATGGGCACTGATTGCTTCATTAATGATAGGGAACATTATTTTGCTTGTACTGAACCTTCCATTGGTTGGTTTCTTCGCAAAAATGTTGAGCGTACCTAGCTATATCTTGATTCCAATTATCGCAACCGTGAGTTTTATTGGGGTTTATGCGATTCATAGCAATATCTTTGATCTGTTGCTATGCCTTGGTTTGGGTGTGTTTGGCTATATCTTACGTAAATTTGACTTCCCACTTGCACCGCTCATTTTAGGTTTCGTATTAGGTGAGTTGATGGAATCGAATTTACGCCGTGCGTTGTCCATCTCTCAAGGTGAACTTAGCATTTTATGGAGTAGTCCAATCAGTATTGGTCTTTGGGTGATGTCCGCACTGTTACTGATCCTACCGATTGTACGCAAATACCTATTTGTAAAAAAACAAAAATCAATCTAACCCAAGCTGATGGTCAACATGATGTTGACCATCATTGGTGAGGAATATGGAAAACATCAAATCGAATGCCAAAGGATTGGCAATTGCCTTCATTGGTGCATGGCTTGGTATTCTTGTTGGTCTACCACTACCTTGGTTATTAGGTCCACTTCTGATCACGCTTATCATTGGCAGTTTTGGGATATCTAATCCATGTCACGTCCGCTGGCGTCAGACAGGGCAAGTGATTATTGGTATGGTTTTGGGGCTGTATTTCACACCGGCGCTTGTGAAAGCATTATCGATTTATTGGATCTTTATCTTGATGGGTATTTTATGGTCCATCGTGCTGAATTTGATTTTAGCGACTCTTCAATATTTTTTTAATCGCCTAGATTGGTCAACGGCGTGGTTTGCATCAGCGATTGGTAGTGCTAGTGAAATGGTTAATATAGCTGAAAAATATCAGGCACAGGTCGATAAAGTTGCAGCCATACATAGCCTAAGAATTGTGATTCTAGTTGTGTTATTACCCATTTTTATGAGCCTTTATTTGGAAGTTGATTGGCATACAACAGTGATGACCGTGCAGCATTTTGATGTTAGCTCCACCATTTTGATTTTTTTATTAGCTTTAGGCATCGCAAAATTATTTGAGCATCTCAATGTGCTGAATGCTTGGATTTTAGGTCCGATTATAATTATTGGTTTGCTGTCTTACATCGGTATGCTTCAGCATAGTTTGCCTAGTTGGTTGATTGCATTTGGACAACTCTGTATCGGTTGGTCATTGGGCAGTAAATTTCCATTTGGCTTTCTAAAAGACAGTAAACGTTTTTTATTGCTCACGATTCTTTTTAATTTATTGGCATTGATGCTCTCAATTATATTTGTTTTTGGACTCATTCAATGGGCTTCAGTGGATGAAAAAGTTCTATTACTTGGACTGTCTCCGGGGGGGATTGCTGAAATGTCCTTAATGGCAAAAGTATTAGGTCTATCGGTGCCAATTATTGTGGCATTTCAGTTGTCGCGCTTAATTTTTGTGATTCTTACCACAAAATATTTTTATCAAATTACTCACAAAATGTTTTTTTAAATATTGTTTGGATTCTAAATTAGAGCACGCATGAATAGCAGTGTTTATGATCTAATTTCTTATGCAGACAGTTTGTATAGAGTCAAAAGAGATGGATGATTTTTAAAACTCATTCAAAACCAAGATGGGGAAATATGTCTTTATACTATCAAAAATAAACCTCCAGCTTTAAAATAAGCACAATATCAAAATGAAGCCATGTGTTTAATGACAGTTTCAAATTGTGGCGACCTACTCAAATATTTACATCAGCGCACTACCCTCATTTGTTTGGAAGCTTTAAAGATGAAGGCTTAGCGATTTAGTATATGGATCAGACGAGTGCTGAAATTTTGAGATCCGCAATGAAAAAGAAATCATACGTGATTCAGTACTTAACAAAACATTCTCCCATCATTTATTAGGAGGTGATACGATTCAATCCTAAGGTGGGGAGATATCTTCAAAATCATGATGCCCATTTTTGGGAACACTTAGTTGAACCAAATATATAAGTCATTCACTATTTAAAGGATCCATCTCAATAAGTCATAGATCTTGCTTAATCTTTTAGATCTAAAAAGACATGATTTTTTTAAAATAAAAAATCAGTTTGTGATCGATATATGCTTAACCACATACCGAACCAGTAAGAGGTTGATTCCTATTTTCTAAGTGCTTGACTGAACTTGCAATACTGATTGAAAGTTGATCAATGGCTTTTTGCGAAACAGTGACTAAAGTATTTAAGTCTTTAGATTTTTGTGGAGTTTCTTCATAAAAACTCATCCGACAACTGAGTTGATGACGTTGAGGTAATGTTTGAGCGTTTTTGGGTGTGAATAAGGGGCGATTGGGATCATCATATCGTAAAGTCCAAGTCGCATTCATGAGCATAAAGCGTTGCTGATTTGATTTTTCGATGAAATCGAAGTTAGAAAAATCTAAGGCAATTCGATAAGCTGCTTGTCCACCAGTCATACCACTATTATAACGATCCACTGCACCTAATGTTTGCTGTAAACGCGCAGAAACAGCATCTCTCAATTCAGCCGATAAAGTAGATGTCCAACGATCATCGAACAATACTTTAGCCTGCCCATTTTCTTGTTGAATTACCAATGGAATTCGGTTTAAACGATCGGATAATCCAACAGGAAGCACCTCAATCATCCTCACTTTTTGATTTGACGAAGATGATGTTAGCGTTTGAGTGCTCAATGAATAGAACTTAGGCGTAGGGGATGAAGAGCACCCACTGACGATGAGTGCAAACAAACCAACACTCAAGCTTGAAAGGACTTTTAGGTAGCAGCGTTGCTGAGATTTCAATAATTTATTCTCTGTCATCTTTCTTCGGCTCCGCTGTTTTTCCACGAATCAATGACTCAGGATTTTGTTCTATTTGATCTGCCATTAACTGCAATGAAGCTGCGGCACGGGTAATTTGTTGTAAAGCACGACGTAGATCTTGTTGTAATGGTGCATCACTTGCCAAGATGGTTTCAGAAGACTGAACTGTTTTACGAACATCATCCAAAGTGGCTTGTAAATTAGGCGCAACTTTGCCATCCAGTTGATCGACCAAACTTTTTGAAGATTGTATAGTTTTATCTAAGTTTGCCAAGGTATGACGAACGTCCTGACCAATTTCAACCAATGGAAATTTAGATACATTATCGGCGATTTGGGACACTTGTGCTTGAAGGCCTTTTAATTCTGTAGGAGTTGTTGGAACTTCAACTACACCATCATTTCGACGGATTGCAGTGGCATATTTAGCTTTAGGGAAAAGATCAAAGCTAATGTAGTTTTGACCTGTAAGTAAATTGCCAGTCCGCATTTGAGCTCGCCAACCACGCTCAACAAATTGCTTGAATACTGTACCTTGCGGGTCCAACTCATGACCTCCAGCAATACGTGAAGGATAAACTTCAGCATCAACACGCATTCGAATTTGCGAGTGATTATTGTAGAACTCAGTGTTGATTTTTTTTACAGTACCGACTTCGACACCCATGAAATCAATTGGAGCTCCTACTGATAAACCTCGCAATGACTCATTGAAATACATTACGATCCGTCTTGGATTAAGATCAGGCTCTTTAAGCGCAAGCTTTTCAGAGTCAAATAATTCAAATTTCATTTTATTCGGAGCAGGAGCTGCATCAGAATTTTCAGGATAACCGAATGCGATCCCTCCCGAAATGATGCTTGCCAAAGATTGTGTGTTTAAACTAAAGCCCGAAGCATTCAAATTGACATCTACACCACTGGCTTGCCAGAAACGCGCATCTGTGGTGACAAATTTGTCATAAGGTGACTTAATGAAAGTTTGAAGTTCAACGCTTTTTCCATCATCAGCCAGTTGGTATGAGGTTACTTGTCCAACGTTGATTCTTCGATAATAAATAGGTGAACCGAAATCGAGCGAACCTAAATCTTGTGCCTTTAAGAAAAAGATTTTTCCAGGAACATCGGAAGTCACGACGGGTGGAGTTTCTAGCCCTTTAAATGAAGTGGTTTTGACATCTGATTTACCGCCATCTACTTCAATATATGCGCCAGAAAGTAAAGTATCGATACCTGAAACCCCACTTGCACCAATACGTGGTCTCACTACCCAAAAACGTGAATCTTCCGTAGCAAAATTACTGGCATCTTTCCGAAGTTCAATTTTAGCAATGATATGAGACCGATCTTCCGAAAGGTCAATTTCGCGTACTAGACCCACATTGACTTGACGATAACGAACTGTAGTTTTGCCAGCTTCAATGCCTTCTGCAGTCCTAAAAGAAACCTCAATAACAGGACCAGTATTCAAATACGCCTTGAGAGCTAATGAAAATGCAATGAGTAATGCCACAATTGGAATAATCCAAATGAGAGAAGGTTTCCATTTGCTACGTTTCTTATCAGGTATACCGACCTGACTCAGAACTTGTTCATCATGAGGATGACCATTACTCGATTGGTTTTCTGACATAGTTATTGATCTTATTAAATCGTAATGTGTTTGTTGTTTGTACGCTTCATCATATGAATATCAAGCAAGAAGTGAAAGGGTTTTATGTAAATCTCAATGTTCTGTAGCGTCATTTTTTTTTTCATGCTGACTCAGGATTGAAACGTAATAGTTGTCCCAAATGATTCTAGGATCAAAACTCAGTGAGGCTAACATGGTCAAAACCACAACTGCACCAAAAGCAACTGCACCTGTGCCTGCTAAAATAGTTGCCAATGATTGAATTTGGATAAGTGCTGCGAGCATGGCGACAACGAAAACATCAATCATTGACCAACGGCCAATAAACTCCACGACTCTATACATGATCGAGCAATGCTTCGGTGAGAGGTGAATTTTTTTTGAGGCTTGTAAATGTACAGCACTGAGCAGGAGAGCAAGGATGACCAATTTCAGTAGTGGAATAAATATACTGGCAATAAAAATAACGGACGAAACGAAATAGTCACCACTTTTCCAGAAATAGATGACTCCACTCATAATAGTGTCTTGTTGACGACCAAGAATAGATTCTGTAATCGTCATCGGTAAAACATTGGCTGGTATATAAAGGATACTTGCTGCAATTAAATAAGCTAAAGTTCGTTCTAAACTTCGGGTTTTACGGGTATGTAATGGGCTATCACAACGGGTACAGCGGGATTTTCGTGCTTGTTCCATGGCAGACAAGGACGTCATGCGGTTGAGTGTTCCACAGCAATGACAAAGTGTGAGCTCAAGATCAATTGCACGCGGTGCAAGCGTTTCTAATGAGACAGGTTTCTGCACAGGGTGTGGCGAATGCTTCATCTGATCGGGTTGATTCGTATGAGTGGAAGTAATGGTCATGAGATTTGATTTCCATCAATTACATTCCATAGATCCTTGATTTTGATTGATACTAAATAGACCAACAAAACACTTAAAATGGCAAATGCCCATAAGGCAATTCCAGGAATCACAACCACCATCCCCACTAATTTCACCAAGGTGACCAAAACGCCAATCAGAAATACTTCAACCATTCCCCAAGCTCTCAGTTGAAAGAGTGACCGTAATGCGAGTTTAAGTGATGCATACTGTTGGGTTGCAATAACATTTTTATTAAACATTGCCATCAAAAGAATATATCCCATCAGAAGTAAGTAGGCTAAAGGGACAACAAAAGTGGTCATCAGAATAAGAAAGCCTACAAAAGCACGATCAGCCTCGAACATTGCCCAAGCCGCACCCAATAATGTGGTTTCTGAATAAATGCCTTGGAGTTCAACTTTGACAATTGAAAAACTATTGGCAATCGCAAAGATAATTAACGCAGTACAGACTAAGGCCAACAGTGTGTTAAATGTTGGAATTTTACGATAGAGCTCGGAACCGCAAGCCGAACAATAGGCACGTTCATTCTTATATAAATCGGATTTACGAAAGAGCGTATCGCACTCTTCACAAGCAACATAATTTTGATTGATTTGCACCATTCTTAAATCAGGGTCGCGTTTAGAATCCGATACAGTTTCTACATTCGTTTCAGACATCGTTGTCTCAACTTTTTCATCAATATTCTTGGTTTTTTATTTCTCCCTATAGTTTATATCGAGATTCAATAGGTTTGCCTATGATTATTTTGTTGAATCGAGATACATACCTTCTCGGTTTGGTTTATCAGTGTGCAGTCATGTAACTCAACGAGGGTATAAAAGGGGTTGAAGTGCTCATTGATCAGCATTTGTGTAGTCAAAATGAGGGTGAGTTAAGTTTATATGATGAAATTAAATTAATATTAAATTCAATGATTCAGCGTGAAATTCAAGATACAGCGTGTGCTTCACATAAACTTCATATATCAAGAACTACACTTTATTTAAATCATAAAGATCGATTGCTTATTTTGGGATGACTGTATGTTAAAAAGCCTCATGCAATGGCTGGATAGTTGGTCCGTAAGCGTACCACATGAAGCATTGACCTCTGAGAGTAAACAGATTCAATGGCTCAGAATAATTCCTTTTATCCTACTGCATCTTGCTTGTCTGGCAGTGTTTTGGGTCGGGTTTTCTTGGTTTGCTTTTGCATTTATGTTGTTTTTTTATTTTATTCGCATGTTCGCAATCACGGCTTTTTTTCATCGTTATTTGTCACACAAAACTTTTCAAACTTCGAGATGGCTGCAATTTATCTTTATTTTAATTGGCACAATGAGTGCGCAGCGTGGACCATTATGGTGGGCAGCACATCATCGATATCATCATCGTTATACAGATACTCCTCAAGACCCACATTCATCAACGCATGGATTTTGGTATAGCCATGTTGGTTGGTTTTTAAATGAATATAATTTTTCAACGCGTAAAAGTGTCATTAAAGATTGGCTGAAGTTTCCGGAACTGATTTGGTTAGATCGTTTTAGTTTGATGATCGTCTTAATAACGGCTATCGGGATTTATGGTCTTGGGGAATGGGTTGCTTGGATGTGGCCGCATTGGGGAACCAGTGGTGTACAGTTATTGGTATGGGGAGGCGCAATTTCTACTGTTCTGCTTATTCATGCCACATTGTGCATTAACTCACTGGCTCACCATTATGGAAGCCGAGATTTTGAGACGAATGACCATAGTCGCAACAACTTATTTTTATCTCTGATTACACTTGGTGAAGGCTGGCACAACAATCATCATTTTTATGCAGGAAGTACGCGCCAAGGGTTCTATTGGTGGCAGATCGATGTGACCTATTACATCTTAAAATTTATGTCATGGTTCGGCTTGGTTTGGGGAATGAAACCCATACCAGCTCGAGTCTATGAAGCAAGTAAAATTACGCGTTCGAAAAAGGCCAAACTCCAACATTCTCAAGTTCAGTCAAAGGAATCAAGATGAAAATTGCAATTATTGGATCGGGTATTTCAGGACTTTATGCAGCTTGGAAGTTGAGTAAGTTGCATGAGGTGACCGTATTTGAAAAGAATAATTATTTTGGGGGACATACTGATACTCATCAATTAAAGATCGATGGTGAGCAAGTTGCAGTGGATAGCGGATTCATTGTTTTTAATGAACACAACTATCCTTTATTTTGTGAGATGTTGAAGGAGCTTGGTGTACAAGCTCAAAGCAGCGATATGGGGTTTTCAGTTAATAATCAGGTCACAGGACTGCAATATAACCCTTCCAAGAAATTCTCATTATTGTTCAAACCACAGAATTTTTTAAAGACCCGCTTTAGAGCGATGTTGTCAGATCTATTCAGATTTTATGCAGCAAATAAAGATCTAGATGTTGAAGAGACCGACCCGCATTACACTATTGAGCAATATTTCAACGAGCATGGATACTCGGAAGCGTTTAGGCAAGAGCATCTCTATCCGATGTGTGGTGCATTATGGTCATGCCCAGTAGAGCAAGCAGGTCAAATTCCATATAAATTTGTAGTCAGTTTTTTTCAACATCATCGTATGTTGCAACTCAAAGATCGACCACAATGGTTAACCGTAAAAGGCGGGTCTTCTAAATATATCCGTGCAATTCAAACTCAATCAAAGCATATTCAGTTTAAAAAAATAGAAGTGAAGTCAGTTAAGCGCTCAGCAAATGACGTGAGTATTGAAACGGGACAGGGGATTGAACGGTTTGATTGGGTGGTATTTGCAAGTCATGCAGATGACACATTGAAGTTGCTCGCTGAACCAACGGTTAAAGAATCAGAAATATTAGAAAAGTTTCAGTATCAAGACAATCATATGGTGTTGCATTCAGATACCAGCATTATGCCAAAATCAAGACGTCAGTGGGCAAGTTGGCATGTGCATGTCACACCGAATAGAGCGGGTCAAGTCACTCCATTTCAGCAAAATAGTGTCCATTATGGATTTAGTTATTGGATGAATCAGCTACAAAATCTGAAATGTGAAACTCAGATTTTTGCGACATTAAATCCTAATTTTGATTTAGATCCAAACAAAGTCTGGGTTCAGCGTCACTATCGTCATCCTGTATTTAATGCGGAAGCTATTGCAGCTCAGTCAAGATGGTCTGAAATAAACGGTTTAAATCGGACCTATTTTTGTGGTGCTTATTGGGGATGGGGCTTTCATGAAGATGGTGCAAGAAGTGCGTCATGGGTGGTTGAAGCCTTATTAAATTCATCGAATCAAGCCGCTTAGGAGTACTTATGCAGCTGTATCCACTTGCAATTGCAGTTGCTGACATTCGTCATCGCCGTTACTTGCCTAAGCCTTATGCTTTTCAGAGTCAGCTGACGTATTTGTGGTTTGATCCAGAACAGCTCAAACACTTCGCGCAAACTTCGATACTTTGGTCAACGAAAAAATGGAGCTTGCTGAGCCTCAATCCTGATGACTTCTTGGCAAACTATGAAGGCACGATTCGAGAGAAGGTTCTGCATGTATTGGAAGAACATACCTTAGAAGAACGGATACAGATCGCTGAAATTCGGGTGTTGGCTTTGCCGCGCACGCTTGGCTTCAGATTTAATTCTGTGGTTTTTTATTTTCTATTTAATGCCCAGCAAAAATTACAGTTCATTCTCAGTGAAATCACAAATACACCCTGGTTAGAAAGACAGGTATACGTTCACGATTGTCGCGCCGGGGGGGAGCAGCATTCCGAATATACCAGCTTCCACTTCCAGTTTGACAAAGCTTTTCACGTGTCACCCTTCATGCCAATGGATCTGAAGTATCAATGGACGTTTAGTTTGGCTGAAAAACAAAATTATGTGCTTATGCAATTGTTTAAAGAGGAAAAATTACAATTCGATGCATCAATGCGTTTTGAGTTAACCCCCATCACATTTCCTTCACAACTTCATCGCTATGCTGTTTTTAAACTATTTGAGCCGATCAAGATGGTTGCAGGTATTTATTATCATGCCTTTAAGCTTTGGATAAATAGAGTTCCATTTTATCGGCATCCCAATAAAACGAAGGACAAGCTGTGATATGAAATCATTGTTAATGGGAGAGCAATCTTCACTACCGCTGGTGTTACGTCATTTACTGAAATTAAAACACGGCCAAATTCATTTTAAAGGGATTTGGGAGGGTTCAGTCGGTGAGGTAAGTGATCTAGACGCAGTGATTGAGGTCCATGATGCAAAGTTGATGGATCTACTTTTTCGTCAGGGGGTTCTTGGTGCAGCTGAAGGTTTCATTCAAGGATATTGGACGACACCAGATTTAGTGAAGATTGTGCGAATTCTTGCGAGAAATCGCGATATTTTAGATCGTATGAACCAAAGTGCCTTAGCAAAGGTGAGTCAACTCTTGCTCAAAACTTGGTATGCATCGCGTAAAAACTCATTGGAAGGTAGTCGCAAAAATATTGCTGAGCATTATGATTTAAGTAATGACTTTTTTAAGTTATTTCTTGATCCGAGCATGATGTACTCCAGCGCGGTATTCAAAGATCAATCTATGACTTTGGAACAAGCATCCGATTATAAAAAAGAAATCATATGCCAAAAATTGAAACTTCAACCCATGGATCATTTGGTTGAAATTGGCAGTGGATGGGGTGGTTTTGCGATCTATGCTGCGCAAAACTATGGTTGTAAAGTGACCACTATTACCATTTCTCAAGCTCAATATGACGAAGCTAAAGCTAGAATTGACGCTGCGGGTCTGTCTCATCGTGTTGAGATTAAATTAAAAGATTATCGTTTACTTGAAGGTAAATTCGATAAATTGGTTTCAATTGAAATGATTGAAGCCGTTGGCGCGCAATATCTTTCGACATATTTTGAAAAGTGTCGACAGCTGTTAAAACCTAATGGTTTGGCGCTTATTCAAGCTATCACCATTGAAGATGCACGATATGAAAAGGCATTGAGTACGGTCGATTACATCAAAAGATACATTTTCCCAGGTAGTTTTATTCCTTGTATCAGCGTGATGACCAATGTTGCATCAGAACAAAAATTACGTCTAAAGCATCTTGAAGATATTGGTTTAAGTTATGCACAAACGATTCACTGCTGGCGTGAACGTTTTCTAGAACAGCGTGAGCAAGTTTTAGCACTGGGCTTTGATGAAAACTTTATTCGCATGTGGGATTTTTATTTATGTTATTGCGAAGGAGGTTTTCTCGAAGGCGTCATTAGTGATGTGCACTTATTGTTTGAAGCAAGTCCATACTAAATCAGTGAGAGGACATCTCGATGTTGCTCAATTTATTTGTGATGAATGTTTTCCTGATGCTTTGTGCATGGATTTGGGTGACATTTAATCATCGTGCAGGTTTAGTCGATGTCATTTGGAGCTTTGGAATAGCTTTAAATGTCCTCATCGCAGCAAATGTAATGAATGAAGCCCCTACATCTGTTCGCATTTTTCTAGCGATCGCGAGTGATCTTTGGTTTCTTCGTTTAGCATGGCATTTATACAGAAGATATATCCGAGAAGATGCTGAGGACACGCGTTATGCCAATATGCGCCGTGCGATGGGAGACTTTCAACATTTAGGTTTTCTTCTGTTCTTTTTATTTCAGGCTGGGTTGATCTCCTTATTCTCATATCCAATGATCAAATTGCTCAGTATACCTGCGATGCAGTGGAGTAACTCGACAGAACTGCTGCTGCTGATTTCAGGATTAATCATGCTGGTTGCATTTATTGGTGAGGCACTCGCAGATCATCAGTTGTATCAATTTAAATTGAACCCGAATAATCGTGGCAAAACGATGGATCAAGGGTTATGGAAATATTCACGCCATCCGAATTACTTTTTTGAATGGATACATTGGTTTGCTTATCCAATCTTAGGTATAGCGGCGGGAACGCCTTGGTTGTGGATCTATCCAGTGTTGATGTGGCTCTTTTTGTACTACATCACGGGTATTCCATTTAGTGAACAGCAAGCACTCAAAAATCGTGGTGCAAACTACAAGATGTACCAACAAAAAACATCAATGTTTCTTCCTTGGCCACCGAAAAAGTAGGTAATTACATGGATTCAATCGTTCAACAATCGTTAAAACTCATTGAAAGTGGCAAAGTTCCAGATCAAGTTATTCGTCTTGGTATCCAAGCACTTTGCAAAAAACGTCTTGAGCAAGAAGGTCGTTTTGACCCTGTATTCGCTTCACAGCGTTATATGGATGTATTAAAAAACTTGAAAAAAAGTGAAATCGCGATTGATACAGACAAGGCAAATGAACAACATTATGAGTTGCCTACTGCATTCTTTCAGGCCGTGTTGGGCAAGCGTTTAAAATACAGTGCCAGTTTATTCCATGATGCTAAAACCAGTTTAGATCAAGCTGAGGAAAATGCCCTGCAGGTCTACTGTGAACGTGCGCAATTACAAGATGGTCAGGACATCTTAGAGATAGGCTGTGGTTGGGGATCACTCAGTTTGTATATGGCAGAGCATTATCCAAATGCCAACATTACGGTAGTCTCAAACTCCAATACTCAACGTCTTCACATTCAACAACAAGCCAAAGAAAAGCAATTTAACAATTTGACAGTTATCACCTGTGATGTAAATCAACTCGAGTTGGAGCAAAACTCTTTTGATCGTGTTGTATCCGTTGAAATGTTTGAGCATGTTCGAAACTATCAGCGATTATTTGCCAATATTAGCCAATGGCTCAAAGCAGATGGTTTATTGTGGTGTCATATTTTCTGCCATCGATTTATTCACTATCCATTTGAAGTTAAAAATGATTATGACTGGATGTCTAAATATTTTTTTACAGGGGGGGTAATGCCTGCTGTTTCGACTTTCCTGCACTTTCAGGATCATTTACAGTTAGAAAACCAATGGCAATGGTCTGGACAACAGTATGAACATACAGCCAATGCATGGTTAAATAATATGGACCAAAAAAAGGACTTACTTAAACCACTATTTAAGCAAACTTATGGTCAAGATGCGGAAATCTGGTGGCAACGTTGGAGAATCTTTTTCATGGCTTGTGCAGAACTATTTGGTTATGACAAAGGTCGTGAATGGGTGGTCGGCCATTATTTGTTTAAGAAGCGAGCTGTTTGAAGTTCAAACTAAGCTTAGCGATAAGGTGAAGAGGGTACATGTCCATGATGAGGCTATTTAGGGATAAACGCGATCATCCTTTGGGTGAGGTGTTTAACCGCTATTATTGGCTACAAATTGGTCTTATTGCCTTATCTATTGTGATTGGGATTGGTTGCAGTGCTTGGGTCATTAAAGGAACATTGCTGACCACAGCGCTTGAACAGGAGATGGAGCATTACTGGCAGCGTATGGAGCGTAATCCAGAAGCTGCTTTACCCGACACTAAAAATTTATATGGATATCGTTGGTCCGATGACGAGTTAGCCCCCTCTGAATTTCGTAATTTAAAACTCCAATCGGGTGTACATCGACACTATATTGATGGTAAAGACAGGATGACGGTTTATGGGACACGCAATGGTGAACACGTTTTTTTAGTGTTTGGTGAAAGTAATGTTAATAAGCTTATTTGGCTGTTTGGTTTAGCGCCACTCATGGTCAGCTTATTTTTGCTATACAGTGTGCTGTGGTGGTGGAATCGCCGTGCACGCCGCTATTTTTCGCCCATCACACGCTTAGCCAATGCACTCGAACATATCGATTGGGAACATCAGAATAATCGAGCATCACCATTTAAAGAAATTAAAACAGATTCTAATTTGGAGGCTGAATATCTTAAGCAAGCACTTGAAAAATATCATCAAGTTCTAAGCGAATTCATTCAGCGTGAAAGAGACTTTACTGGCGATGTTAGTCATGAACTTCGAACACCGCTCACAATATTGAAGGGAAATGTACAACTTTGTCAGGCCCGTTATGGTGATAACAAATCCTTTACTCGATTGCAAAACACAATCGAAGATATGCAGTTATTGGTCGATACACTTTTGGCGATTGCTCGAAATACCACAAGCAATTTACAAAGTGAAAAAACCCGTTTATCTGAATTGCTTCAAGATGTTGTAAGTGACTTGAATAGTGTCAGTTTGGCAAAAGGAATGAGTATCGATTTAAACATCGAAGTTAATGAGGTCAAACGTCATTTATATCCATCGATGACAAAAATGGTGTTTAGCAATATTTTAAGAAATGCATTGAATTACTCTCAAGGTACAAGCATTAATGTCATTCTCGAAAAAAATAAAGTGTTGGTCGCAGATAATGGTATCGGGATTGATTTACCGAATAACTCTAAGGTGCAAGAACTAACGAATCAGCAGCTGCAACTCGATATCAAAGGTCATGGTATCGGGCTACAACTGGTTCAAAAATTATGTAAACAACTTGGCTGGAGAGTAGAGTTATTTGATCGTGAATACTATTTGATGACTCATCCAAAAGTTGACTTGTCACTCAGTTCAGGACTGATTGTGGTCGTTTACTTAAATGATCAGCCTCCAAAATAGCGTATTTGGGGGAATTTGATCTGAAGTGTGAATTCAGTAGTAACTAGTTTTATTCAACTGCGATCTTTAGACCTACCCCTGAAACGGTGTGTATTAATTTTTGTTCAAACGGCTTATCGACCATTTTTCTTAAATTATAGATATGGCTTCTGAGTGCATCGCTTTCTGGTTCTTCATCCCCCCATAACTCAAGCATGATCTCCTGTTTAGTGAGCACTTTAGGTGAGTTTCGCATAAGTAATTTTAAAAGTTTGAATTGAATAGGTGGCAGTTCGATCATTTGACCTGCACGTGTGATTTGCTGTAAAGCAGGGTCTAGTGTGAGATCGTGAATTTTGATTTGGCTGTTAGATACTTCTCCTAATGAGCGTTTGATCAGTGCACGAACACGATAAACCAATTCATTAAAATCAAATGGTTTGACTAAATAATCATCTGTACCAGCTCGGAAACCTTTTAATTTATCATCCAAAGTATCACGAGCAGTCAGCATCAGTACTGGGAGGTCGAGTCCCTGTTTGTTGCGAAGCCATTCACACAGGTCATACCCTGTACCGTCAGGTAAATTAATATCTAACAGTAGAATATGATAAGGATGTTGCTTGAGCAGTTGACGTGCCACATCCAAATTACGCGCATGATCAACCACAAAATTATGCTCTTCTAAAAATTCACATAATGTTGAAGCAAGTTCGTAATGATCTTCGACCATTAAAATAAAATGTTTAGTCATGGCGACACGATTAGTCCAATAATTGCTTTTTCAAAGTATCACTAAATGGAGACGAACCCAGCCAAATATTAAAATAATCATTGGCATTCATGTATTGAATTTTACCCAAAATTTTTTGATTTAAACTTAAGGTTAAAGTCTGGGTCGTATGGGTATAGCTTAGACTATAAATATCACCAGACCGAACGGGTTGGTACAATTGTGTGATCTGGTCAAGCTGATCCAACGTATTGGCTTGTTTGACATTTCGTTTAAGAAAGTGCGTTGCAGCCCTTTTAAAAGCCCATTCTGGAATATTTTGAGTATAAGCAAAGTCCATGCGAATATCTTGATTCTTCCAAGTGCTTTGACAATTTTGAGCGAAATAAGTTGCTTTACCGACATTTTTTTGTCCAACTTTGAGGTCTCCTTGACCACACTCACGCACACTTTGTGCATGCGCGAGTGGTAAGAAGAATAGACTCAAAGCAGAGAGGGTGATTATTGCGATTTTTTGAAAGGTAATAACCATGCGTATAACCCTCCAGCATATGGTAGTGAGCGAAATAAGCCATCAGCTGGGTCCCAAAAGTCTTGCTGGAACACAATTTTGTCTTGCTCATTGAGTTTTATTTCACTAATTCCATGTGATTCCATGCTTCGAGTCGTGCCGAAGATTTTAAAATCATATGCCATACGCCAATGCACATAGGCTGAGTCGTCAAAATGTGATGTGTTGAGCAATTTGACTGAAACATTACTGACACGGTTGTTCATACCTTTGAAATGTTCGACTAGATTTTCACGCTTACTAAATTGTGAAAGTGTGTCATTGATATATAAACTGTCAGCATACAGATTGCTTGCTCGGTTAGTGAATTCAGGTGTACCTAAGGTATTGAATGCACTGGTAAAACGAACCCCTATATCTTGAGCTTTGGCAGGCGTCATGGTGATGCCTTGAACTGTCGATCTTGCTTGAGCATAATCATCAGAGTAACTTGGAATACTTGCACAGCCTGATAAAAAGAGTAGAGGAAGGCTCAATGTCGCAGCCACAATTTTTTTGACGTGTTTCATGATCTCAATCCACTAATTTATTCTTATTTTTTAATCTACTGGCAATCTTGTGAAATGGATGTGAAATTAAAATATGAGCTGTGTTCGATGAAAGATATTTGTGTTAAAGGGAGTTCCATTGAACTCCCTTTAACTTTGTTTTATTTAAATTTCCAAGTGTAATCAATGTTGACACGCATTTCGTCATCCGACTTAAATGCCATACCTACTGGTGGGATGTCGTTACGGTAGCGACTATAACGTGTACGAATATTTAAACCTTCGAGTTTACCCGTTGGAACACGATAGCTGAGCTCGAAATCAAGAGCATCTTGTTCAAACGTCTGATTGTCGGTGTTACGAATTTCAATATCATCGCCTTTACTATAACGAGTCATAAACTTTAGACCTTTCAATGAAGTGTCTTTAAAGTCATAGTCATAGCGTGCGTGATAGACTTTTTCATTAATGTTGGTGAAATCAGCACTCATACTATCTAAGAACACTGCTGGCTCTGAACCCGCTAAGGTCGGAAGAGCTGTATCACCAAAAGACTGCATATAGCCCAAACTGAAAGTATGATTGTTACGGTTAAGCCCAAAAATACCGCTCAAATGTTGATTTTCAATATGTCCTGCACGAGCTTGACCTGAGTCTTCACTCACAAACAGGCGTACATCCCCTAAGAAATGCCCAATACCTATATCATGTTTGCTTTTTGCACCAATGAAATTTTGGTGATAAACATCATGAAGGTTGGCATGAAAGAGTTGCGCACTAATTTGATCGTTAAATTTATATTCAGCACCAAGCATGTGTAAGCCAGATGATTCGGCAGCAGTCTTAAATCGATTATTAGGATTGCCAACTTTAATTTTTTCATAATCTGTTGAATCACGTTGATTCACACGATCCACATACAGGGCATGAATTTTCAAATTATCCACTTCATTGATTTGAAGATGTGTACCTCGATAATTTTGCTGGAATAAACGAGCTGGTGAAGAGAACAAAACAGGGAACATTGGTGCGAGTGTACCCCCATGTAAAGTCGATTTGCCCACTTTCGCTTTTGCCGTCCAGCGAATTTCTCCATACTGATCAGCTTTACCTGATGGACTGGTTGGCAGTAATCCCGAAGCTGCATAATCGTCGGCATCACTGCCTAAAAGATTAAAACCTGCCAGTGCCATAATGTCTAAACCTAGTCCTACGGTACCTGGTGTATAGCCTGAATTAGCTTTAAAGATAAAACCTTGAGCCCAGTCTTTCTGATCTTTACCTGATGCATCTTGTGTATATGCGCGATCAAAATAAAAATTGCGAGCTGTTAGATTGACTGATGCATCATCTATAAATGAATTTGCTTGCGTTGTTGATAGAAATCCAGACGCAATTACCCCTAAAAAGATTGCAGAAAATCTCATTATTGTCCCTATATGAAAAGTGGAGCTAGACGTCTTGTCTAGCTCTAAAGTATTTAAAAAATGATTATGCAGATGTTGGTTGTTGGAAATGCAATTGTGCAGTTTCTTTATTTTTGAGTTTTGAAATGCTTAATACCATGATAATGGCTGCAACGAATGCCAACGCATAATAACCGTAAAGTACAAGTGATGAGATACCACTGTCGAGAAAAGCACCTGCAACTAGTGGAGACAAAATACCGCCTACACGACCAAAACCAATCGCATAACCTACACCAGTCGCACGAACATCAGCATCATAGATTGCAGGAGACATCGCATATAGACCTGCGACACATCCGTTTGACATCATACCAAGGAATAAAGCAAGAATGAAAGCGATCATGAGTGAACCAGTACTGTTCACAAATAACCAGATCAAGATTGCAGTTAAGGCAAGGAAAGCCGCTTGAACATAGTAAATACGGATACGTGAACTAATCAGACCTAACAGCGCAGCACCAAACATACCGCCAGCACTAATCAGGACACCTGCTGTTACACCTTGTTCAGTGGTCATCCCATTTGCAGATAAGATTTTTGGTGTCCAACTCATGACGAAGTAGAAACCAAACATAACGAAGAAGAAGCTAAACCAGATACAAATCGTTTGAAGTGCCAATTTAGGACTGAACAAACGTGCCAAACCACTCTTTGCTTGTTCGCTGGTCATAGTGACCGTAGGAAGTTGCTGTAATGGGGTAATATTGATTTTCTTTGCTAAAACATTAATACGTTCTAGAGCATTTTTTGGCTGTTTAACCAAAAGGTAATCAAGTGATTCTGGTAAGGTGAAATAAGACACTACCAACATGAATAAAGTCGCTAGACCACCTGTTAAGAAGACTGCACGCCATCCGAAATTGCTGATAAGTGCAATAGCAATAATCCCACCAACGGTTGCACCAATCGCGTAACCTGTACATTGTAAGCTGACTGCGAGACTTCTCCAACGCAGAGATGCGTACTCACTTGCAATAACATTACTACTTGCGAGAATACCGCCGATGCCTAAACCAGTCACAAAACGCATCATGCCAAGTTGCATTGCAGTCTGAGCAAATGATGCTGCAACCATACTTACTCCAGAGATAAGTAGGCAAAGTAAGATGAGTGGGCGGCGACCGATTTTGTCAGCCCAAGGTGCAAGAAATAGTGAGCCAGCACCCATACCAAATAGGCCAGCACTCAATAGTGCACCAAGTTCAGCGCCAGTCAGTCCCCACTCGGCAGAAACAGATGCAGCAGTAAAGGCCATGACAAGAACGTCAAAGCCATCAATAACATTTAATAAAATACAGATACCGATAACAAACCACTGAAACCCATTCATGGTCTTGTTATTCATTTCCTCACGCGGGTTCTGAACCATTTACTTTCTCCATGGAATAAGACCTCATTGAAAAGCACTACGTGTGGCATGTGATTACATGTCATAAACGTAGGCAGACTTCAGAAGTCATCCTAGTAATGTTTAAGGTGTTCATCGCAGTCAGAACCCGTCCATATTCTGGTATTGATGAAATAATCAACACGTCTGCAATGTGCATGAATTTAGCATTATTGGATCCAAATTCAAGCAAAAAAATATTAACTTAGATATATTTTAGATTAAATGGATCCATATTTGCGAAGAAGTACTTGAAAAATATACTAAAGTACTAGGGATTAAAAAAATGAACGCCTCAGTTAAAGAAAGGAAAAAAATCTTAAAAGTTCATTCGAATCTTCCGAATTTTATAAAATAGCGCGCAAATCATGAGCTACTTGTTTAAGCTGGGGCAAAATATTTTGGATTAAATATGTTTCTGTAATTCTGTGGCTGGATCCGATACAGTTGAGTGCGGCTACAGTATCACCTTGCATGTTGAGAATAGGGACAGCTAAAGCAATAATTCCCAATTCATGTTCTTCTGTAGAAATGCAATAGTCTTGTTTTTGAACAGTTGCAATAGTGTTTATAAACTTTTGATGATCTATGATGGTAAAAGGCGTTAATCTCTTGAGTGGATATTGTGCAAGCCATTGATTAAGTTCATCATGGCTCAATCTTGAGAGTAGTATTTTACCTGTTGAGGTGGCGTAGGCTGGAAGGCGATTACCTAGATGAATACCCAACGGACTCATTTTAGATGATTCGTTCTGTTGAGGAACACTTTTCGCAACAGGTACTACTTCATGTTCATCGAGTACCGTGACTGAATAGCTCAGTGCAGTTTTGATACTGAGTAAATTCAGCATAGGTTGAGCGACTTTTGGCAAATATGCAGAGCTTAGATAAGCACTTGAAAAGCGTAAAACTTTGTAGGTGAGCCAATAAAAATGTTCATCTGTGTCTAAATAACCTAAAAATTTTAAAGTTCTTAAATATCGTCGTGCTGCGCTGCGACTCAATCCTGTACGTTCAGCAATTTGGGTGACATTTAATTTTTGACGTTCAACACCAAAGCACTCTAATAGATTCAAACCTTTAGCAAGGCCTGCAATATAATCATCATATTGAATTACTTCTTTATTTTTAGCATTTGAAATCAATTCATTGCGCATGATATTGCTCTGATTTACACCCTTTAATTCTGATATCTTGTCCGATGATCGGTCATTTGTCACTAAATTCGGTCGTATTTAGGGCTAAAGTCTAGTACCTCAGTTGGAATTTCATTAGGTTTTACAAAAGGAAAAAAATTGAGGGTGTTTGCAATATGGAAATTTTAAAAACCAAAGTCGCGATTATTGGTTCAGGTCCAGCAGGTTTATTACTCGGTCAACTGCTATATAAAGCGGGTATTGATCATATTTTAATTGAACAGCGCAGTGCTGAATATGTTGCCAGTCGAATCCGTGCTGGGATTTTAGAGCAAGTTTCAGTAGATTTATTGACTGAAGCTGGTGTAGATCAGCAACTCCGTGAAAAAGGGTTACCTCATCAGGGTATTGAAATTCTAACCAATGGTGAAAAGCACCGTGTTGATTTAACGCAGTTGACGGGTGGTAAACAAGTTACGGTATATGGCCAAACTGAAGTCACCAAAGATTTAATGCAGGCTCGCACAGCGGCTCAACTCACTTCATACTATGAATCAGCTAACGTTCAAGTACATGATTTCTACGGTCAACCAAGTGTTACTTTTGAGCATAATGGTCAGCAAGTTAAAGTTGAATGTGATTTTATCGCAGGTTGTGATGGGTACCATGGTGTGTGCCGTGCCAGTGTGCCAGAAGACAAAATTAAAACTTTTGAGAAAGTCTATCCATTTGGCTGGTTAGGGGTATTGGCAGATGTACCTCCTGTTGCGGAGGAACTAATTTATGTGCAATCTGATCGTGGATTTGCATTATGCAGTATGCGTTCTAACACGAGAAGTCGCTATTATCTACAAGTACCGTTAACGGATAAAGTTGAAAACTGGTCAGATGAGCAATTTTGGGAAGAGTTAAAAAATCGTCTAGATCCTGAAAGCCGTGAAAAGCTCGTGACTGGTCCATCAATTGAGAAGAGTATTGCGCCATTACGTAGTTTTGTCACTGAGCCAATGCGTTTTGGTAAAATGTTCTTGGCGGGTGATGCTGCTCATATTGTACCGCCAACAGGAGCTAAAGGTTTAAACCTCGCTGCATCTGATATTGCGTATCTTTCTCAAGCTCTCATTGAATATTATCAAACGGGTTCTGAGCAGGGGATTGAGCAGTATTCTGAAAATTGCTTAAAACGTGTATGGAAAGCAGAGCGTTTCTCTTGGTGGATGACTCATTTATTACATCGTTTTGAGACAGAAACCGAATTCGAGCATAAAATCAAACAAGCTGAATTAAGTTATATTCTTGGTTCAGAAGCAGGGCAAACTACGCTTGCTGAAAACTATGTTGGACTACCACTCCAAAAAGCGAGTTAATCCTCGAAGTCAAGCTTAATCCATTGGCTAATTTTTAGCACACACCAAATTGCTCCACAATTTGGTGTGTTTTTTTATTAAACAAATTGTCTAAATTCAATCGAGGTTTGCTGTAATAAGGGCAGAATATACTGAATTAAATATTCCTTACTGGTTTTACCTGTCGGTGACACAATGTTCAATGCTGCGACAACATCAGCACGATGATTGTGAATAGGTACAGCCAAAGCATGTACGCCTAACTCATGTTCTTCAGCTGAGTAACAATATTCATCAGCTCTAACTTCTGCTAATAATTTTATAAATTTCTCATTATCGGTATACGTATATTTGGTGAGTGCTTTGAGTGGATATTTTTCCAACCATTCTTGTTGTGCTTCCTTGGATAAATAACTTAATAAAATTTTCCCTGCAGATGTCGCATGAGCGGGTAGTCGGTTACCTAAATGTAATCCATAAGGATTAACACGATCAGTCTGTTGATGCGCTGCACTACGTGCAATCGTAATAGCTTCGTAGCCATCTAATACCATCACGGAATAAATGAGAGAGGTTTGCTGGGTAAGTAAATTCAACAATGGCTGAGCAATTTTAGGCAGCTGTGCACCACTTAAATATGCACCTGAAAATTTTAAAATTTTAGGTGTTAAATAATAGTAATGACCATCAAACTCTAAATAACCTAAATATTCTAAAGTCATTAAATGTCGTCTTGCAGCGGCTCGAGTCAACCCTGTTTTTTCTGCAGCCATGGTCACATTTAAACGGTGACGGTCATTTGCAAAACAATCTAGGATAGCCAGTCCTTTGCTGATACCTGCAATAAAGTCTTCGTGACGAATCCACTTTTTATTATCTGGATTTTGAAGTTGTCTGTTCCTTGAGTCTGATTCTGTAGACACAGCATTTTCCTTGCTATTTTAAAAATTGAATTATTGATGCTGATTTAGAATCTTGAGCAATATACTCAAGATATTGTTCGATCATCGAACAAAAAATCTGTAAATCGTACAAGAACCTTTTTTCAAGGTAGCTCAAGCTTTTTAATTTATCAAGAATGGAGTGACGGAATCCAAGCGATTTAGTTGCATATTTCAATCTCCGTCCAGATTGAAATTGCGCTAATCGTGGATTCCCCAAATATTAAAATATGTTGTACAGAGGGAGTTGTTGGATGATCGATAAATCGTCACAGTCTTTAGTTGAAGCTTTATCCCAAATTAAAGACGGTTCAACCATTATGATTGGTGGGTTTGGTACTGCAGGTCAGCCTGCTGAACTCATCGATGGCTTAATTGAACTCG
>NZ_JBWYIW010000014.1:0-60289 GCF_056779915.1 Acinetobacter sp. ANC_7513
ATGGTAGTGTGGGGTTACCCATGTGAGAGTAAGTCATCGCCAGCTCATTATTCTAAACACCCCCTTCAATACAAGGGGGTGTTTTTTTATGTGAAAAAATTGAAATAAATAATTAAATCCTTTTAACTTAAATAAGAAGCTCCATTCAGTTAATTTATGCTAAACAATAAATGCCTTAGTGATAAGGCTAATATCATCAAAACAACCCAACTAATTAGTTGAAAAGCTAAATAATAAACAATAGTGAATGGTTCAAAAAATGAATGCTTTACAATGAAATTTTTATTTACAAAGAGCATCAAAGTTGACTATTAAATAAAATGCCAATCCTAATTTGCAGATTGAGTATTAAAAATTAAGATTTCAGTCGAAAGGTTATATAAGAATTCATTCTTAGTAACTAAGAATAAATATAAAACTCTTAAAACTTGAATTTTCATGATTTTTTATGCCAATTGAATTATTAATCAATCTATTAAATGAATAGTCCACTAGAAAGTTGTATAGACAAGAATCCTAATTTATTGCATTTATATAAAATATGAATCTAGGTTCATTATTTTAAAAATACTCACAATTGGAGGTGAGATTAAAATGACAGCGCAGACAATGAATGTGAATGCTGTAATTGATAATGCAAAATTTAAACCCTTTCATTTATCAATCGTATTATGGTGTTTATTTATCGTAATTTTTGACGGTTATGATTTAGCAATTAATGGCGTGACGTTGCCACTTCTTATGCAAGAATGGGGTATGACTTCTGTCCAAGCTGGGTTATTAGCAAGCACAGCGCTAGCGGGAATGATGTTTGGTGCGATGCTTTTTGGTATGTTGGCAGATAAAATTGGTCGAAAAAAAGTTATTTTAATTTGTGTAACCTTGTTCAGTGGTTTTACTTTTTTAGGAGGATTCGCAAGTAATCCAACAGAATTTGGAATTTTAAGATTTATTGCTGGACTTGGTATCGGCGGTGTTTTGCCAAATTTAGTAACTTTAACTTCTGAATATGCACCACAAAAATTGAGAAGTACCTTAGTTACGATTATGTTTAGTGGCTATGCAGTTGGCGGAATTATGGCGGCTTTATTGGGTGTAAAATTTACACCTGAATTTGGTTGGCAGATTATGTTCTTTATTGCAGGAATTCCATTATTAATATTACCGTTTATATGGAAGTATATGCCTGAATCACTAACATTTTTAGTGAAACAAAAAAATTATGAACCTGCCTCAGAAATTATTAATAAGATCAATGCAGATTTAAATGTTAATTCGTCAACTCATTTGGTTCTAAACGAAATTAAACTACCTGATGCATCGGTTAAATCTCTATTTACTGATAGTAGAGCGAAAACGACGTTATTATTTTGGTGCTGCTTTTTTATGTGTCTTTTAATGACATACGCATTAGGAAGTTGGTTACCAAAGTTAATGATGGCTGCAGGTTATTCTTTAGGAAGTAGTTTAACATTTTTACTTTCATTAAATATTGGCGCTGTCATAGGTACTATTGGTGGTGGAATTCTAGCAGACAAATTTCATCTCAAACCTGTTGTGATTTCGATGTTTGTAATCGGAGCTTTTGCTTTATTTGGATTAAGTTTTAACTCACCACCAATTGTTATTTATCTACTGGTGGCATTGGCTGGTGCAGCATCAATTGGTACTAGTATTTTAATATATAGCTATGTAGCGCAATCTTATCCAATTGCGGTACGTTCAACTGGAATTGGTTGGGCTTCAGCTGTAGGGCGTATAGGTGCAATTGTCGGCCCCATTGTCATTGGTATTCTTTTGGGAATGGAATTGCCGCACAAATGGAATTTCATTGCCGTTGCAATACCAGCAGTGATTGGTGCAATAGCCGTATTCTGTATTAAAAGGACAAAAGTGATTGAAACAGTTCCTGAAAAAATAAAAAGCGCATCTTCAATCACACAGTAGAATAAAAGCCTCATAAGAGGCTTTTTTTATAAATGCGATTTTAAAATTTTTTGATGCTCTTTAACCTGTTTGGCATAACGTTTACCTTGTTTTTTCATTTTTCGATTTGTGTTGTATCCAGTAGGTCCAACGTTGTAATAGGCCAGTGCTTTTTTCCAGCTACCAGCAGATTGATTATATTTTGATAGGATAAAAGTCCCACATTGTATATTAATATTTTCTTGAAAAAGGTCACCTGGACAAGATTGTTGCCAATATCTAGGGATAATTTGGGTAAGACCTACAGCACCTGCTGGTGATACTGCATAATTTCGATAACTCGATTCTTGTCGAATAAGTGCGGCCATTAACAGGGGGTCGACATCAAATTGTTGCGCACTTTGCACAATTAGTGGTGAAACCCTATTCGCGGTGTCTGGGTGTACAGAGTATGCCTTTTGAATACCTGTTGAAAGTTTTGCGGCGCGTTTTTGTACTGAACCACCACCTAAAGATGAGCAACCAACAAACACGATACACGATGATAGAACTAAACTATATTTAAGGAAAGTAAAGGATGGGGGAGGTGATTGTAAACGTTGTAAAAAAAGCAAAATAGTAACCGTGCAAATTCAATTTGCAAAAATCATAAGTAAGCTGGTGATTGGGGTCAAGCCCTAGATAAATTGGAGTGTTGTAGTTTTGCAATATATTGATGAGTAAGATAAATAGATCAGAAAAAATTTAAAATTGATTCAAAAATTTTCTTATAATAATGCCATTATTAAATGCCTGAAATCATCATGACGCCAGCTTGTAAATTTTTGAAAAACAAAAAGATAGATTATTCTGTTCATGAATATGAGCATGATCCTAATGCTGAAAGTTTTGGTTTAGAAGCAGCTCAAAAATTGGGTTTATCTGTAAATGAAGTTTTTAAGACACTTCTAGTGACAGATGATGTCAATTATTTTGTGACAATTTTACCAGTGGACCATCAACTTAATTTAAAAAAGGCGGCGAATGCTTTCAGTTGTAAAAAACTTAAAATGGCTGATCCGAAAGTGGCTGAGCGTCTGACCGGTTACTTAGTGGGTGGGATTAGTCCAATTGCTCAAAAAAAGCGACTTAAGACAGTCATTCACCAATCGGCAAGTTCTCTTAAAAAGGTGTACGTGAGTGGTGGCAAACGAGGGCTAGATATCGGATTAGATCCTCAATCATTGGCCCAAGTATTAGATGCTCAATTTAAGGACATTGTGGATCACACTTAATGTTTGATCACTACATTTGACGTAGATTGGTTAGATATTCTTGAGCGATAAAAATTTCTTGATCATCAGTTGGGCATACCTTGTTCCATTGATGTCCTTGATCTAATTCCCAAGCACGTTGATTATCGTTCAGATAATTTAGTAGACCATCTTTAATAATCGTTTTCTTTAGTTTTTTATCTTCAATCGGAAAACAGGTTTCTACTCTTGAAAATAAATTACGTCCCATCCAGTCTGCACTTGAACAATATAATTTCTCATTGCCTTGATCTAGAAAATAGTAGACCCGTGTGTGTTCTAAAAAACGTCCTACAATGGATCTGACGCGGATATTTTCTGATAACTGTGGTACTTGAGGTCTTAATGAACAGATGGAACGAATGATCAGATCGATTTGAACACCTGCATTTGACGCTTGATAAAGTGCCGCGATTAATTGTGGTTCAGTTAAAGCGTTAACTTTGATAATAATATGCGCTTTATGACCAGACTTAGCATGTTGGATTTCATTGGCAATGAGTTTTAAAAGCTGTTCATGCAAGGTAAAAGGTGCATGGAACAGCTTTTTAGGCTTTGCCATTTTTCCCATACCTGTTAATTCTTGAAAGATTTTATGGACATCTTCACAAATGTCATCATCAGTGGTCAGAAGACCGTAATCGGTATACATTTTTGCATTACCAGCATGATAATTGCCAGTTCCCAAATGAACATACCGTTTCAGATGATCTGCTTCTCTACGAACAACCAGAATCATTTTAGCGTGAGTTTTATAGCCCACGATGCCATACACAACAACAGCTCCAGCTTCTTGTAGGAGGTTGGCGACCATGATATTGGATTCTTCATCGAATCTAGCACGTAATTCAATAATCGCAGTTACTTCTTTACCATTTCGTGCTGCTTCTGCTAAGACCTGAACGATCTCTGAATCTGGTCCGCTGCGATAAAGAGTTTGCTTAATTGCCAAGACATTAGGGTCTTTTGCAGCCTCTTTTAACAGGTTGATGACGGGTGAAAATGAGTCAAAAGGATGATGTAAAAGGACATCACGTTGTTTTAATACATCAAATATACTTTTTGATTGTCTCAATATCTTCGGTATCACGGGTTGATAGGGTTTAAACTTCAAATCTGGACAATCAAAATCTGAAAATAATCGAGCTAAATTTACAGGACCTTGAACACGATAGAGTTGTGAAGGTTCTAAAGAAAATTGTTCAAGTAGATATTGGTTAATCGTTTCTGGGCAATTGTGATCAATTTCAAGTCGAACTTCACGTCCAAATCTTCGCGAAGAAAGTTCATCTTTAAGAGCAACTGCCAGATCGTCTACATCGTCAGCTAAATTTAAGTCAGCATTGCGTGTAACACGGAATTGGTAGCATCCTGTCGCCTTCATTCCTGGAAATAAGTCATTGATATGTTGTTGCAGAATAGCCGACAACAGGATGTAATGTTGCTTACCTTCGCATAAGTCATCAGGAATTTTAACCGCCCTTGGCAAAGTTCTCGGTGCAGGTACGATCGCGAGCTCAATCTGACGACCAAAAGCATCTTTACCTTCAAGCGTGACAATAAAATTAAGGCTCTTATTGACTAAACGGGGAAAAGGATGGGCAGGGTCTAAACTGATGGGCGTGATTACTGGTTGAATAAATTTACTGAAGTAATTTTGAATCCATTCAGTATATTTATCTAAAATTCCATGATATTGGATAAATTCGATACCATAAGATTTAAGTTGAGGAATGAGCTCGTTATTAAGTATCTGATATTGTTCTTGAACCGCATGATGCGTTGTTTTAGATATTTGTTCTAAAATAATTTCATTGGGAATAGCATCAGGCGCAGTTGTTATTTGATTTAATTCGATCTGTTTTAAAAGTCCAGCAACGCGTATTTCAAAAAACTCATCTAAATTCCGAGAAAAGATGATTAAAAAATTTAGTCGCTCTAATAAGGGGTGGTGAGGGTCTTTAGCTTGAGCTAAAACTCGTTTATGGAATTCTAATAATGAAAGTTCGCGATTTATGTAAGTGTCTGAATTGTGTTGAAAGTTTTCAAAAGATTGCATAGTACCAATTATTGCTTTGTAAGCCGTCAGGAAAGACCTTGCAGCGATGGTACGTTTGATGTGTGACAGTAATATTACATATTGTTGATGGGAATAAATAAACTTAAATAGATAGATTTGTTTAAGTTTTTAAAGAATAAAGCACACTGATGAGTGTGCTTTAAACATTGGATAAAAGATTTTAGAAGTCGTAACGCATGCCTACTGAGAGACCTAAAGCATCTTCACCTTGAAAAGCAGGTGCTTTGTTAGAGCGTCCTTCTGCCCAAGGATTAATGTTTGTATTTTTATCATTAAGTGCTGTTGCGATATTGCCATAAACACGTACAGCTTTATCTAGACGATGTTCAAGACCAAGTGCAATGAGCGTTGCATTTGCATCTGTCGTGTCTACATCACGATGCATAATTTGCCCACGGATATATGTTTTAGGAGCAAATTTATAATCGGCTGCAACACCAAAAACATGAGTATCTTGTTTAGAAATTACTTTATTAAGGTCAGAAATGGGAGCTTCTCCTGCAATAACTTCATCTGCAACTGCTGATACAGATCCTGGGTTATCATAGGTCGTGTATTGGTAAAATGCACCAAGATTTAACTCTGGTGTGACTTTATAAGCACCTGCTAAACGGAAACCATCACGCTCACCACGACCAGCATCTTCTTGATAATGTTCATATGCAGCTGCGAAATCAATAGCACCTTCCTTAAAAGTTAAAGCAAGATCATAAGCTTTATCTTTGTTATCTTTTGCATCAGGTACTGTACCTTCGTGGAGAGAAAGTGCTGCTAATACATTGAAACCATTTCCAAGTTTTGGAGACTTATATTCAATTGTATTTGCATTACGTTCGTCAAAACGTTGATCAGCGACGCGAGTAACATTACGAATATCACCTAATTGATCGCCAAAGAAATTAACTGGGCCACGGGCAACTTTAAATGGACTATCAAAACGACCGACACGAGCTTGACCGAAATCGCCTTTTAAACCTACAAAAGTATCACGAGTAGCAAAATCAACACCGTTGCTATCAGATGAGCCACTTGCAAAGTTGATTTCTTGTTCAATTTGACCAAAAACGGTCATATCATTTTCTAGTTTTTGTTCAACTTTAAAGCCTAGACGAGATGAGTTAGATGATAGACCTACTTCATTATAATCTTTACCATCATCAAGGTAATCTAATGAAACATGCGCACGACCATAAATTTTAACGTCGGCTGCCATTGCGATTGCTGGTGTAATTAGTGTTGCCCCAACTGCTAATGCACAAAGTGTTTTTTTCATTTCTAGCTCCAGTAAAGACTGATTTATTGTCCTAATAATCATGATCAGTAGTTTTTTTGTAACTACTGTTCTCTATTGGTGCTAAGTATTCATTACAAATAAGTCAGTAATATTAAGAATTTATTTCATTATCATGAAAATGGATAGAAACAAGCTGTAGTAATTAAAAAGAATAAAAACAAAAAAAGGAGCCAAAGCTCCTTAATTTTATAAGCATCTGTTATAAAGCAGCTTTAATCTTCTCAGCTAAAGCCTTGATACGTTCTTGATCACCCATTTGTGCTGCGTGTTTACCCAGTTCATGAATTGAACTTGGAATAAGGTGGAAGTGTACATGAGGCACGGTTTGCCCAGCTGCAGCACCAGATAACTGCATCAACACTATACCTTTTGCATCTAGTGCTGTTTCAATCGCTTTTGCAATTTTTTGAACGATTTGAATCGTGTATGCTGCAGTGTTTGGGTCCAAGTCGAGTAAAGTTACGGCAGGTGATTTAGGGATGACTAAAGTATGACCATCTGCTTGAGGCATAATGTCCATAAATGCAAGAACTTGCTCATCCTCATACACTTTAATTGCAGGAAGTTCACCACGTAGAATTCTTGCAAAAATATTTTGATCATCGTAAGCCATAACTATTCCCAGAATGTAATTAGATTGAATTATTTACAGTTCAATTCTTTCTGACGTTGCTTAATGGAGTCAAGCTTTTGTTGCTCTTTTTCTGAGAACTTAGGTTTAGTTGTATTGCAATTTTCATTGCCGAACTTTGCCTTAGTATCTGGATCTTTAAAACAGAAGCCTTTTGATGCATAGATGATGTTGTAATCATCTTTAAGTTTTTCACACTCTTTTGTAGTGTCGGCAAAAGCATTGACCCCAGCTGAAATAGATACAGCAGTAATTAAACCTAATAAAAACTTATTCATGAGTATCCTCATTTAGAAATGGACATTTGAAATTGTCACATTTCAATTATATGGGCTTTATATGTGAATTCAATGGCGAAAATTTATTCTAAGGTAATTTTGCTCCATGATTCGTACATTTTAACTGCTGTCGAAAAATCACTATTAGGTTCAGCTATTGCATTAGCAGCACCAATTAGACTTTGAGTAAGCGTAATGACAGGTGCGGATAATTTTGCTTGATGGATGAGGTCTACTGCGATACCAGTGTCTTTGCTCAGTAACGGTAAGGCAAAAGTATTTGGAAAACTTCGATTTAATACCCGTTGAGGCAATACATTTTCAGTCACACCGCTTTTACCACTTGAAGCATTGATGCACTCTAATGCTTCATTTAAATCCACACCATGTGCTTTGAGTGCAGTAAAACCTTCAGCAGCGGCACATAAGTGAACAGCCAAGAGCATGTTGTTCACTGCTTTCACAGCAAAACCAGATCCTGAGTCTCCTACATGCTTAATCAGTTTACCCATGGCTTGCATTGCTGGTAATGCAGCTTCAAAAGCAGCTTTTTCACCACCTACCATGAAGGTTAAAGTCGCATTTTCAGCACCGATAGTTTGTCCGCTAACAGGTGCGTCTAGAAAAAATACACCTTTTGATTTTAAAAAAGCTTGTTGTGCTTTAGCTGCATCAGGCACGCCACTGGTGCAGTCTACCCAAATTGATCCAGATTTAATGTCGACTTGATGAATGATCTCATTGACTTGCTGACTCGTTGGTAAGCAACTAAAAATGATATCAGCTTGGGCAGCTTCTTGCAGTGATACGGCTTGAGTTTGATATTCAGTTGCATGTTGTTTGGCTTTCTCGAAATTTCGATTCCATACCAAAACTGATTCAAAGTGTTTTGGTAAATGAGCTGCCATACGGTAACCCATTGCGCCTAATCCAATAAATGCAACTGTCGTCATTTTCTTTACTCTATTTGTGTTGAACGCTCTGCTAACCAGTAAGCAAGTTCAGGCCAAAATTGATCGGCACTTTTTTGACTCGACATTAAACCTAAATGCCCACCAGGAATAAGAGTAAACGTGACATCACGACTATTTGTCAATTCAGTCAATGGTCTAACAGCATCAGCTGTGACCATTTGATCGCTTGAACCCGCGCCAATCATAAGAGAGCAGTCTATATTTTTTAATTCGATTTTCTTATCTTGAAGTTCGATATAACCATTTTTTAACGGATTTCTTAACCAGACATTGAATAACATGTCTTGGTTTACCCCAGCAGGATAATCAATCATATGATTGAGGAAATAACCTAAAGTGGCATGTTCATGCAAAAGTTTTTTATCATCAAGATTCAGTAATAATTGTTTATGGCCTTCATACCAACCTTTTGGATCTAAAATTTTAAATCCAATTGCATTTAAAATACCTGGGGAGTGAATGAGGCGCTTAGGAATACGACCGTTATAGACTTTATGTTTGAGTAGTCGAGTTCTTTCAAGATAGCGATTCATCTTAGCATATAGCTTTCCGATACTGCCTGAAGCAAAGCTATCAATTGGACTACCTAAAACGATTAGATTTTTTACATGGTTCGGCTGTCTGAGCGCTGTATACAACAGAACAAATATTCCCGCCATACTCCAGCCATGTAAAGAAATTTGATCAGATTTAGCGTGTGTACGAATTTGATCGATACAATTTGGAATTGCATCATCAATAAAACCTAAAAAGTTGAGATCGCGATCTTTATAGCTAAAGTGTCCCCAATCCAACAAATACACGTCAAAACCTTGCTCTGTATAATATTTGATAAGAGAACGGTATGGATAAAGATCATAAATATCCATCTTGATCGCTAAAGGCGCGACAAAGACCAATGGCTCAACATATTTTTTATTTTCAGATGCGTAATATCGAATTTTACTCGATTTATGAGTACCTATCACTTCATACGGCGTTGCTTGAGATAAAACCAAAGATTTACCGTAAAAAATGCGTGTCCCTAAATTTTTTAACTTGCTTTGTTTAGAACGCCAGTTAGTTTTTAAATGTTCCATGAAGGTTGAAGATCTCATAAGCATGTGATTTGAACGAAGTCTAAGCGATATTTATATATTTTACCTTGACCTTAAATGCTTTGGGCGCTCAAAATGTTGGCAATTATTCACAAAGGCAGTTTTTAGGACTGATTTAGAGCAATGAGCCAGCAAGACGACATTGAATACCAACTTGATACATTAGCACTTCGTACAGGTCATACGCGCAGTTTTGAAGGTGAGCATGCTGAACCGATGTTTCTAACTTCTTCATTTGTATATGCAAATGCAGCAGAGGCAGCAGCTAAATTCTCTGGGAAAGAGCCCGGTAATATTTATTCTCGCTTTACAAACCCAACAGTCGCAATGTTTGAAAAAAGATTGGCTGCAATGGAAGGTGCTGAACGTGCAGTGGCAACAAGTACGGGTATGGCTGCGATCATGGCGGTGGCGATGTCATTCTTAAAGGCTGGTGATCATGTTGTATGTTCTCGCGCAGTATTTGGTTCAACCGTGGCCTTATTTGAAAAATACATTTCTAAGTTTGGTGTGACTGTCAATTTTGTTGATTTAACAGATTTAGATGCTTGGAAAGCTGCGATCAAACCAGAAACTAAACTACTATTTGTAGAATCTCCGTCAAATCCATTATCGGAAATTGCTGATATTCGTGCATTAGCAGATATCGCGCATGAAAATGATGCCTTACTCGCAATTGATAATAGTTTCTGTACGCCAGTGCTACAACAACCATTAAAACTGGGTGCGGATCTTGTCGTGTATTCAGCAACAAAATATTTAGATGGTCAAGGTCGTGCGTTGGGTGGTGCTGTCGTAGGTAGTCATCAATTACTTGAAGAAGTTTTTGGCTACGTTCGTACAACTGGGCCTTCTATGAGTCCGTTCAATGCTTGGGTTTTCCTAAAAGGTTTGGAAACGCTTCGTCTACGTATGAAGGCTCATTCTGAAAGTGCACAAAAGATTGCTGAGTGGCTTCATCAGCACGATAAAATTGAGAAAGTATTCTTTGCTGGCTTAGCGGATCATGTAGGTCATGATTTGGCTAAAAAGCAACAAAAAGGTTTTGGTGGTATAGTTTCATTCGTGGTAAAAGGTGGGCGAGAAGCTGCTTGGAAAGTAATTGATCACACTCAATTTATTTCTATTACTGGAAATCTTGGGGATGCAAAATCAACGATTACTCATCCTGCAACGACTACTCATGGTAAATTGTCTGATGAAGCGAAGGCTGCAGCTGGCATTGCAGAAGGTTTAATTCGTCTTTCAGTAGGTTTGGAAGACGTTGATGATATTATTGCAGACATTCAACGTGGTCTTGATTTAGTCTAATTTAAATTTGTTCGGAGTATACAAATGAACATTAACATGCTTATGCAACAAGCACAGCGCATGCAAAAGGAAGTAGAGTCCAACATCAAGAAAGCGAAAGAAGAGCTTGCACAGAAAGAAGTGCATGCTGAAGCTGGTGGTGGTTTGGTAAAAGTGACAATGACTTGCCGTAATGTGGTAAAACGCATTGAAATCAATCCAGAATTACTTCAAGACGATCCAGATATGATTGAGGATTTGATTGCAGCTGCTATGAATGATGCTGCACGCCAAGCCGAAGCGATTTCAGAAGAAACAATGAAGTCTGCAAATAGTGGTATGGGATTACCTCCTGGCTTATCAGGTTTATTTTAAGGATATTGCCGAGTGTTCAGCGAACGGTTTGACCAACTCGTCCAAGCACTGCGAATTTTACCAAGCGTTGGGCCTAAATCGGCTCAGCGCATGGCGTTGCATTTGATCATGAAGAATAAGCAAGGTGCTTTGGCATTATCTGAAGCACTTAGCGATGCCGCTGATCATATCCATGAATGTTCTATTTGCCACTCATTGACTGAGAATGAGGTGTGTGACATTTGTCTGTCGCAAGACCGAGATGATACCTTGCTCTGTGTGGTTGAATCTCCTGCAGACGTGATGGCAATTGAGCAAAGTGGAAGTTTCAGAGGCAAATATCATGTATTGGGGGGGCATTTATCTCCTTTAGATGGTATAGGGCCTGAAGAGGTTGGCATACCTGCATTAGTTCAACGCTTAGCTGAAGGTCAGGTAGCAGAGGTTATTCTCGCTACCAATGCAACGGTTGAAGGACAGGCTACGGCACATTATTTGGTAGAAGCTACACGTCATTTGAATATCAAAATGACACGTATTGCTCAAGGTGTACCACAAGGGGGGGAGCTTGAGTATGTCGATAGTCACACCTTAAGCCAAGCAGTTCATAATCGTATGCAAATGAAATAAGCACAAATTGTGCTTATTTTTTTGATTAGAGAAATATCACTTTTCTGAATAGTTTTTTAGTCAAAAAAAATATTAAATTTTTCATGTTTTATAACTATTTACAGTGTATACATAGATTTGCTTGACGCTTTAATTGAAAATTTATATTTAAAATTGATAATTTAAGCTAAAATACATCTCGATACCAATCTAGCACATTGTTTTTTATGATGTTTCAATTTATCCAAGAGCAAAAAGAACTCGAGCATGTTTTGACACTAATGAGTCAACAAGATGTTTATGGTTTAGATACTGAATTTATCAAAGTTGATACACTATGGCCAAAATTGGGTGTCTTGCAAATCAATGTCGCAGATCAGGTGTTTTTATTAGACGGTACACGTCTAGATTTTTCGAGTTTCTGGCCTAAAGTTTTTGCTGCAAAGCAAAATATTTTCCATGCTTGTGGTGAAGATATTGATCTGATTTACCATTATTCAAAAGGCAATCATCTTAATAATGTATTTGATACTCAGGTGGCTTTGTCTTTTCTCGGACACGGATTACAGGTCAGTTATCAAAATGCTCTCAAAGAAATTTTAAATATAGAAATTGATAAAGATCAAACACGTTCAGATTGGCTTGCACGTCCTTTAACTGAAGAGCAAAAAGCATACGCAGCGAATGATGTCTTATATATTATGAATTTAGCCGATGCGCTAAAAAATGAATTAGAGAAAAAAGGGCATTATCAGTATGTACTAGAGGATTGTAAGAGCCTCACGCTTGAGATTGCGACAGAAACGCCGAAAGAGAAACTATACGAAGATGTCGGAAATTATAGACACTCTCGAAAGCAGTTAATGCAGCTACAATTGCTCAGTGTTTGGCGTGAAGAAATGGTGAAGGCTTTAAATCAGCCTCGAAGTTTTATTCTGAAAAATGCCACTATGATTGATTTGGTGGAAAAAAATCCAAAAAATACATTTCAATTATCCCAAGTTAAAAATATTCGTCCGAATGTGGTTCGTGAGCACGGTAAAACGATTTTGGATATTATTGCGTTGCTGCCCCCAATGGAAGAATGGCCATTACGAATTGCTCGACCAATTAAACATTCATCTAAAGATATTACACATGATGTTGATAACATGATTGGTAATCTTGCAGAAGAGTTGGTGATCCCCAAAGAAGTGTTAATGCGAAAAAAATGGCTCGGGGCTTTATATCAGCATGTGGTTTTTCATGGCGATGAACAAGACTTACCTCAATATTTACTCGGTTGGCGTTATGATTTACTGACGAAGCCATTAATTGAGTTGCTTCATAAAGATGCACAATATTTGAGTATGCAAATGAAAGTCAATGAATGACTTCTCTCAAAATTTGATTAAAGAATTACCAGTCATCCTAAACTAGACTGATGCGTTAACAAACGCTAATGTTTCGCCGTTTTTTTTGATGTATGCTTTGCTTTGAGTTTAAAAGGTGTTGTTTGAATCATGTGGTGTGAAATCTACAAATCTAGTAAGAAAGACGAAATGTATATTTACGTTGCGCGTCCTGAACAAGCGGAAAACCAAGAAGCTGTTGATCCGTTATCAGTATTATCTGATGCAATGAAAAATGCATTTGGCCGAGCGACATTTGTGATGTCACTGGAATTACATGCAGAACGCAAATTAGCGCGTGCAAATGTTTTACATGTGATGGATTCAATTCAGACGAAAGGATTCTTTTTACAATTGCCGCCTGAAGGATTGATCAATCCTAATGCGGTAGAGCCAGAGGGACTACGCGGTGCGTGATAATCAAGTTGGAGGATGGGATCAGTTTGTTTCAATGTTGGATTCAATTCCAGAATATAACATTGCAATTACCGTCTATATTCTCGGAACTTTGATTATTCTGTGGTGTTGGTACGGCATAGCGAAACGCCTACCTTCACCTTTAGGTGGAGTGACTTGGATTTTTGTATTTGCTGTTTTGGCAACACCAACGATTTCTGAAGGGCCCAATTCTGCCTTAGCACCCGCAACTTTTGGTTTGATCTTTGGGGTATTAACAAAAGATTCACCTTTGATCTGGTCTAATTTCTCATTGATTGCCTTTGTTATTGCTTTAGGGTTATTGGCAGGTTATTTCTGGACTAAGTACGCTTCTAAACAAAAGAATCCGAGACACACATCGTCAGTGAAGACACCACCACTTTAATTATCCAAATAAAAAAATAAGGTTTCATTATGTCTGTTGATGCACATCAATTTACGGGTACAGATCAATATATCGCCACAGATAGTCTCAAGCTTGCTGTGAAGGCCGCTCGAGCGTTGCAAAAGCCTCTTTTAGTGAAGGGTGAGCCAGGTACAGGTAAAACATTATTGGCTGAACAAGTTGCTGATAGCCTGGGTTTAAAACTGATTACTTGGCATATCAAATCAACGACGAAGGCTCAACAAGGTCTTTATGAATACGATGCCGTTTCAAGATTACGCGATAGTCAATTGGGTGATGAGCGTGTTTATGATATTAAAAACTATATTAAACCAGGTAAATTGTGGGAAGCATTTACCTCTGAAGAACGTTGCGTTTTATTAATTGATGAGATTGATAAAGCAGATATCGAGTTCCCAAATGATTTGCTTCATGAACTAGACAAAATGTCATTCTTTGTTTATGAAACTGGCGAAACAATTACTGCAACACAGCGTCCAATTGTGATCATCACTTCAAATAATGAAAAAGAACTTCCTGATGCTTTTTTACGCCGTTGTTTCTTTCATTATATTGAATTCCCAGATGAACAGACCATGCGTGAAATTATTGCAGTTCATTTTCCAAGAATTTCAACGACATTGGTCAGTGAGGCACTTCAGGTCTTCTTTAAGCTTCGCCAAATACCTGGTCTTAAGAAGCCACCTTCAACTTCTGAATTAATTGATTGGTTAAGCTTATTGATGGCTGATGATATGCCTGAAGATATTTTAAGAAACCATGATAAGTCAAAAGCAATTCCACCGCTGTATGGTGCGCTCATCAAAAATGAGCAAGATGTGCAGCTACTTGAGCGCCTCGCATTTATGACTCGTCGATAGGTGATACTATGTTCGTAAGACTGTTTTACACCTTGCGAAAATACGGAATTCCTGTAACGACGCGCGAGCTGATTGATCTGAATCAAGCAATTAGTCTAGGTTTGGTTTTTGCAGATCAAGATGATTTTTATCAGCTTGTGAAGACAGTCATGGTCAAGGATGAGCGTTACTTCGATAAGTATGATCGTGCTATGAAGGATTATTTTCAGGGCATTCAAACCTTTGATGTAGATGATTTACTCACTAAAGTTAATCAACTTCCTAAAGAATGGTTTGATTTAGAACTCCTTGAAAAACACTTAACGCCAGAGCAACGTGAAGCACTACAAAGAGCAGGTTCTTTAGAAGAGCTCATGAAAATGCTGGAAGAGCGTTTGCGTGAGCAACATAAAAAACACCAAGGTGGTAATCGTATGATTGGCACTGGTGGCACTTCACCGTTTGGAGCTTTTGGTGATCACCCAGAGGGGGTGAGAATTGGAGGGCCGGGACGTAAAAAATCTGCGGTGAAAGTGTGGGAACAACGTAAATACCAAAATCTTGATGATGATCAAATTTTGGGAACACGTCATATGCAAATGGCGTTGCGTCGTCTGAGAAAATTTGCGCGTCAAGGTGCTGAAGAAGAGCTTGATATAGATCAAACGATTCGCGAAACGGCTAAGCAGGGAATTCTTGATGTACAGATGGTGCCAGAGCGTCGTAATCGAATTAAAGTTTTGATGTTGTTCGATGTAGGCGGTTCTATGGATGCCTATATTGCACAATGTGAAAAACTGTTTAGTGCAGCCAAAACAGAATTTAAGACTTTAGAATATTTCTATTTCCATAACTGTCTTTATGATTACGTTTGGAAAGACAATCATCGCCGTACTTCGACAAAAATGAATACCTTAGATTTATTTAATACCTATGGTAAAGATTATCGAGTGATTGTTGTTGGTGATGCAAGTATGGCGCCATACGAATTAAAATCTGCTGGTGGTTCTGTCGAATACATGAATGAAGAGTCGGGTGAAATTTGGTTGCGTCGTTTGCGCCAGCATTATGAAAAGACGGCTTGGTTGAATCCTGAAACTGAGAATTACTGGCATTACACTCAAACGATAGGAATGATCAAAGAATTATTTGAAGACCATATGTATCCAATGACTTTAAAAGGCATTGAAGATATGACTAAATTCCTCTCGCGCTAACTTTTTTAAATTATATTCATCTAAAGGATCTTGATATGAGCTATCAAATCAATGGTGTGGCATTGCCAAATGAAGAAGGTTTTTTTGGTGAATATGGTGGTCAATTCATTCCACCTCATTTAAAAGCAGCAATGGATCAAATCAATGTTGCTTATGAAGAAATTCGTAAAACACCTGAATTTCAAAATGAGCTTTCAGAGCTGTTTGCGCATTATGTAGGTCGTCCAAGTCCTTTATTTCATGCCAAACGACTTTCAGAACAATTGGGCGGTGCTCAAATTTATCTGAAGCGTGAAGATTTGAACCATACAGGTGCGCATAAAATTAACCATTGTTTGGGTGAAGCTTTACTTGCTAAATACATGGGCAAGAAAAAAGTCATTGCTGAAACTGGGGCAGGTCAACATGGTGTCGCATTAGCCACCGCTTGTGCCTTGGTTGGTATCCCGTGTGAAATTCATATGGGTCAAGTTGATATTGAAAAAGAACATCCAAATGTCGTGAAAATGAAAATTTTGGGTGCGAATCTAATTTCAGTCACTCGTGGAACAGCAACATTAAAAGATGCTGTTGATAGTGCTTTCGAAGAGTATTTGAAAGACCCTGATAGCTTTATTTATGCCATCGGATCAGTCGTTGGTCCACATCCATTTCCTAAAATGGTGCGTGATTTCCAAGCAATTATCGGTGATGAAATTAAAGTTCAATCACAAGACAGATTTAACAAATATCCTGATTATATTGTTGCTTGTGTTGGCGGTGGCTCAAATGCAATGGGAGCATTCAGTGCATTCCTTAATGATGGTAGTGTGAAATTGATTGGTGTTGAACCAGCAGGACATGGTTTAGATACTGATCAACATTCGGCAACATTAACTTTAGGTAAACCAAGTCAACTTCATGGTATGGCGTGTTATGTGCTGGAAGATGAAAATGGCGAGCCATTACCTGTGCATTCAATTGCTTCTGGATTAGATTATCCTGGTGTGGGACCTCAACACAGTTTCTTAAAAGATATTGGTCGTGTTGAGTATTCAACAGCAACTGATGAAGAATGTCTGAATGCATTCATGACTCTATCTCGAGTTGAAGGGATTGTGCCTGCATTAGAAAGTTCACATGCTGTTGCTTGGGCGATACGCGAAGCTCCACAATTGTCCAAAGATACCATTGTGGTGGTGAATTTATCAGGTCGAGGTGATAAAGACTCGGACTATGTGGCAGAAAAATTAGGTTTAAATTAACACATAAAAAACCAGCTTTGGCTGGTTTTTTTAATTACATTTCTGGTGGTTCTTCATTCAAAGGCGTAAGAATATTTTCAAAGGAGGAAATTTCAATAGGAATGAGCGGCGTTTCGATTGAAAGATCTTGAACAAGTGTTTCAGTCGCTTGTTGAGCTTGTTGAGCTTGTTGAGCTTGTTGAGCTTGTTGAGCTTGTTGAGCTTGTTGAGCTTGTTGAGCTTGTTGAGCTTGTTGAGCTTGAACCATGGTTTTCATAATTTCATCAGCTGGTGCACTTAGTTCGTGTGCTTTTTTGCTGTCATATTTGGTGGCAAGTTCTTTTAAAATTGCGTAAGACAAATAACTCGTAAATGCTGGATTCTCAGATTTAGCCTTGGATGGAAGTAGAGAAACGCAAGCGGCATGAAATAAACCATGTTGTACGTATGTTGCATTGAATGAAGGATCTTTAGCTTTATCAGGATCACCTAAATAACCAATCTTAAAGCCAATTTCAGATGCAGCACAGGCATTGGTCACTTCAGAAGAGGGATTGCGATAGTCAGCATTTTTTTTGAAATATAGCACTTCTGCGATCGACATCATTTCATCTTGAATTTCTTTGAGTCGGCCATCTAAGTTTGGGACTGCAAAATAATTTTTTAACTTAAATAGCGTTATAGTACCTTCGAGCCATTTTTGGGGTTGTTCTGTATAATTCAAATTTGTATAACAGGCAGAAGTTTGCAGGGCGGCTTCAACAAATTCTTTGTTTTTTCTTGGATTTTTCATATCTTGATCAGCCCCTAAATATCCCATTTTGTAGGCTTTTTCATAGGTATTACATGCCGGGGTGATGAGCGTCTTTTTTTGATATGTTTTTGCTTTTTTTAGCAGCTCTATTTGATTCTTTATCGTTGGTTCAAGTTCAGATGCATAAGTGGAAGCAGTTACAAATAAAGCGGTGTAACACAATAACTTTTTATACATCATTAGTCCTTAGGCAAAAAAATTCCATAATGTGATGACTTTACTAATGCTATTTAAATAGTTCAATGACTCAATAAAAGAAAATCTTTGTAAAAGATGACTAATTTCAATCAATTGTCCAAAATTGAGATCATGATGGAGTTATCAAAAAAAGCCCCCGAGATGGGAGCTTAGCTTTATCCTGAAATATACTGTTGAAGTTGTTCAATCAACACTTTTTGGTCTTCCATCGCGGCTTTAACTAAGTCACCAATAGATACAATTCCGACGAGTCTATCGTCTTCTAATACTGGCAGATGGCGAATATGACGTTCTGTCATTAAATCTAAACACTCATCTACGGTGTTGCTTTTACTTACAGATAAAACCGTACCAGTCATAATTTCTGAGACTGTAGTTAAGTCAGATGTACGTTGCATAAGTGCAATTTTACGCGTGTAATCCCGTTCAGATAAAATTCCAACAAGTCTTTCATCCTGTACGACAACAACGGCACCAATACCTTTTGTTGCCATTAGTGTGATTGCTTCTAAAACCGTAGCATCAGGTGTGATGGTAGAGATTTCTGAATTGTTTTTATTTTGTAGGACTTGAGCTACTGTTGTCATAAAGGTTCCTCTTGTTGGTTATTCGTCCATGTATAAGTTAATAACTGAAATCTTAAATCTTTACAATCGTTTTAGTGGAATTTTCTGCTAAATAGATGGGCTCAAATGATTTTGAAAAAATAGCATCTGCATGTGTGGAATAGTGAGCTTAAAGTGGCGATCTCGATGATTGCACAGGGCAGGTGTGACTTTTAGTCGCGTTAGGGTTGGGAGTAGTGAATTTTTAAAATCATCAGGCGTTATTTTTCGAGGCTGATAGTGCGGCCAGTGAATTTTTGCATAATGTAAAGCCTGCACTGAATTGAGCCAGAAGGGGAATATGTATTCTTGATTGATTGATCGAATGGCCCAACCTTGATGTTCTGGATTGTACAGTCCCCAAAGTACTCCACAATACATCATGGTTTTAAGGATATTAATTTTGAGTAAAAAATGCTTTGAATTGGGTTGCAACTGTACAAAGGTGTTCATGATCGTTCAATGATTCATTATCAATGATGATAAGTTCAGTCTAATGTTTTTTTCTTAAAGTTTAGTTGCATTAATTTAAAGTTTGGTAAGCAAATATGTAATAAAAGACTAAAAAAAACGCCACGAATGTGACGTTTTTTTATGCTTGCATTGTGGCCATGTTTTGCCAATACTGTGCTTTCAAAGAATCACGTTCTACACGGAAACCTTGAAGATAGAGTTCAGCTAGAAACATCGCTGCTTTACCGTGACCCGCACGTGCTGCATTCTCAAGTTCTGAAACTGCGTCTGTAAAATTCATTTCAAATTGAATGGTATTCACAGCATTCGAATACATATGTTCGAGGTCTTGTTGAGAGAATTGTTTAATCATATAAAACTCCTTATTCTAATTATGATTAGTACTACAGTTATAAAGACCTAAATTAGGTCAAAATGGAATATAACAAAGTAATATTAAACTAATATTACAATTTGCGTTAATTGTCAAATAAATTTTCAAGATAAATCTTTTAAAAAATACTTACATGATTAAACTTTAATCATTTTATATTGGGTTTATGATAAAACTGTAAATAACTATAAAGGAGAATGACTTATGACTAATACCATTGATGGTTTCACATTTGGCAATCCACCAGAGCCATCCGATATTATTGCGCTTGCACATCATCATAAAAAACAACTTGATGAAGCAATTTTACATCAAGAAATCCATTTAGGTCACTACTGTTTAGAGCAGCGTAAACGTGTGCATGATTACACGCAGACGCTTGATCCTGCAGCGAAAGCTGAATTTTATCGCTACTATGATGGCGAATTAAAACGTATCGCCGTCATTGACGAAGAACACCCTGATGATGCTGAAGGTGGTTTAAGTGTTTTCACTATTTTTATCGTACTCGCGGTGATCGCTGCTATCTTATATTTTGGTGTTGTGCAGAATGTTGTCTCTTAAAGGTGAATAAGCGCCATTGTTAGCATAATGGTTCTTGTTAAATTCAACGTTAACACTATATTTTTAAAGCATCTCGGATTACACTTAAGCTAATCCGAGGTTGTACATGCTCCATTTAAAAAAAATTTCGTCTGATCTTTTCTCACAATTAAATATTGAGCAGATTCAAAATGCTTTCATCATAGGCATTGTACTTTTTATTCTTATTGTCTCTAGTATTGCACTGAATCGTCCAATTAATTCAGCCCACTTTGAACAAGTTCAAGCGCTCGCGGCTCAAAATCGTTTAGAGCGAACGCATGAAATGGCAACTTTGTTACTTGCAAAACCTAAGATTAAAAATATTGAATTTTATCGTTTGCTGAATGCTTATCATATCGAGAATGCTCATATAAAAATTTATCCAGCGATTGAAAAGTTGGATTAGTTTTCAATCTTATTCAGATTGAGCCCAAGATTTTGATTCAGTATTTCTTCGATCTCCTTGGCAGTGACACGGTCAGAGACAGCAATAACAGTCATTTGATCGGGGTGTAAATGTTTTTGTATTGCATTTTGAATATCTTGGCGAGTTAATTTTCGAATCTGCTCCTGATACTCATTTAGATAATTGGAATTAAGTCCATAAAAACCAATTGATGCGATTTGGGCATTAATATTTGCATTGCTATTTAAGGTCATTGGAAAAGACCGAAGAATACTTTCTTTATTTTCTTTAAGCAAAGAGTCAGTAATTGGCTGTTTTTTGAAGTCAATGAATACTCGATGTGCGAGCTTTAAGCTTTCGAGCAATTGGTCTTGTTGTGTCGCATATCCAAAACTAAAAACGCCAGGTACCTGTGGTGTAGTCAGCGTACTCGATGCGCTATAGGTGAGTCCTCGTTTAACTCGTAACTCTTTTGATAAGATTGAATTAAAACTCCCACCACCAAACATTCTGTTGGCAACTTCCAAAGCGGCACGGTCTGGATGTGCTCGTTCTAAAGATAAATGACCCAATAATGCATGTGCTTGTAGGCTTTCGCGTTTTAGTACTGAAATTTTAAAACCTGATTCACTGACGGGAGTTGGAAGGTCGGGCTGCTTTTGCCCTTGCGGTAAATTGATACTGATCAGTTCCGAGATCTGTTGAGCTTGATCTTGAGTGAGTTGTCCTGTGATTGCTATATTGGAATTTTGAGCGACAAGCAATCGATCTCTAAATTCTTTGAGTAATTCAGGCGTAATGTTTTTTAAACTACCGACTGTCCCAGCTGTTGGTTGAGCATATGGATGATCTCCATACAGCATACGGTACAGTTGTATTGACATTAGTCTAGATGGATTTTCTTGAAGTTGTTTTTGCCCAATTTGAGTATTACTGAGCGCGAGATTAATGCCTGATTGTTTGAAGGTGGCATGTTTGATTAAATGCAGTAGTAAGTTCAATGCAGGGTCAAATTTTTCAGGATCATTTAACACTCTTAGTCGAACAACAAACATATCGCGATAGGCATTGAAAGAATATTTGGCGCCTAATCCCTCAAATGTGGTGGTAATCTGTTTGGCACTGAGCTGATCTGTTCCTTCAAGCATAAGGCGAGCTGCCATATTGGATATACCGTAAAGTCCTTTACCTATGACTTCATCTCGTGCAGAACCAGCATTGAATGTAATTTGAATGTCGACCATTGGAAGATCATTCGTTTCGACAAATAAGGTTCGTACATTTAAAGAGTTTTTAAGTTCTTGAACAAAAGGTGCTTTATAATTTTGAGAAGATTTTGTGATCTCTTTTAAGCTTAGCAAGTTTTTACTCGAGCTTAGACCACTTGGATCTTCTTCGATGATTTGTTCAATTGGTTCAGCTTCTATAAGTTCCTCCGCATGCGACAGTGAACTCAACATGGCACTACATAAGACACTCGTTAAAAATAGAGAAGACAAATAATTCATAAAACACCTAGTTATTGTTTTTCTGTTCAGGATAAAGATGTAAAACGCTCAAATTGTCACGATTAAAATAAATATTGGCAATGCGTTGTAAATCATAAGGTGTGACTTTATCGAAGTAATCAGGGAGTTGATCAATCATGCGATAGTCTAGATCATTGATGCTGAGCAAACCAATGAGTCGAGCTTGCCCAATAATATCATCTTGGTTAAACACTAAATTGGAAATGAAATTCGCCTTGACCCGATTGAGTTCTTTTTCATTGACCAATTCTGATTTGAATAAATCTAGTTCCTGCTGTATGCGTTTTTGCGCTTGCTCAAGACTAATACCTTCAGCTGGTATGGCAGAGATTAAAAATAGGCTATCCCCACGATTATATGGATCATAACTCACATTAATTGAAGTCAGAATTCGCTTATCTCGGATCAGTCTCTCTTGTAGACGTGCTGAAATTCCGCCGTCCAATAGATTTTGAATAATGGTTAAAGCGTAGGCGTCTTGAGGGTTTTTTGCCGTTTTAATGGAATTGACATTCCAAGACATAAACAAGTTGGGTACATGTACAGCCTGATATTGCTCCATGAAGCGATATCCAATTCTTGAAAATTCAAGCACATCATTTCGTTCAGGAACGGATTTTTTTGGAATCTTATTAAAATATTTTTTGACTTCTCGAATGGTTTGTTCAGGATCTACATCCCCAATAATGACTAATGTTGCATTATTCGGCGCGTACCAAGTTTCGTACCATTGTTTTAAATCATTCAATTGAATGTTATTCAGATTTTTCATTAAGCCAATCACTGGTTGGCGATAGTGACTGGTCGGGTATGCAATCCATTTAAATCTTTCAAAAGCAAGGTTGCGAGGATTGTCCTCTGTTCGTTGCCGTCGTTCAGCCATTACAACTTTAATTTCGGGTTCGAAATCTTCTTGGTGCAGAACTAAATTTTGCATTCGATCTGCTTCTAACTCTAATGCCAGTGGAAGATATTTTTTAGGATAGAATTGATAGTAATTGGTGTAATTTGTGGATGTGAATGCATTGACACTACCACCATAAATTCGACTAAGGCGTGTAAATTCATCATTCGGTACTTTTTTAGTGCCTTTGAACATCATATGTTCTAGTACGTGTGAAATGCCGAGTAAATTCCCTGACTCGTCACTACTGCCGACGGCATACCAAATTTGGCTAATTACTACAGGTGCGCGGTGATCTTCTCTAATAATGACTCTTAAACCATTATCCAGTGTTGTTTCGACGGTGTTTCGAGAGAGTTGAGTAGTTTGCTGATTTGCAAATGCCATCATCGGTGCTGATGTAATCGCAGCAATGATGATTGTCTGTTTGAAAATGAGTTGCAGAGAGAATTTGAGCCGGCTGAGAGACACAATTAATCCGAATAATGACTTTAAAATTATTCTTGATGATGTCGTATATTTATTCAAGATTGAACTGTTGCAATTTGGTTGATCGTTTTAAAAGTAATTGCAGATCGTGAATTTAAAGCAATCTATGCTAAACTCCATTCTTTTAATCGCAATGCTTTTCAAGGAATCGGCATGCAAGAACAGCAAAATAAATTCTTGATTGATGCGGATATTGGTGATGACGATGTCACCTTACCGAGCCTACCGGCCGTTAATGTGCCTATTATCGAAAACAATGAAGTAGAAAAGCTGGAAACGGTGCCGGCCGTTGAAGAAACAAAACCGAAAGGTGGTTTCTTCAGTCGTATGAAAGAAGGCTTATCAAAATCTCGAAAAAATTTAGCTGATGGAATGATGAATATTCTAGTCGGTGGTAAAGAGATTGATGATGAGCTGCTCGAAGAAGTTGAAGAGCAATTATTGGTCGCAGATATTGGGGTAGAGGCGACGAAAACAATTATTGCCAATTTGACTGAAAGAACTGCGCGTGGCGATTTGATCTACTCTCATTCTCTCTATAAAGCTCTTCAAGAAGAATTAGTTGCTTTATTAGCACCACGTGTCAAACCGTTACATATCGATCCGAATAAAAATCCCTATGTGATTTTGGTTGTGGGTGTAAATGGTGTAGGTAAGACAACCACGATTGGTAAACTCGCAAAACGATTGCAAGGTGAAGGTAAAAAAGTCATGCTCGCGGCAGGCGATACTTTCCGTGCTGCGGCGACTGAACAGCTACAAATTTGGGGTGAACGTAACGATATTCATGTCGTTGCACAAGGTCATGGTGCAGACAGTGCTTCTGTAATTTTTGATGCTTTTGAAAGTGCACGAGCGAAAGGGATCGATGTATTGATTGCAGATACCGCAGGGCGTTTGCATAACAAAGGTCACTTGATGGAAGAGCTCAAAAAAGTAAAACGTGTTATGCAGAAAATTGATGCGACTGCACCGCACGAAGTGATGCTTGTTGTGGATGCTGGCACAGGGCAGAACGCGATTAACCAAGTTGAAATGTTTGATGAAGCTGTAGGTTTAACGGGTCTTACTATTACCAAATTGGATGGTACTGCAAAGGGCGGTGTGCTATTTAACATTGCGAGCCGTACACATGTGCCAATCCGATTTATTGGTGTAGGTGAAAAGATTGATGATTTGAGACCGTTCTCAGCAAAATCATTTGTCGCTGCATTATTCGATAACGAAAAATAATTATTCTTGGGTTAATTTAAAAAGCTCCTTATACGGAGCTTTTTTTATAAATACTTAAAATTCATAAAGTTATTCAAATTTGAGAAAGCCGAATTTTTTGACTCAATACATTAAATACGCAATTTGTTCCAAAAATAGAACACTTTGTTATAAAGATAAGGCTGAAAAGGTTTCGTAATATGAATAAGATAGCATCATCGTTAGCACACAATGAATGTTAAAAATAAGGAATAAGTTATGTCTTTTCTAAATCAAATTAAAAATCGCCGTACCATCTATGCAATTGGTAAGAATGTTTCTTTAGACAATACTCAGATTGAAGAAACCATTAAAGAAGCGGTACGTCAAAGTCCATCGTCATTTAACTCACAGACATCACGTGTTGTAACACTTTTTGGTGAGTCACATGACAAATTTTGGAATATCGTTTTAGAAACTTTACGTAAAATTGTTCCTGCAGAAGCATTTGAGGGAACTCAAAATAAGATCAATAGCTTTAAAGCGGGTCATGCAACTGTATTGTTTTATGAAGATCAAGATACGGTGAAAGGTTTACAAGAGCAATTCCCACTTTATGCTGAGAATTTCCCAATCTGGTCTGAACATTCAACAGCTATTGCTCAATTTGCGGTTTGGACTGCATTGTCAGAAAAAAATATTGGAGCATCATTACAACATTACAATCCAATTGTGGATGAAGAAGTGGCTTCAACATTTGAAATTCCAGCTTCTTGGAAACTTCGTGCTCAGCTTGTGCTCGGTTCAATCGAAGCGCCTGCTGGAGATAAAACGTTTATTGATGACGAGATTCGTTTTAAAACTTTTAATTAATCCAAATCATATAAAGGCACTTTGGTGCCTTTTTTTATGACGAGTTCTGTCATTAAATTGTCATCGCTTGGTAGCATAGTAGTCATATCTAACAATCTAATATTGAGTTATTTATGAAATTAAAAATTGCGTCTGCATTGATATTTACGGGTTTGAGCAGTCAAATTTTTGCAGCGGCGACCTTGGTGGTTCCAGAGGAACTGGTCGTAATTTCATTGAATAATCAAGAGGTTAAATCAGGACTATTTAAATCAAAAAAACAATACCAAATTGATGTGAATCAACCTTGGGTGAATGTTCGATATAATCAATACTTTGAACTACCTTTAAATAATCATGAGATCGTAAAGTCGGATATTCTTACTTTGAAATTGCCAGCCCTAGAGGATAATAAGTCATACAAATTGGATTTAATTCATCCACCACGAGATTTGGACCAAGCAAAAACATTCGCCAAAAATCCTCAATTGGCAATTTATAATCAAAATAATCAACTCATTTCAAATAATCTGATTGTTCAAATGACCTCGCAAAGTTTGCTAGGCGGTACGATCAATCAGATATTGCATAATGATCCACAAGTTAGCCCAATGACTAAGTCAAGTTCATCATCAATAAATACTCAAACAGTGGAACAAGCTGACATTAAAAATACAAATTCAAATACTCATGTTGGTCAGACGTTGATTGAAGTATGGAAAAATTCTTCAAAGCAGGAACGTCAAAAATTTATGACTTGGCTTGCAACGCAATAAAACATTTAATATTTCATAAACAGATATAAAAAAGCCCTCATAGAGGGCTTTTTTATAAATTAAGTGAACAGCCAAGTATAGTAACCATAAATCATCAATGGCCATGCTACAAATGGACTAAATAAATACTTCCATATCCAATAACGTGGTATAAACCCTACGCCATGGATAAATCCACCAGATATTCCAATCATAATCAGCATCATGGCACGATGACTGTAATTACCACTTGCATCCAACATCAGACTTGGGTGGATGAGTAATATGGTAGCGAGAGGCAATGCCATCAGAAATGAAATGATCATTGCGAATGAGTATTTACGTTTTTCAGAATTTGACATTGCAAGCTCACTCATTTCATTCACCATCTAAGTCTTGATGTTGTTCCATGTAAATGGCTGCAAGTACACTCGCGAAACATGCCATTAACACACCTAGTATCCATGCGAAGTACCACATAATTATCTCCTAACAGTGATTCGGTTTTAATACAGACTATGCGTGTGGTCTTGAATATGTTTCTTGGTGATCACACCCCACATTTTGTAGTAACACCAAGTGGTGTATGCCAAGATCAGTGGAACAAAAATACATGCAGCAACAGTCATTACTGAAAGCGTCATTTGGCTAGATACTGCATCCCACATCGTCAAGCTAATGTTTGGATGAATACTAGATGGCATCAGGAATGGGAATAGGGCAAAACCAGCAGTGAGAATTGTGCCAATCACAGCGAACGATGTACCCAGAAAACTAAGTCCCGCTTTATTTTTAGACGATGCTAAAACCACAATTATTCCTCCGATAATCGCCATTACCGGTGCCAATATTGTGATTGGATAAATAGAATAATTGTTCATCCAGCCATGATTGGCATTAGTGAGTACTTCTTTAGCAAGTGGATTAGCTACACCATTCGTATCATAAGGTGTTACAAGCGTGTAGCCTTCGATATTGCCGAAATACAACCATGCACCAGCACCGAGAAAACAGATGAGAAAAAGAATACCCATATATCGTGTAGCTTGAGCAGAGCGTGTTCTTAATGCACCTTCAGTGCGTAGCATTAACCATGCACCACCATGCGCAGCAAGCATCGTCAAACTGACCAATCCACAGACCAAGGCAAATGGATTTAAAAGTGCAAAGAAGCTTCCTGTGTAAGTTGAACGAACAGTTTCATCAAGTGTAAAGGGGATGCCAAGGAACATATTGCCAAATGCAACACCAAAAACGAGTGCTGGTACTGCGCCGCCAATACATAAGCCCCAATCCCAAGCATTACGCCATTTAGTATTTTCGAGCTTAGAGCGATAGTCAAAACCAACAGGTCTAAGGAATAAAGCAAATAATACGAGTAACAGCGCCCAGTACATACCCGAGAAAGCTGTTGCATATACCATTGGCCAAGCTGCGAAAAGTGCACCACCCGCCGTAATAAACCAAACTTGGTTTCCATCCCAATGTGGTGCAATGGTGTTGATAGCAGCACGACGCTCTTCATCGTCTTTACCGACGAACGGCATCAGTGCCATAGAGCCCATATCAAATCCATCAGTCAAAGCAAACCCAATAAGGAGGACGCCGACCAATACCCACCAAATGATTTTGAGAAGTTCATATTCAATCATGTTAAATCTCCTCAGTTGACTTATTGGCTGCTGCTAGTTTTTCGAAATGATACTTTCCAGTATGTAAAGAGCTTGGTCCTAGTCTTGAGAACTTGATCATTAAATACATTTCTATGATGAGCAGCACTGTATAGAAAGCAGCGAGTGCTAAAATTGAACCCCATACATCCGCTGAACTAATACTTGATGCAGATAGGTGTGTTGGTAAAACTTCACCAATAGTCCATGGTTGACGACCAACTTCAGCAACGTACCAACCTGTTTGAGCTGCAATCCATGGAAGTGGAAGGGCGATCAGTGCAAACTTGAGCAACCAAGTTTTATTTTCAGCATTACGTTTCATGACGGCATACGTTGCAAGAATGAACAACAAGAGCATTAAGAAACCTGACGCCACCATCGCTCTAAATGCCCAAAATAAACTTGGAACATGAGGGATAGTATCTAAAGCTGCAGATTTAATTTGTTGTTCAGTAGCATCAACCACAGTTGGTGTGTATTTCTTCAACAATAGACCATAACCCAAATCTTTTTGAGTCTCGTCAAATGCAGCTTTGAGTTCTGGTGATTGATCTCCAGCACGAAGTTGTTCAAGCTGTGCATAAGCGACCATACCATTACGGATACGTTGCTCATGTTGTGCGATTAAATCTTTGATCCCTGTGACTTGTTCAGTTGTAGAGCGAGTCGCAATTAAACCCATGACATATGGAATTTTCACAGCATAGTCTGTTGTTTGCGTCTCGGGATTGGGGATACCAAATAATGTGAATGCAGCTGGTGCTGGATGTGTATCCCATTCTGCTTCAATTGCAGCGAGTTTGGTTTTCTGAACATCACCTAATTCATATCCTGATTCATCACCCAGTAAAATTACGGATAATGTCGAAGCAAGACCGAAAATAGCAGCAATGGCAAATGAACGACGGGCAAAGGCCAAATCACGTTTTTTAAGTAGGTAATAACTTGAAATTGCCAATACAAAAATTGCACCAGTCACGTAACCCGCAGAAACAGTATGGACAAATTTAACTTGTGCCACTGGGTTAAAGATTAGTGCGGCAAAATCTACCAGTTCCATACGCATGGTTTCATAGTTAAATGCGGCACCGACAGGGTTTTGCATCCAACCATTTGCAACCAAGATCCAAAGTGCTGACATATTAGAGCCTAAAGCCACTAACCATGTCACACATAAATGTTGGACTTTAGAAAGACGTTCCCAGCCGAAAAAGAATAAACCAATAAAAGTAGATTCTAAAAAGAAGGCCATTAATCCTTCGATTGCTAATGGTGCACCAAAAATGTCACCTACATAATGTGAGTAGTAAGCCCAGTTTGTACCAAACTGGAATTCCATCGTTAGTCCAGTGGTTACCCCTAAAGCAAAGTTGATCCCGAATAACTTACCCCAAAACTTGGTCATGTCTCGGTAAATCTCTTTGCCTGTAATGACATAGGTGGTTTCCATGATGGCAAGGATAAATGCCAAACCTAGAGTGAGGGGTACAAATATAAAGTGATACATTGCGGTCATTGCAAATTGAAACCGCGATAGATCGACCACGCTTTCAGAAATCATCAACGTGTCTCCTTCATTTTAAGTTCGCTGCCCGTAATTCGTTCAGCGACTTGATGGTCAAAGTTTTTGGGAATGGTAGGTGCATCAAACCAGATATTTTTAATCACGATAAGAATGATTACTTTGATAATAAGAATCATAGTAATCTCTTTGATTAAATTTTTATTTAAACTTGAAGGTTTAATCATCATATTTAAATGCATTATTTGAATCTATTTTAATTATTATTATCTTTTTTTTATTTAAAATAAATACTTTATAGTCATAAATATTTTTAATATAAAAAATATAATAAAAACAGTTATTTATAATTTTTATTTTTAATAAAATTAAATCCTACTAAAATGGTTATATTAAAAAATAAAATAGACTAAAATACTTGGTATTAATGTTTTAATTCCAACTAAAATAATAGGATTATTGTTTTAAAGTTTATTAAATTAGTTGGTTTTAAATCTGATTAAAATAGTTGGTTATAAATATTGTATTAATTTTATATAATCGTTGAGTTGATTGGATTTAAATTTAATAGGCGTCAAAAATACCTTGAATGAACTATTTTCAAATCAAATGCATATAATTGAAGTGGGGGTAATACCTAATTAATGCTGATCAACATTGAAAAGTTGATTTGTTTTTGCAATTTTTTTAGCAATAAAATGAGATCTTTTTGCACGGATCAGGAGGATTTGAGATTGAAATTCAAGTTCCCCAAACTCTGGTTCAACTTGTACATAATGTAATTGACCGAATTCATCGCGAACGCGTGCTTGAGCAGAGAAACCAGGTCGTGCATTACCACTAGAAACAGTTGCTAGTCGACCAAGCAAATTTGAGTGCTCTGATTTGTATTTGGGTTTGATTACTTGATCCAAACAATGAATCATAAATACCGTAAAGAAGATTGCGATAATTAAAGCGGGTAATAAAACATAGTACCAAGCTAGAAAGGTTTTCTGGCTTGCAAATACAATGAGCTGAAGAAAATATCCAGCAAAACTAAAATTGATCAGAAAAAAAACAAGAATGAGAACTTTGGAAAATTTAACTTGAAGCAAAGGAAGGCGAATAAGCCAATAAGGTGTTAATTTTTTTATAAATTGACTAGGTCTTAAGCCAACAAAATAGCCTAAGGTTTCAGCCATGCTGAGCATTAGCAATGCAAACACGCACATATGAAATGGCATTAAATCAATTTCCATTAAAAATGCCAGCATGTCCTTCACCTCATGACTTAAGATTCTAAGTAAATTCCACCATCAGAATGAACTTTAATCTCGACTTTTTCTAAAGATTCACCTTGGCATGGGCCTGAAATGCACACACCAGTTTCTACATCAAATAAAGCACCATGAGTAGAGCATTCAATGAACTCTTGATCACGATCTAAGAATTGATTTTCAAGAAACTCGAGCTCAACTTGCAAATGTGGGCATACATTTTGATACGCATAGAAGCAACCATCTCGTTGCGTAATGAAAATGTTGTCACCATTTTCAGTTTCAAAAGATCGAGATTCTCTTTCAGGAATGTCTTCAGTCATGCAAATTTTATTCATTTTATGCGACTTCTATTTGAAATTCTTTAAGAAGTTTAGCGTAATCAGCTACGTCTAAACGTGGACCAAATTGAGCAACCACTTGGCTTGAGATTAAAATAGCCAATTCAGTCGCTGTTTGTAAATCTTTACCAGCATTTAATGCATATAAAAATGCACCAGAGAAAGCATCACCAGCACCGTTCGTGTCTAAAGCAACAACTTTACGTCCTTTCACTTGAAGTTCAGTTGATTCCGTTGCTACAAGAGCGCCATCTGCTCCAAGCGTAATAATGACGGTAGAGCTTAATTTTTTAAGTGCAGCAAGAGCATTTTTTAAGTCATCAGTTTGTGTATACATCAATGCTTCTTGTTCATTACAGAATAGAACATCTACACCATCATCTAATAATTCGTCCAAGCCTGTACGCGCGTACTGCACCATAGCAGGATCAGAGAGCGTTAACGCAATTTTAACATTATTTGCTTTCGCAATTGCACGCGCTTGCTTCACGGCAGCTCGTGCCGTATCACTCGTAGAAAGGTAACCCTCTATATATAACCATTTAGCGGTTTTTAGCGCTTCAAAATCAATTTGTTCATTACTGAGTTCAGCTGTAATACCTAAGAAAGTATGCATGGTACGTTCTGAATCAGGACTGACCAAAACCATGCAAGTCCCAGTTACGCCTTCACTGATCGAACGTTCAGAGGTTTGTATTCCTGCATCATTTAGACCTTTTAAGTACAACGCTCCAAGATCATCATTGCCGACACGGCATCCATAAAACGCTTGACCACCTAAGGCACTAAAAGCCACTGTTGAGTTAGCTGCAGATCCCCCAGAGGCTTGACCTTTATATTCTTGAGAATTTTTTAAGTTTTGAAATAGACGGGCTTGAGTTTCCCCATCTGTAAGCTGCATAGTACCTTTTTGCAAATTTTGCTCTAAAAGAAATTCATCAGATACTTTGAATTCTTGGTCAATGAGGGCATTGCCAATCGCAAAAAGGTCAACTTTAGCCATGTCTAAATTCACATCACGAAAAAAGAAAACGATTTTACACCAATGCGATTGAATTCAGTAGCGTATAGCTTGATTTTCAAGCTTTAACCCACATTTAATCGAAATGAATCATTTAATTCAGATATAGTTTTATTGATTTAGTTTTAATCTGACTATTTTACTCGGAAAATAGTTGGAGTTTGTTGTATAAATGATGAATTGTATTGAACTATCAGTATAATGATCTTTGTTAAAATTTATGTAAATTAAGGAGCACACATGACCGTAGATGTTACTGAAACCATTCAAAACACCGTTCATCCCGCGTTTCAGTTGGTACGTCAACATCATGTAGCCGCACTCGATATATTAGTTTCAGAATACCGTCATAAAGAAACTGACGCTGTGCATTTTCATCTAGCAACTGAACATGATGAAAATGTTTTTTTAGTTGCTTTCCGTACACAACCGATGGATTCAAAAGGCGAAGCACACATTCTTGAGCATACTGCATTATGTGGTTCTGAAAAATTTCCTGTACGTGATCCATTCTTTTTAATGATTCGTCGTTCTCTAAATACGTTTATGAACGCATTTACAGCTGCCGATTGGACAGCTTATCCATTTGCGACACAGAATAAAAAAGATTTCCAAAACTTACTTTCCGTCTATTTGGATGCAGCATTTGCAGCCAATTTAAACCCTTTGGATTTCGCTCAAGAAGGTATCCGAATTGAGTTGGAGAATGGTGAGCCTGTTTACAAGGGTGTGGTTTTTAATGAAATGAAAGGTGCAATGAGTTCACCTTCAGATCAGTTATATCACCAACTTGCTCATCATTTATTCCCTAAAACGACTTACCACTATAATTCAGGTGGTGATCCGAAGGATATTCCTGATTTAACTTACGAAGAGTTAGTCAGTTTCTATAAGTCACATTACCATCCAAGTAATGCTATTTTCATGACTTTTGGTAATCAATCTGCCTATGAGTTACAAGAGCAGTTTGAAACTTTAGCGTTATCTAAGTTTAAGAAAGGTCAAACCTTATATTCGACACCAGAACAGCGTCTAGAAGCACCTATTGAGGTGACAGAGACTTACGCGGTAGATGCTGAAGATTTGAAAGATAAAACCTACCATGTACTGGCATGGTTACTTCCTGAATCTAGTGATATTCAACTTCGTTTAGGCTTACGTTTGGCTGAAGGGATCTTATTGGAAGATTCTGCTTCACCATTACGTCACTATTTAGAAACGTGTGGTTATGCTCAATCTACAGGACCAATTTTAGGTCTTGATGATTCTAACTATGAAATGACTTTCTACTGCGGTATTCAAGGTTCAAATCCTGAACATGCAGAAACATTCAAAAACGGTGTGTTGAATGTGCTGAACGAGGTTGCCTCGAAGCCTGTAGATCAGTCATTGGTTGATGCGATTTTGCATCAAATTGAATTACACCAACGAGAAATTGGTGGAGATGGCACGCCTTATGGTCTAAGCCTCATCCTCAATGGTTTAAGCAGTGCAATTCATCATAATGATCCAATACATGTTTGGGACGTAGATTCGACCATTGAGCAAGTGAAAGAGCAGTTGAAAGACCCGATGTGGTTGCCTAATCTGATTAAGACCCATTTGATTGATAATCCGCATCGTGTACAGATGACGCTTGTACCAGATGCGAATAAGTCGAAATTAGAGGCTGAAGCAGAAAAACAGCGTTTAGCTGATATAGGCGCACGCTTAACAGATGCCGAAAAAGCGGAAATTGTACGCCAAACTGAGGCATTAAATGAAAGACAGGCGACTCCTGACAACTTAGATTTATTGCCGAAAGTTGGTCTAGAAGATATACCCGCTGAGCTTCCAGTCGTTCAAGGTCAATTGCGAGAAATCATTTCTAATAACTTAGATACACCTTTGAACTTATACCATGCTGGTACTAATGGAATTTATTACCAACAAGTGATTATTCAAATTCCTGATCAAGTCGTGAAATCACCATATTTTAACTTACTCTCCGTGCTCATGGGCGAGGTCGGTGCAGGTCAATATAATTATTTAGAATTACAGCAATTACAAACAGCGGTAAGTGGTGGCCTTGGTATGGGGGCATCTCTACGTAGTAAAGTTGATGATAAAGGTAAAATTAGCGCATTTTTAACGCTGACAACCAAATCGCTTGCCCACAAACTAGATACGATTCAATTGTTAAAATTGGCATTTGAAAAACTACGTTTTGATGAAAAGGATCGTATTATTGAACTCTTACAACAACGTAAGACGCGTTGGGCATCCCGTTTGTCTGGTTCTGGACATAGCTATGCCATGCAGATCGCTTCTCGTAATATGAGTGCATTGGCATTACGTGATTATAATAATACTGGCTTAGGTGCGCTTAATTGGTTGAGCGAGCTTGTTCAAAGCATCGAAACAGATGAGCAAGCTTATGCGCACCTCATTCAAGAGTTGCAAAATATTCACCGTTTGTTGTTACTCGCGCCTAAACAGTTTCTACTGGTCTGTGAAGAGCAGCAGTCTGAACGTTTAATTGAAGAAATTCAAAATGTTTGGGATAAACTTGAAGTGAATCGTGAACCAGTGCGTCTTGCTGAAGTTAATTTTGAACAAACACAAAATGATGAAGCATGGCTGATTCAATCCAATGTCCAATTCTGTGCTTCTGCTTATCCAGCAGTTGAAGTTTCTCATCCGGATGCAGCACCGTTAATGGTGCTTGCGGCTTATCTACGAAATGGTTTCCTACACAGTGCAATCCGTGAAAAAGGAGGCGCTTATGGTGGTGGTGCAAGCTATGATGGCAATGCTTGTGCATTTAGATTCTATAGTTATCGTGATCCACGTTTAGCAGAAACTTTCCAAGATTTTGAAGCAAGTATTGATTGGTTATTGAATACTGAACAAAAACCACACCAACTTGAAGAGGCGATTCTGGGTCTTGTATCGAGCATGGATAAGCCAGGTTCTCCAGCAGGTGAAGCAATTACTGCATGTTATGCATTATTGCATGGACGCACGCCTCAATTCAGAAAAACTTTACGAGAGCGTTTGCTCAATGTAACGTTAGATGATCTAAAGCGTGTAGCAGAAACGTATTTAGTGAATCAAAAACCAACGAAGGCTGTTGTAGCACCAATGGCTAAAAAAGAGCAACTTGCAGAACTTGGGTTTTCAATAAAACAAGTGAATTAAAATTAAAAATGGGGCTTAGCCAATGCGAAATAGAATAAAACGTTCACCAATATGGTTGGGTGTGTCGTCGTTTATGTGTTTGCCTATACAGACAGTTTGGGCAACAGATGTGGTACCAGCGAATCCAGCGTCACCACAAGCGTGTGTTGCACTTGATTCAAATGCAGAGCGTTTAGCCTGTTATGATGCATTGTTCAAAGCCCCTGAACTTGAGCAACCTGCTTATGTTTCTGAGCGTCAGGCTGCGCGTGAAATACCAGCACCGCAGGTTGAACCACAGGATTTAAAGTCTAAAATCGAACAAAAAGTTGAAAACTTGTTTTCGGTGGAAGGTCCTGTAATTACACCGAATTCATCGTTGCTTGATAAACGATGGGAATTGGCTGAAGACAGTAAATTAGGTACATGGAATATACGCGCACATCAACCTGTATATTTACTTCCTGCATTTTGGACGTCTGATAAGAACGAATTTCCATCGAGCCCAAATCCTCAAAATACCGTAGAAGATGATCAAAATTTAAAGTCTTTAGAGTCCAAGTTTCAAATTTCACTCAAAACTAAAGCTGTTGAAAACTTAATCGGGAATAATGGCGATATTTGGTTGGGTTATACCCAGTCCTCTCGTTGGCAGGTTTACAACTCTGAAGAATCACGACCATTTCGTGAAACGAATTATGAACCTGAAGCAAGTATTGTGTTTAGAACCAACTATGAATTTTTAGGTTTAAATGGTCGCTTACTCGGTTTAACGCTGAATCATCAATCAAATGGACGTTCGGATCCTTTATCACGTAGTTGGAACCGTGTGATGCTGAACTTAGGATTTGAGCGTGATAATTTCGCTATGATGATTCGACCTTGGTATCGAATCGAAGAAGATTTCAATGATGATAACAATCCTGACATTAAAAACTATATTGGTCGTGGTGATTTAACGACTTTTTACCGTTGGAATGATCATGATTTTAGTTTGATGTTAAGACATTCACTTAAGGGTGGGGATGATTCTCGAGGAGCTGTTCAATTTGATTGGGCATTTCCAATCAGTGGCAAACTTAGAGGTCATTTTCAATTATTCGATGGGTATGGTGAGAGTTTGATTGATTATAATCATCGTGCTACCTATGCGGGTATTGGCGTTTCTTTAATGAATGCTTTCTAAATAAAAAAACCACGCTTAGGCGTGGTTTTTTTAGCGATCTTATTGCGATTGAATTAGGGGAACTCCAGTCACTTTCTGTATCTCATCAAAGTTGACGTCATGAGCCAGTTCTATCAGTTTTACCCCTTGAGGCGTGATATCCAAAACCCCTAGATCTGTAATCACGCGATGAACGACTGCTTTACCTGTAAGGGGCAGTGAACATTGCGGAACAATTTTTGGGGTGCCATCTTTGGCACAATGTTCCATTAGCACGACGACTTTTTGTACGCCAGCCACCAAATCCATTGCTCCACCCATACCTTTGACTTTTTTCCCTGGAATCATCCAATTCGCAAGATCACCTTGCTCAGAGACTTCCATAGCGCCAAGTATAGCTATATTCACGTGCCCACCACGGATCATGGCAAATGAATCAGCACTGGAAAAAAATGCAGCGCCTGCTCGCGCCGTAACAGTTTGCTTACCCGCATTAATCAGGTCAGCATCTACGGTTTCTTTTGTTGGAAATTCGCCAATTCCCAGCAAACCATTTTCAGATTGGAGCCAAACATTGATATTTTCAGGAATATAGTTCGCAACCAATGTAGGCAATCCAATCCCTAAATTGACATAAAATCCATCTTCGAGTTCCAAGGCAGCTCGTTGTGCCATTTCATTACGCGTCCATGCCATAACTTATGCCTCCGCCTTTAAGGTCATTTGTTCGATTCTTTTTTCTGGTGTAGTGTTAAGAACGATACGATTTACATAAATGCCGGGCAAATGTATCGAATCGGGATCGAGCTCACCGATCTCTACAATTTCCTCAACTTCAGCGACTGTGATTTTCCCAGCCATCGCACAAACGGGATTAAAATTTTGAGCTGTTTTCCTAAAGATTAGGTTACCTGCCTTATCTGCTTTATACGCTTTGACCAAAGCGACATCTGCAGTTAAAGAGGGTTCTAAAATATATTCTTTACCATTGAACTCACGTACTTCTTTACCTTCTGCAATCAACGTACCTACGCCTGTTTGGGTAAAAAATGCAGGAATCCCAGCTCCACCAGCACGGAGTTTTTCAGCCAAAGTGCCTTGAGGGGTTAGCTCGACTTCAAGTTCACCATTTAAGTATTGTCGCTCAAATTCTTTATTTTCTCCGACATAGGACGAGATCATTTTTTTAATTTGTTTTGTTTCGAGTAGTAATCCCAAACCAAAACCATCTACACCTGCATTGTTTGAAATACAAGTCAGCTCTTTAGCTCCTGTTTGTTTCAGGGCAGCAATCAAAGCCTCAGGAATACCACATAAGCCAAAACCACCAACAGCTAAGGTTTGACCATCTTGAATGATATCGTTCAGTGCACTTTCAGCACTTTCATACACTTTGTTCGTCATTGAACACCTCATTGTATTTTTATTTTGTTCATCCTGAATCAGCTTCCGATCTTCATCATTTCATAATGCTGATACGTACTAAGCACATTTTTTTTGCCAATACGCATTGGCATAGTTAGATGGATTGTTTCGTTGCAAAACTTGACTAATGTTACGACTCGCAAGCATCAGGGCATCTAGGTTAATGCCAGTTTCATAGCCCATATTGGACAAAAGATAAAATAAGTCTTCAGTGGATACATTACCCGAAGCACCTTTGGCATAAGGACAACCGCCAAGTCCTGCAATCGATGAGTCAAATATGCGGATGCCTTGTGTCAGTGATTGATAGATATTGGCAATTGCCATGCCGTAGGTATTGTGAAAATGACCAGCTAAAAGTTGTGGTTCAATTCGTTCCAAACATGCATTCCAAACTTTGGAAACACGATCAGGTGTAGCTGTGCCGATGGTTTCACCCAAGGATACTTCGTAGCAACCTAGATCAATTAACTTTGCACTGACTTCAGCAACCTTAGATGGATCAATTGGACCTTCATAGGGGCAGTCGACGATACATGAAACGTATCCGCGTACTTTAATATCATGTTGTTGAGCAAACTGTAATACATCAGCAAACTTCTCAAAACTTTCCTCAATTGAACAATTTATATTCTTTTGAGTGAAGCTTTCAGAAGCAGCGGTGAAAACCGCAACTTCTTTACAGCCTACAGCTAAAGCTGACTCGAATCCCTTAAGGTTTGGTGTCAGTAAGCTGAACTGGATATCTTCATCATGTGGTAGGCTAGCATAGAGTTGATCACTTTCTGCCATTTGAGGTACCCACTTTGCAGATACACAAGAACCGACTTCGATATTCTTCAAACCAGTTTTCATCAAATCAAGAATAAGATTGCGTCTGTCTTCGAATGTTAAGGGTGTTTTTTCATTCTGAAGACCGTCACGAGGTCCAACTTCAACGATTTTCACAAAATTATCGTGATTTGGTGTGGTTTGATTGGTTGTTTTCATCATGCCGCATTCTCCTCAGCAGCTTGAAACTCAACCAGCTCATCACCAGCTTTCACTTGATCACCTTGTTGGAAATAAGCTGCGACAACGACACCATCAAATGGTGCACGTATAGCGTATTCCATTTTCATTGCCTCTAACGTTAATAACACTTCATCTTTTTTTACACGTTGATTTGCTGAAACAAATACTTGTGTCACTGCACCCGGCATTGGTGCTTTTAGATTTGAGTCAGATGAAGATTGATCATTTGTATTAAAATTAGGTTTGATGAGTTCAAATTTAAAAGTCTGCCCATTTTTAAATAGGGTGACCGCATCATTGGTTTTTTTAAAACTGATTTTCTCTTGACCGAAAGAGGTATAGATCGCCATGAGATTTTCATTGAGCAACTGACCTGAGATAGCGTAGCTTTCGCCATCAAGCTGTGCTTCGAACCCTTGTGAAGTTGAGATAAATTCAACTTGATACGTTTGTCCGAGATGTTCAAGTTTTATCGGTGTACGCGCATCAACATTACTTCTCCACAGGGGTTTTGCTTTCCAAACTGGATGGCTTGTACGCTTGGATTCATTTAACTGAGAATGCAGTTCAATAAATGCTGCTGTGACAATTGTTTCAGACGAAGAAGGAGTAGTGGTTTTAAATAGGAACTCATCTTCGCGCTGAATTAAATTAGTATCTAGGTTGGCATTTTTGAAAGAGTCACATGCCACTAAGCGATCTAAAAATGCAATATTGTTGCCTAAGCCTTCGACATGAAAGTGGCTCAAAGCATGATGCATTTGGACGAGTGCTGCTTCACGATTTTCTCCCCATACGATGAGTTTAGCAATCATTGGATCATAGAACGTTGTGATCTCATCACCTTGCACAATGCCACTATCAACACGGACACATTCATTTTGAGGCGGATAATGAAGATAATTAATTTTTCCAATTGCTGGGAGAAATCCTTTCTCTGGCTCTTCTGCATAAACACGAGCTTCAAGTGCATGGCCATGAATTTTTAATTCAGACTGTTGTTTTGGCAAAGGTTCACCATAAGCAACACGTAATTGCCATTCAACCAAATCTTGTCCTGTGATCATTTCCGTCACAGGGTGTTCAACTTGAAGGCGAGTGTTCATTTCCATGAAGTAAGCTGTACCATCTTGCTCAACAATGAACTCAACCGTTCCAGCACCGACATAGTCTACTGCTCGGGCAGCATTAATCGCAGCTTCACGCATCGCTTCGAGTTTAACTTCGGCCATTTTAGGGGCTGGGGCTTCCTCTAGGACTTTTTGGTGACGGCGCTGCACAGAGCAATCACGTTCAAAGAGGTGAACATAATTGCCATGTTTGTCACCAAAAACTTGCACTTCAATATGACGAGGATTGACAACATAACGTTCAATTAGAACGTCATCATTGCCAAAGCTTGATTTCGCTTCACTTTTGCATGAGTTCAGTGCAGGAAGAAAGTCTTCAGCACGCTCAACTAAGCGCATGCCTTTACCACCACCACCTGCACTGGCTTTAATCAGTACAGGATAGCCAATCTGATCAGCTTGTTGTTTTAAGAAATATGCATCTTGATTGCTACCATGGTACCCGGGGGTGAGAGGTACACCTGCTTTTTCCATTAATGCTTTAGACGTTGCCTTTAAACCCATGGCTAAGATGGCAGCCACTGGAGGCCCTATAAAAGTAATGTTGTTTTTTTCACAGGCTTCAGCAAATTGATCATTTTCAGATAGGAAACCATAACCTGGATGGATGGCTTCCGCTCCAGTTTTTAGTGCAGCTTGAATAATACGATCTGCTTGTAAATAACTTTGTGCAGCAGGGGATTCACCAATATAGATAGCTTCATCTGCTAATTTGACATGCTGCGCTTGGGCATCTGCATCTGAGTAGACTGCAACGGTTGCGATACCTAATTTTTGTGCACTACGAATCACACGACATGCAATTTCGCCACGGTTTGCAATGAGAATTTTTTTAAACATATTGAATTCCTTTTTATTGTTCTGCCGTTGCTTGAATCCATGCTGGGCTTTGTTTATTTAAAAAAGCAGTTAAGCCATTTTTGGCTTCATCACCTTGACGTACGTGCGCAATGTGTTGAGCGGTTTGAATCAGTAAATCTTCTGTGACTTCTTGATGATCAACTAAACGAATCAAAGACTTTGATGCAGCTTGAGCTTCAGGGCCACCAAGCAAAATTGCATCAATGATTTCCAATACGGTGGCATCCAACTGTTCTGGCTGACAAACTTCATGGACGAGACCAATATGCTTTGCTTGTTCTGCAGAAATACGTTCAGCAGTGAGAAAATATCGAGATGCTTGACGAGCACCGATGGCACGGATCACGTATGGACTAATCGTTGAAGGTGCTAAACCTAATCTCACTTCTGAAGTGGCAAACTTAGCATCAGTGGAAGCCACACAAATATCGCATGCTGAAGCAAGCCCCATGCCGCCGCCAAATGCAATACCATGGACACGTGCAATAGTCGGTTGTTTCAGCGAGGCTAAACTTTGTAACATTTTGGCAAGTTTCAAAGCATCCTCTTCATTTTCCACTTTTGATGCTTGACCTGCTTGCTTCATCCAATTAAGGTCCGCACCTGCAGAAAAGCTTTTACCACGACCTGCCAAAACGACAACACGAACGTCATCATTAGCATTTAAAGTTGTGAAACAGTGATTCAGCTCTTCTATCACTTGTGTATTGAATGCATTGTGTAATTCAGCACGATTAATCCAAACGGTCGCAACTTGGCGTTCAATTTCAAGCTGTAAAAATTCATAACTCATGTCATTATCTCCTTACATGCGGAACACGCCGAACTGAGTTGGTTCAATTGGTGCATTCAATGCAGCAGCCAAACTCAGACCTAAGACATGACGTGATTCTGCTGGATCAATCACACCGTCATCCCACAACCGTGCAGATGCATAATAAGGGTGTCCTTGCTTTTCAAATTGATCACGATAAGGTTGTTTGAATTGATCTTCTTCTTCAGCTGACCAAGTTTCACCACGTTGCTCAATTTGATCACGCTTAATCGTGGAGAGAACACTAGCAGCTTGTTCACCGCCCATCACGGAAATACGTGAATTCGGCCAAGTCCATAAGAAGCGAGGAGAATATGCTCGACCGCACATTCCATAGTTGCCTGCACCAAAAGAACCTCCGACCACCAAGGTGATTTTAGGAACATTTGCGGTCGCTACTGCCATGACCAATTTGGCTCCATTTTTGGCAATACCTTCATTTTCATATTGGCGACCGACCATGAAACCGGTGATATTTTGGATAAAGAGCAATGGAATATTGCGTTGCGTACACAGTTCAATGAAATGCGCACCTTTCTGAGCAGACTCTGAAAATAAAATTCCGTTATTGGCAATGATTCCGACCTTCATGCCGTAGATAGATGCAAAACCTGTAATTAAGGTTGTACCAAAACGAGCCTTAAATTCATCAAGTCTTGAACCATCTACGATACGTGCAATCACTTCACGGATGTCAAAGGGTTTGCGTGAGTCACTCGGAATGACACCATAGAGTTCTTCAGCACTATAAAGTGGTTCTTCAATTTCGGTCTTAAATGCTTTCGGTTCGATATTTAGGTTTTGAACAATATTGCGTGCAATTTGAATCGCATGTTCATCACTTTCTGCAAGATGATCTGCGACACCAGATAAACGGGTATGAACATCGCCACCACCAAGGTCTTCAGCAGTCACCACTTCACCTGTTGCAGCTTTTACCAAAGGTGGACCACCGAGGAAAATCGTGCCTTGATTGCGGACAATAATCGTTTCATCGGACATGGCAGGGACATATGCGCCACCCGCAGTACAACTCCCCATAACCACGGCTATTTGTGCAATACCTTTACTCGACATGCGTGCTTGGTTGTAAAAAATTCGTCCAAAATGATCGCGATCAGGGAATACTTCATCCTGCATTGGCAGAAATGCACCGCCTGAGTCGACCATATAAATACAAGGAAGATGATTTTGTTCAGCAATTTCTTGCGCACGTAAATGTTTTTTTACAGTTAAAGGATAATATGTACCTCCTTTAACTGTTGCATCATTGGCAACGATCATGCATGTCACACCATGCACTTGACCAATACCTGCAACCACACCTGCGGCTGGTACATCGTCAGCATAAACTTGATAAGCAGCGAGTTGACCAATTTCAAGAAAGGCAGTTCCTGCATCAATGAGTTGATCAATGCGCTCACGCGGTAATAGTTTTCCACGTGCTAAATGCTTCTGACGTGCTTTTTCTCCACCACCTAAGGCAATGGTTTGAGCTTGTTTTTTTAAGTCTGCGACCAATTCAAGCATTGCAGCTTGATTGATTTTAAACTCTTCACTACGTGGATTGATTTTACTTTTAATTTCGTTCATCAATGACTTCCTTGTATTAACTTGAATTATTTGGTTTCGTTGAATAACTCACGACCAATTAACATGCGTCGAATTTCAGAAGTTCCTGCACCGATTTCATAGAGTTTGGCATCACGCCACAATCGACCTGTGCTGTAATCATTGATATAACCATTGCCCCCAAGGGTTTGAATTGCTTCACCAGCCATCCAGGTTGCTTTTTCAGCTGAGTAGAGAATGGCACTTGCTGCATCTTTACGTAAACCACGATCATGATCAGCTTTATCACATGCTGCACCCACGGCATAAACCAAAGCCTTGCTTGCCAACCATGTAGAATACATATCCGCAATTTTGCCTTGCATGAGTTGGAATTCACCTAAACATTGACCGAATTGCTTACGTTCATGAATGTATGGGATGACCACATCTAAACATGCATCCATAATGCCTAGTGGTCCACCACTGAGAACTGCACGTTCGTAATCCAATCCACTCATGAGCACTTTTGTACCGTTACCCACACCACCCATCACGTTTTCTTTAGGCACTTTGACATTGTCAAAGAACAGGGGATAAGTATTTGAACCACGCATTCCGAGTTTGTCTAAGTGACTCCCATGACTAAAGCCTTCCATGCCTTTTTCAATAATGAAAGCAGTCATGCCTTTGGCACCAGCATTGATGTCAGTTTTGGCGTAAACCACCAGCACGTCAGCATCTCCACCATTGGTAATCCACATTTTTGAGCCATTAAGTACAAAGTGATCACCATGATCTTCAGCTCGTAATTTCATACTAACGACATCTGAACCCGCATTCGGTTCAGACATTGCCAAAGCACCGACATATTCGCCAGAAATTAATTTAGGAAGATATTTTTGTTTTTGTTCTTCGCTACCATTACGGTTAATTTGATTCACACAAAGATTTGAATGTGCCCCGTATGAAAGTCCAATGGAAGCAGATGCTCGTGAAATTTCCTGCATGACAATGATATGAGCCAAATAACCCAGATTGACACCACCGTATTCTTCACTCACGGTAAGTCCAAGTAACCCCATATCACCAAATTTTTTCCATAAGTGAGCTGGAAATAAGTTGTCTCGATCAACTTGTTGAGCAATAGGTGCGATTTCCTTTGCACAGAATGCAGCTACAGAATCACGTAAAGCGATTAGTGTTTCGTCTAGTCCAAAGTCGATACTCTGTAAATTCATTTTCATTCATCCTAAAATTTAATTTTTATTTCCAGTGAAGCATTTTGTCCTTGCTTGAGAAATACAATACAGTTATTTTTTAAAAAAGTGAATATAGATTCAGAAAATGATTTATGATTCATTTTAGTTGATTGGGTGAACAATTATGAGTTATAAAAGATCCACTTTGATGCAAGAGCGTATGGAGCAAAATCGTCAATCGATACTGCAATCCGCGCGCGAACTTATTGCGGGTGGTGGTTTTAAAGATGCACAAGTGCAAGCGATTGCAGATAAATCTGGTGTCTCGAGTGGTTTGGTCTATCGCTATTTTGAGAACAAAAATCAGATTTTGATTGAAGTGCTTTCACAGGCCATCAAAGGTGAGGTCGATATTCTGAATCAGATTGCAAAAAATGATTGGACTTCGACTGAGAAGTTGACAAAGGCCGTCACTGCTTTCGTAAAACGTGCTCTGAATAGCCCTCAACTTGCATATTCACTCATGTTTGAGCCCGTAGACCCAACGATTGAGCATGAACGTTTTAGAAGTAAGCAACTGATAAAACAATCCATTAAGGAGATTCTTGCCGAAGGAAAGGTCAATGGTGAGTTCGAATTTGAAGATTTAAATACAGCTGCATTATGCGTGGTTGGTGCGATGACATTCGTTGTGATTGAACCTTTAAATCCATCGCGTAATGTGATGTTTGATGACGGTTATAAAGGTTATTTCGTTAAGCAAATTGCAGACTTTTGTGTCAATGCAGTTAAGGCAAAGGAGGAAAATTAATTTAATTCACACAAAAGGATGTCATGTTTAAACGAGTAATCGCGTAATTAATAACGAAATATTGGATTGATATAAGAAAATAGAATCAAGGAGTATGATTCAATGACGCAATTACGACTCAGTTATGCCTATGGCACCAGTGAGCAACCCTTATTGGGTATGACCATAGGCCATAAATTTGATCAAGCATGCCTACAATATGCCGATCAGGATGCTGTGGTCAGTGTGCATCAAAATGTACGTTTGACCTATCAGCAGTTACAAGAGAAAGTAAATGCTTTTGCATGTAGTTTATTAAAAATCGGTTTAGAAAAGGGAGATCGTCTAGCAATTTGGTCCCCTAATTGTGTGGAATGGACGATCGCACAATTTGCAGCCTTTAAGGCTGGAATTATTTTGGTCAACTTAAATCCTGCGTATAAAAGTTATGAGCTAGAATACGTACTCAATCGAGTGTCATGCAAAGGATTGATCATTGCATCGACCTTTAAGACGACCAATTATCAAGAAATTTTGACGCAAATCGCACCAGAAATCTTGCATACGACCAATGGCGTTTTAAATGCTGAAAAATTGCCGCATTTAAAGTATTTGATCAAAATAGATGATCAACAACATACTGGGTTTTATCGCTTTAGTGATTTATTGGTTGAACCGACTTCCGAGCAGTTAGATCAACTTAATGAGATAGCATCTGGTCTTCAATTCGATGAAACCATCAATATCCAGTTTACCTCTGGAACTACAGGTAGCCCCAAAGGGACCATGCTGACACACAATAATATTCTGAATAACGGGTATTTTGTGGGAGAGGCAATCAAACTGACTTCTCAAGATCGAGTTTGTATTTCTGTACCGTTATTTCATTGCTTTGGTATGGTGATGGGTAATCTCGCCTGTATTACACATGGATCAACCATGATCTATCCATCAGCTGTATTTAATCCTCTTGATAGTCTTAATGCGATTGAACAAGAGAAATGTACCGCGGCATATGGTGTGCCTACCATGTTTATTGCCATGCTTGATCATGAGCAATTTGACGAATTTGATTTGACTACATTGCGTACTGGCATTATGGCTGGCAGTCCATGTCCAAAAGAAATCATGAAGCGCGTCATTGAGCGTATGCATATGCGAGATATCACGATTTGTTATGGCATGACTGAAACAGCGCCAGTAAGTGCACAAAGTTCGATCAAAGATTCGCTAGAACAACGAGTGAGCACTGTTGGTCGAGTTCATCCACATATCGAAATTAAAATAGTCGATGAACACGGTAAAGTAGTGCCTCGTGGCAAACTCGGAGAGTTGTGTGTACGAGGATACTCAGTCATGCTGGGCTATTGGGATGAAGAAGAAAAAACACGAGAAGTCGTAGATGTCGCAAAATGGATGCATACCGGTGATATCGCTGAAATGGATGATGAAGGCTTTATCAAAATCAAAGGTCGCATTAAAGATGTTGTGATTCGGGGAGGTGAGAATTTATTCCCTAAAGAGATTGAAGACTTCTTATATAAACATCCTGCTGTTAGCGATGTCCAAGTGATTGGACTTCCTGACCCGAAATATGGCGAAGAGTTATGTGCTTGTATTATTTTGCATGAAGGACATGAATGTTCTGAACAAGTGATCAAAGATTACTGCAAAGCCAATATCTCACATAATAAAGTGCCACGATATGTACATTTTCTTAAAGAGTTCCCAATGACTGCTTCTGGTAAGGCTCAGAAGTTTAAACTCCAAGAATATATGCGTGAGCAACTCAATATTTTTGATGAGAGTGCTTAATCGTCATTGAGTGATATTTTTAACTTTAAGCAGAAAATAACAAAGCCGAACTTAGTTCGCTAAGTTCGGCTTAATTTTAAAAATAGTCGAAGAGTGAGATGGCAAAGAATTTTGATCACCCAAAAATCGTAGAAAACTACGATGTGCATATCAGACAGCTGATACCAGGATATGAACTCATGCATCTACATATACTGGCGCTACTTGAAACTCATCTCAAAGAAGAAGCTAAAATTGCCATTGTCGGGTGCGGAACAGGGTTTGAACTGAATTATTTATTAGATCATTTTCCAAAGGCGGAGTTTGTTGTGTTTGATCCATCGTCAGCGATGCTTGAAAAAACAAAACAGATCGTTCAGTTTAAGCAGCAAATGCACCGAGTCATAATTCTGCAAGGTGACACGACGGTGCTCCAGAAATATCCTGAAAATTTTGATGCAGTATTGAGTATTTTGGTTTTTCATTTTGTTTCACATGCATGCAAAAAGAGTTTTTTAGGTGATATTTACCATGCTTTGAAACAAGATGGCGTGGTTCTGAGTTTTGATCTGATGCAATTCGAAGAACCAAATGATCAGTTAGTATTAAAAAATTTGGTGACAAAAATAGGATTAAGTGAAAAACAAAGTCAGGTCATGTTGGAAAGAATACATGATGACTTTAATTTAATGACAGTGAAAGAGATGAAGAATCTATACCTTCAGGCTGGTTATCAAAATTTAAGAACTTTCTGTCAAATGTCTAATTTTTATGGATTAAAAGCAGTAAAGTGATAATTTCATATTTAGAATAACCTATTCATTTTATCTTATATGAAAATCCTACAAATGGTTATATATCTAAAATGAAAAAGGATTATGATAAAAGTATTGTTTTATGAATATAAGGATTGTTCATGACCACAGAGACTCAATTTCCACAAACTTCTAATCGTGGAATCGCGGTATACAGTAATAACGCTGAAGCGATTGGTAATACACCGCTTATTCGCATTAATCGTGTGATACAGGGCGGGGCTACAGTTCTTGCTAAAGTGGAAGCACGTAACCCAGCATTTTCAGTAAAATGCCGTGTTGGTGCAGCTTTGATTGCGGATGCAGAACAACGTGGTGTGCTTAAAGCAGGAATGCATATTGTTGAACCTACGAGTGGTAATACTGGAATTGCGCTAGCTTTTGTTGCTGCTGCTAAAGGTTATGACATCACACTGACTATGCCTGCAAGTATGAGTATCGAGCGCCGTAAAGTACTCAAAGCATTGGGTGCTCATTTAGTATTAACCGATCCAGCTAAAGGGATGAATGGTGCTGTTCAAGAAGCAGAACGTTTTGTTGCTGAGAACCCAGAGCTTTATTATTTACCTCAGCAATTTGAAAACCCAGCAAATCCTGCCATTCATGAAACTACAACTGGACCTGAAATTTTTGAAGCAACGGGTGGTAAGGTTGATATTTTAGTGGCTGGTGTAGGTACGGGAGGTACGATCTCTGGTATTTCGCGTTATTTTGAGAAAGTTAAAAATCAAGCCCTTTACTCAGTTGCAGTTGAACCAGCAGACTCACCAATTATTGGACAAGCGAAGCGTGGCGAAACACTCACTCCGGGACCACATAAAATCCAAGGCATTGGTGCAAACTTTATTCCTAAAAACCTAGATTTAGATTTGGTGGATGAAGTTATCGCGGTTGAAAATCAAACAGCAATTGATTTTGCTCGTCAATCTGCAATCAAAGAAGGGATTTTTGTGGGTATTTCAAGTGGTGCAGCATTAGCGGCCGCTCATGAACTTGCTCAACGTCCTGAAAATGCAGGTAAAACCATAGTGGTGATTTTACCTGATGCTGGAGAGCGCTATTTATCTTCAGTTTTATTCGAAGATATATCAGCAGATTAATGAGAAAGTCAAAGCATTCTAAAAAAACGGTCTTCATGGCCGTTTTTTTGTGATTTATTCGATTCAAACAATTTTAAACTCTTCTTAAGTTACCAATCATTTTAAATTTATTACATCACACGACTATTTTCACAGTTTTGAACGCGATATCTTTAAGCGAATTTTTTTTAATAAAAAAATGAATGAACGACTTTAATCATCCTATTTATATTATCGGCGCTGGTGTTGCAGGATTAAGTTGTGCTCAGCATTTAAAATCAGCAGGATTTAATGTTGTTGTTTTAGAAGCACGTGATCGTATAGGTGGGAGAATACATACACAAAACATTGATGGTCATTGTTTTGACCTTGGTGCATCATGGATACATGGTATTGATAATAATCCGATATGGAAAATTGCAGAGTCCAATCGGATAAGTACTCAAGTTTTTAATTATGATCAAGTGGATTATTTTCATGCCAATGGTCAGCCATTTACCGAACAAGAGAGCTTAGAATTTGAAAAATGCCTTCGTGATGTTCAGAAGGTTTTTCAAAATAAATCAAAAGAGCAGGATATCTCCGCTTTTGAGCAACTTGAGAATGTTTTAGGAAAGATACGTTTTCAACTTCATTATTTTGATCGAGACGTCATCACACAAAAAATTAAGCAGTATTACTCAAGGCTTGCCAATGATCCTTTTGCGACTGATTTAGAGCAATTAGCCCATAATTTTATGGATTTTGAAGGCTACTTCTCAGGCGATGAAGTGATATTTCCAAAAGGTTATGAACAGATTGTTAAAGTTCTGGCTACTGATTTAGAGATTCATACGAATGCAGATATTGTTGAAATCGATCATGACTCTCATCAAGTGCAGATAAAAACAGCATGTGGACAGCTTTACATAGGTTCTCAAGTTGTGGTGACAGTTCCACTCGGTATTTTAAAGCAAGATAAAATTAAGTTTGAGCCGCCTTTGCCTAGTGGATTAGTCCGATCGATTCAAAAGCTGGGTTTTGGATCTTTCAATAAAATATTTATACAATTTTCAAAAGCTCTAGAATTTAATGGGAATGCACTTAAACACAATACGGCATTTTTTTGGGATGAGCGTGAGCTGTATAGTATTTTAGATTTTAGTCGTTTATATAATAAACCGACTTATCTACTTCTCGTTGGAGGTACAAAGTCAGAATGGGTTGATCAAGCAACGGATCAACAGGTGCATGAATATATCAAGAAAATATTGAAGATTTGCATGCACTCCAATGAAATTCAGAACATCATAATTACCCGCTGGGGAAGTGATCCGTTTAGTTTAGGTTCATTTAGTTTTCCAAAAGTTGAACATACTAAAGATGATGTAGAGATCTTTAAAAAAGAGCATCCAGCGCAAGTATATTTTGCAGGTGAACATTGTCATACTGATTATGCAGGCACTGTGCATGGTGCATATCTGTCAGGTCGTGATACTGCTAATTTAATTATTCGTAGTGGCTTAAATATAAAGCTGTAACTGATGTACAGTTACAGCTTTATTTAGTTAGTATGAGTGAGTTGAGAAATTAACCTGAACTCACATTAATACATGTCCATATTCTTCGCGAAGTTTTCTTTTTAGCATTTTTCCAGTGCCGCTAAGCGGTATGGCATCGACAAAAATCACTTTATCTGGAGTTTGCCATTTAGCAATTTTATCAGCATAGTAATCAATGAGTTGTTGTTCAGTGATTTGGCTATTAGGATGTTTAACGGCGATTAAGACAGGTCTTTCATCCCACTTTGGATGTTGTGCTGCGATGACCGCAGCCATCGCAATTTCTGGGTGACCCATTGCGATATTTTCAAGCTCTACAGAAGAGATCCATTCTCCACCAGATTTAATCAAGTCTTTGGCACGATCACTAATATGCAGATAGCCATCAGCATCTATAGACGCAATATCTCCAGTATCAAACCATCCATCACTGGTCAATGGTGAGTCGGACTGACCAAAGTATTTGTCAACAATCCAATGTCCTTTGATTTGTAAATTACCAATAGTCTCACCATCATGTGGAACAAGATCGGTTCCTCTTTCTTCAGACACTAAACGAATCCTGACTCCAAACGGCGGGCGACCTTGGGAAAGACGTAGTTTTGCTTGTTGATCCTGAGAAAGTTGTTTATGTTTAGCTTTGAATTGATTGGCAGTGCCAAGTGGACTAGCTTCAGTCATCCCCCATGCATGAATGGTTTCACAATCATATACATCACGGAATGTGGCTAACATGCTAGGTGGGCAAGCCGAGCCACCAATCACATTACGTTTTAAAGAGGTCAGTGAATTGTTCATTGCTTTTGCAGCGACCAACAAGCTTTGCCAAATGGTAGGAACACCAAGTGCAACAGTCACTTCATATTGATCAATGAGTTTAACTAGACTCTCACCATCAAGACCCGGCCCTGGTAATATAATTGAAGCACCTACCATCGCTGCGGCATAAGGTGTTCCCCATGCATGAACGTGAAACATCGGAACTACAGGTAAAATAATGTCTTTGGCTGACAGATTGAGTGAGTCAGGTAAGCTGGCCGCTAAACTGTGAAGAACAGTTGAGCGATGAGAATAGAGAGCACCTTTAGGATTGCCTGTTGTTCCAGAGGTATAACATAGTGAACTAGCAGTGGTTTCATCAAATTCAGGCCATGTATATTCTGCAGTTTGACCCGCAATTAAATCATCGTAGAACAAGACTTCGGGTAAGGCTTGACGAATCTTTTCATCAGGTGCATCTAAGCAGATGAAATGTTGCACCAGTGGAATATGTGCTTTTATTCCTGTAATCAAAGGTAGGAATGTTTTATCAAAAATAATCGCTTTATCTTGTGCATCATTAATAATGAAAATCAGTTGTTCTGGAAATAATCTTGGGTTAATGGTGTGACAGATTAAGCCACTACCAGAAATAGCATACCAAGCCTCTAAATGACGATGATTGTTCCAAGCTAATGTTGCAATACAATCGCCGTGAATGAGTTTAAGTTCATTTAATGCCTTTGCACCACGTTTAGCATTATCCGATACATCGCCCCAATTGGTTTCGTAAAGTGAGCCATCGGTGTTTTTTGAAACGATCAAGGTGTCTTTATGAAATTCAGCAGCATGTTCTAGTAAACTGCTGATTAATAAAGGTTGAAACATCATACGTCCGTGCATGCAAAGCTCCTGCTATTGATCATTTGAGTTTTTATTTTGAGTTGATTATATTTATGTAAGGTGAGTGCTCACGATTAACGTAACACTCACTGATGACCTAGAAATACACTAAATTATGCAGTCAGTAAAGAACCAACTAATTTACGGATTGAAACCAAAGGTTTACGCTCTGGAATGATGACACCAGCAGTTTTAAGGTCTGACACGAGTTCAGCGCGGAAGTCATTATAGTCAACCTCTGCTGCATGACGTTGACCGCCTTCAAAGTTGTAATGTGGATGATCTAACTCATGCTGAATCGCTTTTTTCATATCAGCAGGACGTTTATATTTTCCTAAGATTTCCTGACATGCCAAATTGGCTTGATGATCTGAAATTGGCCAAATACAACCTAGTGGCTGGAATAAACCAATGAAATAAAGATTGTCATGTTCTGCATGCATCATTTTACGGTAAAGCGGTAATTTTTCAGCATGTTGGAAATCTATAAAATCTTTATCGAAGAAAGGGAAGACGGTCCAGAAACCAGTACAACAACAAATAATATCAAACTCTTGTTGAGTACCATCGACGAATTCTACAATTTTACCATTGAGACGCTTGATCGCTGGTTTTGGTTTGATTTTACCGTGACGCACATAGTCAATGAAGTCAGAGTTCGCCGTTGGATGTTGTGTCAGCATCGGTTTGTCATTTACAGGCAAGCCAAAATCTGCGTAATTTCCACTGAATGCTTTTACCAATTTGGTCAGAATTTTTTGGCGCATTTTGGGCGGAAGTTTTTCCATTGACTTGACGAGTATGTCTGCGGGATGTCCAAACATAAATTTTGGAACAAACCATTGTGGACTGCGCATCGATATATACACATCTTTTGAGACACGTGCTGATTCTACGGCAACATCACAGCCTGAATTACCTGCACCAATGACTAAAATTTTCTTTCCACGCCAGTCGTCATTTACACCTTTAAAATCATGTGAATGCATCCACTTGCCAGTAAATTCACCTTCATACTCAGGGTATTTCGGTTTCCAGTGATGACCATTTGCAACCATTAAATAGTCATATATTTTCTGTTGTTCTTTACCTTGATCATCGGTGTAATCCACCACCCATTTTTTATTTTCATTTTTATGAATATGGTTAATAGTGTGATGAAATTTAATCTTGTCATATACACCAAAATGTTTGGCATAATTTTCAAAATACTGCTGTAGATGATCATGTCGTGGATAATCAGGGTAACTGTCTGGCATTGGATAATCTTCATATTCAGACATTGTACGCGAGCTAATAATGTGTGTATTCTCATAGACTGAAGAATGACCAGTTTTAGAATTAAACACCCAATTCCCACCGACTTTGTCATTTTTCTCGAAGATATCGTATGCAATACCATTTTGTTGACAATTTTTAGCAGCCGTAATTCCTGACGGACCTGCACCAATGATACAGACTGTGTTCATATTCATATCCTTGAATGATGTTCTTTTTATTCATAACCAACTATAGTTGGTTTTATGACTATAATCGATTTATTTTTAAACAGCAAGACAGGGGATTTGTTTAAATGCTTTTTGATGAAATTAAGCTTCCTGTACAAAAAAGAAGTAAAGCAAGGTTAGAACTTGTACTAGAAACAACAAAGAAAATATTAGAAGAACAAGGCATCAATCACTGTACTATTCCCGAAATTGCAGCACAGTCCGATCTTCCTAAGATTACGATTTATCAATACTTTCCAACAGTTAATCATTTGTTCAGCATATTGGTGAAACGTTATTTAGATGAACTGCAGGCCTATGTTTTGTTTAAAAATGAGTGCTATCAAACTTGGTCAACACGTGATATTTGTTTTGATCTAATTTCTAAGGTGGCTGAGTTCTACAATTCAAATCCTGCTGCAAGTATTTTGATTTTGGGTGGGCCAGTACATGTTGATGGTTTTAATTTACAGGAAATCGTCATTGAGAAGATTGCTCATGATTTACAAGCGGTATTTGAGCAGAAAGTACATCCGCTGAAATTGAATAGAAAAGAGGAAGCGGTGTATTTGGTTGAAATGGTTTTTGCATTAATGAAACACAGCTACTATCAGCATCAACAAGTCACTGATGACATTCTAAAAGAATGCCATTTCATCAGTGAATTTTACTTAAGCAGTAAGGGATATAACTACCAACTTTAAAAGTTTATTTTAGTTTTTCCAAAAAATGTTGATGCGCTGCGATGAGTTGATCAAAAACGGGCGAATGGAATAGATCGAAGTGACCGCAGACGAACTCACGATATTCACCTTGTTTTAGTTTTTGTGCGAGTTTACGTGTTGCTTTGATAGGAATAAGTGAATCTAGTTCCGCACCTGACACAAAAACAGGGCATTGAATTTTATGAACGATCATTGTTGGTCGGTATAAACCAATAGTTGCAACGATACGAGCTGGTACAGCATTTTTCCAATGCATCCCATCTGGGATCAGTCGATAATAGGCATCATAGCAATCTTCACCCGCCAAAATAGCAAACCGATCTTTTGCAATTACAGGCATGGTTTTGACTCTACCTATTTTTGCTAGGGCTAAATCTTGTAATGCAATCATGGTTGCATGCAATAAATATTTTTTCGGATACAGCGTCAAGCTCGCTAAACCATCAACGTGTGGAAAATTAGAGATCACTGCTTTAAAGGTGTGTTCACTTGCTAATGTTAGAACATGCGCACCACTGAACGAATACCCCCATAAAATGATATTTTTTTTCGAGATGTAGAATCGGGTTTGAATATAGTCGATAACGACTTTCCAATCCTGAAGTTGACTATTTTTATCAACAAGATGCTGAACAGGACCACTGCTTAATCCAAAACCAGAATGATCAAATACGCATACGTTATATCCCAATTCTGCATAAGCTTCAGCGAAAGAGTTTAAGCCACAGCTTTTTTCTCCACCCAAGCCATGAGCCATAATGATGATACTAGAATCTTTTGTGATCGGCACTGGCATATAAAAATCCGCTTGGATTTGATAGTTGCCATTCGGAATAAGTAATTCTTGAGTTTGCATCGTGGTTATCCTTAACACTTTTTTATTTTTAAAACCCAACTCAGGTTGGTTTAAGCATATCGTTATGCAGTATAAAAGTCTATTTGATGTCAAATCGTTCAGAAAATTTTAAGCCTGATTGATTTAAATACATTTTTATTCGATGTATTCGTATGAGTTTTTTCTATCGCAAGCAATGTATCGCCTTAATCTTGAGCTATTTCATTTTGGTCAATCTATTTCCAGTACATGGTGCAGTCGACATGAAATTGATTCAATTAGGCTTAAATTCAAAAGGAGTGTTCTATTTAAAAGATGCATTTTGGCCAAGTGTAGTCGGGCATAAATGGGTTAAATATGTGCTAATCGCGATGTACTGCAGTATGCTGATATATGCAGTCATGGTTGCTCATCCCAAATCGAGAAATCAAAGTTTGGAAACCTCTAAAAATTACATCACAATTTTTGCAATTGCTTTAATTTCAATTATTTTAATAGCGTTGTTCAAATCACGGTCGAACTTGATGTGCCCATGGGATGCAGCTCAACCTCAGGGAATGACAATTGTCTGGAGTCTCAGTAGTAAAGTTGGGCATTGTTTTCCTGGAGGTCATGCTTCTGCAGGTTTTGCATTATTGAGTGGGTATTTTGTGTTCAGGAACAAAAAAAGCAAATTAGCTCAATTTTACTTATTGAGTGCAATTCTCTTGGGAATGCTTATGGGATGGACGCAAATGCTTAGAGGTGCACATTTTTTTAGTCATAATCTTTGGACAGGTTGGTTGATTTGGATGTTCAATGTCGTAATATTTAGTCTAAAAGATAAGGTTAAATTAGCCTAAGCAATTAATGTAGTTTAATTTCCACTCTCACCAATAAACCACCTAATTGAGGGCTGCGATCAAAGATAAGATTACCCCCCATACGTTCTACAGCTTTTTCAACAATTGATAAACCTAAGCCACTACCAATTTCTTGATGTTGCTCAACTCGATAAAATCTTTTTTTAATACGTTCATAGAGATCTGCTGAAATTCCTGGGCCACTATCTTCCACTTGAATGATCGCTATATCATTCTCTTGAAATGTCAAAACATTAATGATGCCATTGGGAGGCGTGTATTTAATCGCATTCTCTATTAAGTTGGTTAATATTGAATCTATAGCAGATGAATAATTTATAATTTGAACGTGTTCATAACGTTCCATACCTAAATCGATTTCTTTGGCTAAAGCTAAATGAATCAATTGTTCAATAGATTGATAAGCACGTTCATCTAACCGAATACTCATTTTTTTCTCGTTACTGGCATTCAATGAATCTTGTTGAGCGAGATTTAAAAGCTGTCCGACCAAATGCTGAGTTCGGTGTAAACCATTATTCATTTTGATTAACGATTCGTGATGGGGGAGCTCTTTGAGTAAAATTTTAGTTTGAAGATTTAATGCTGTAATTGGTGTTCTTAATTCGTGAGCGGCGTCTGCAATAAATTGTTTTTGTTCTTGTTGGGCATCAGAGATCCTTTGAAATAATTGATTGATCGCTTGAATGCTGGGTACTAGCTCAATAGGGTACTGTTGAGGGTCGATTACGGTCAGCTCATTTGGTTTACGTGTACTTAATTCGGATTTAAATTGCTCAAATGGAGCAAAATTTCTTCTAATCATAAAACCTAAGCCATAAATCGCGAAGGGCATAATGATTAAATAAGGTAAAAACATGTTGATTGCGAGCTCTATGGCTAAAGCTTGTCGAACAGAGTCTTGTTGGCTCACTTGAACTTGAACAGTTTTCAATGGAATCACATAGGTATGCCATTTACCATAATGATTAGTGTGATGATAAAAAGCTGACTTTGCGACTGGCTCAACCAACTGTTTAAACTTTTCATGTAAATGTGATTGTTGGTCATAGGCCCAAACATCTACAAATAAATCTTCTTCATGGTACTGTTTTAAATGTGAAAATTTACTCTTTACAGGATCTGGATTAAATTTTGCAACGCGCTCTGCCAGATTTTTCAGCTGAGCATCAAGTATTTCATTTGTTTCCTCTAAAGCTGTTCTATAGGCTGAAAAAACCAATATACATCCCATCACCACACTAAAAATTGAGGTAAATACAACAAGTTGCTTTTGTAAAGAGTAGGGTTGCGTCATGTATCAATTCTTGTTTTATGGTGTAGGCTGACCTAGCCGATAACCTAATCCTCGCACATTACGTATAAAATTTTTACCTAATTTTGAGCGTATGCGATGAATATAGACTTCAATGGTATTACTGCTGATTTCATTTTCAATATCATACAGTTTTTCTTCAAGATTAGACTTCGAAAAAATCTTATTTGGATAAGTTAAGAGTGGAATTAATAAAGCCCACTCACGGTTTGAAAATTCAACCGTCTGATTTTCAAAACTCGCGATATGTTGTTCAAGATCTAACCTGAGTCCGCCAAATTCTAAAATTTGTTTTATCTGAGATGTATTTTGTTGAGATGTACGTCTGAGTATGGCGTGAATACGCGCTAATAACTCCTCAAACTCGTATGGTTTTACTAGATAATCATCAGCGCCTTGATTTAATCCATCGATACGGTGCTGAAGTTGATCTCTTGCTGAAATAATGAGTACAGGAATTGAAGGAAATAGTGAGCGAAGATGTTTGAGTACTTGCATGCCATCCATCATAGGTAATCCAAGATCGAGCAGCACTAAATCAAATGCTTGTTGATTTAATTGTTTTAAGCCATCGATGCCATTATTGACCCAGACTACTTCAAATGATTGATATTGGAGCAACTTTTGAGATGACTCTGCAATCATAAAGTCATCTTCAATCATCAGGATTTTATTCATATTAGGCTCTGTTCTATAATTGAGGTTTGCATTGTTGGCTGAGGTCTAATGCGGGTTGTAATGTTGTAGTATGAATATTCAATAAACTTAGCATGGTGTGAAAGACATTGTCTTGGCTAAGTGCATCATTCTTCTGAGATTTAATGCATCGTACAGTTGACGCTTCATGTTTTCGCCATGCTGTTGAAAACCACATGATCATCGGCACATGAGTTTGTTGTGATGGTGCAATTTGATAAGGCGCGCCGTGTAAATACATTCCATGTTCACCCGTGGATTCACCATGATCTGATAAATACCATAAAGCGGATTGAAATTGAGTTTGTTTGTTTAATAAATTGATTGACGAAGCGAGAATATGGTCTGTATATACAATTGAATTATCATAAGTATTGATCAGAGCTTGTTGACTACATCCTTGAATTGCGCTGGTGTTACAAGTCGGCTGAAAGGGTGTGTATTGATGAGTGGACCGTTTATAGTAAGCTGGGCCGTGACTTCCCATTTGATGGAGTACGATAAGTCTTGGCGTTTTATCATTTTTGGGAATGGCTTGAATATAGGCATTAAGGCTATCAATCAATATTTCATCTTTACATTCACCCTTAGAATCGCACCATTGCTTATGAATAGATTCGGGAATTTCATAACGCTCAACCCGATTACAAACCTCTTTGCATCCTGAATTGTTATTGATCCACGTTACTTTGTAGCCCGCACGTTGAATAATATCGAGTAAGTTCTCCCGTTGTCTTGCGACTTTTTCTGTATATGCTTGTCGAGTCATACCAGAAAATAAACAAGGTACGGATACCGCCGTTGCAGTACCACAGGAACTGACGTTACGAAAATTGATTATATTTAATTTGCTTAATTCTGGATTTGTAGCTCGATCATATCCATTCAACTGAAAACTTTCTGCACGTGCTGTTTCTCCTATCACTAAAACCATCAGTTTTGGAGTTTGATGGGTCGCCGTTTGAATAAATTGGTGTGCATCACGTCCGTAGGGTTGAATTATAGTATTTTTGGGAGGTTGAAGATGTTTATAATAACTGAAGGACGCTGCAACGACATTTTGAGGGCTGATCATTCCTTTCAACTCTCTGTTTTCTCTAAAAATAGCTGCATAGTCAACATAATATAAATAAGCGCAACCTAACACTAAAATTAAACTGATTGCACTGTGTAACATTTTCCTGCAAAGGGTATGAGAAAACGTTGATTTTTTGATATTCACCCAATAAATAAAAAAAAGAGGCGCTAAAATAAAAAATACAACCCAAATAAATAATCTTATATTTATCAGATCAAATGCTTCCATCGTATTGGTTTGCATCATATTTTGAATCTGATCAGCATTAATAATAATGCCTAAACTACTTACAAAATATGCAGACATACCGCCTAATACAATCCAGATACTTGCAAATATCTTTACGTTCAATCTCCAATGAATAAGGTTGAAAATAAAAAAATAAGCAGCTGTGATTAAGACAGATGAACCTATTAAAAAAAGAATTGCTGGGTAACCTTGATAAGGTGTGAGTGAAGTAAGTTGTTTGTAGAACGCAATATTTAAACCAATGCCAACCCATACTGAGAGTACTAAATTGAATAGTGCTAGGCTTATCGTTGGTTTTTTCCATTGCTGAATGATAGATGTGTAGCGCATACGATGAGTTCTAATATTTAACTACGCTGAGATTAGGTTTTATTTCTTAAAATTTACTGAATAAATGATTGAAGTCTAGGACATAAAAAAAGCCAGACTGGTGGAGCAATCTGGCAAAGCGTCAAGATGAGTCACCCGTGACAAGTGATGTTTCCTGAGTTCAGGTTTAAGTTGTTCTGAACTTAAGCCTGAATAAATTCAGCCACAGCCTGGTTAAACGCCTGTGGTTGTTCAACATTCGAAATGTGCGAAGCATTAATCTCAACAAGTTGACTACCCGCAATCGCTGCTTGCATAAACTGACCATCTGCCACAGTGGTCACAGGGTCTTGTTGACCTGCAATAATCAATACAGGAATCGAAATCTGTTTGAGTTGTT
>NZ_JBWYIW010000015.1:0-55014 GCF_056779915.1 Acinetobacter sp. ANC_7513
TAAACCCTTGTTTTTCAACAAGTTTTAATCAACATCACCGCCGATGGATGTGCATTCTACAGTATTCCTCCCCCAATGCAACCTCTTTTTTCAATATTTTAGTATTTTTTTAAATTATGAGTTTTGAGTGGGCATTTAATAGTCAAATTCACATCATTCAGTATGATATTGATAAAAAATCGAACACTTTAACTTTATTAAAATTAGATTAGAATAGTCACTATTATTTAACTGACTAGAACTATGTTACTAAATGGCTATATTTAAAATCAAAAAAGCCGTATTGATCTCCCTACTGCTTTTGATGTGCAGCTTTAGCCATGCCAATTCCAACCAGAACATTTATCAAATGACTCTATCTATTTTGAGCTATGCCAAAATTTCATCTCCACAACCAGATTTATGTCTAATTGATAACACTGTGGCATTAGCAGAGTTTAATCAAACTATTCAAAAGCAAAATTCAAATATCAAAGCACAAAATATTCATGATTATGAATTAAACAAGACCAATTGTGATGTTATATTTTTCTCTAAATCTTCTCCAACAGTCGAACAAAAACTCATCCGAGAATCACTAAATAAGTCAATTCTCTCATTTTCAACAAATAATGAAGATTGCGAGGTTGGAAGTGTTTTCTGTCTCTATAGCAATAAAGCAGGTATTACAAAATTTAAAGTCAATTTAGACAGTCTTGCAAAAACCAAAATCCACGTTGATCCTCGTGTATTACTTCTTGCACAGAAATGGAGTAATTCAGATGATTGATAAATTTTTTGGATTAACTTCACTCCAATCACTATTTAGAAGATCACAATTTTTAATTTTTGCGATTACTTTTTTGATCTGCACTTTAATTTTTGCAACGATTTCAATTTTTACGGTGAAATCATACGCCAATCAAAACTTAACCTTAGTGAGTCGCACAATTGCGGAACGCATTCAACCTGCTCTTGTTTTCCAAGATAAATACACTTTAGACAATATTTTACACGAGTACACACAACAACATTCAATTCGCCTTATCCAAGTATTGGATAGCAGTAAAGTTAAAATAACTGAAAGCAGTAAACTGATAGATCGCCATTCAGAACTTCAAACTTGGTTTGATGGATTATTTTTTTCTAAGCCGATTCAAATTGAAGTTACTCACAATGGACAATTGGTCGGTGAGCTTCATCTATTCGGCAGTTCTCAAGATATCATTTTATTCATTATCAAGATTTGCTTAGCCTTGATTTTAGGTATGCTTTTTATGATTTTCGCCTTATGGTGGTCGGTTAATGCAACCTATCGTCATATTATGAATTCTATATCACCAATTATTCATACAGCACAATTAGTGAGTCAACAAAAAGCATATAATCTCCGCTTTCCAAAAAATGATATTCAAGAATTTCATCATCTAAACTCAGTATTTAATCAACTATTAGAAGAAATTCAATCTTGGCACAATCAGTTACAGTCTGAAAATACTCAGCTTAATTATCAAGTACAACATGATGAATTAACACAATTACCAAACCGACATTACTTTTATAAAGTTTTGTGTAGCCTTTTCGATCAGCCTGATAAACTTGAAAATACTGTTTTGATTTTTATAGATAACAATAAATTTAAGTCTATTAACGATCAATATGGTCATTTAGTAGGGGATGAAGTGTTGAAAGAAATGGCTAAACGATTAAAACAAAACACTCGTCAAAATGATTTTGTCGCAAGATTAAGCGGTGATGAATTTGCAATTATCCTAAGTCCTGTCAGTCAGGTGGATCACTTAATTTCGATCGCCGAAAATCTTATAAAATGTTCTGATGAGCCCTTAAAATATAACGGACAATCAATTCATTTTAGTTTTAGTCTTGGTATTGCTTTGGCTAAAGAAGCTCATAACCCAGAGGACTTAATTTCTCAAGCAGACCAAGCGATGTACAAAGCGAAGAATCTAAAACATCATTGGCACATATTTCAACAATAGAGTTTTTACTGAGGATTAATACCTATGCTCAATCGTAGTTTCAAACTTTTTATCATGAGCATTCTTTGTATAGGATTAAGCGCATGCTTGGGTATGGGATCTTTAAGCTATAAACAAGTAAAAATGTTAAAACAACAAGGTTTCGTACTCACAGAGGAAGGTTGGAGTTTGGGACTACCCGAACGACTTCTTTTCGATTTCGATCAGGCTGAAATCTCTAAAAAAAATCGTGAACAGATTCAACATCTCGCAGCACAACTACAAAAATACAATTTAAAGAAAGTCCGTATCGTCGGTCATACCGATCTTATTGGCAATCCAGATTATAATTTTAAACTTTCTGAAAGCCGTGCCCGAAGCGTAAGCACTATTTTTATCGAAGAGGGTTTTAACCCTACTCATATCCAAACCATTGGTCGCGGTTCCACCCAACCTATTAATACTGCAAATACTGACGCTGCCCATGCAGAAAATAGACGCGTTGCTGTTATTATCGTGCCTTAAACATTCAACAAAAAAAGATCCTGATAGGATCTTTTTTTAACAGCAAAAATCAGACATAAAAAAACCGCTTAACGCGGTATATTTTATCTGACCATTTATAATGAAATAAATGGTCGGAGCAGTAGGATTCGAACCTACGACCCCCTGGTCCCAAACCAGGTGCACTACCAGGCTGTGCTATACTCCGATTACATCGGTTTGTGTTGGGGTGAATGACGGGATTCGAACCCGCGACAACCGGAATCACAATCCGGGGCTCTACCAACTGAGCTACATCCACCATCACAAAATTTGGTTCTATAAAATCAAGCGACCAATGGCGCGCCTGACAGGATTCGAACCTGTGACCATCCGCTTAGAAGGCGGATGCTCTATCCAACTGAGCTACAGGCGCATTACCCATGATTGCGAGATCATTGGAAAACCTTTGCCTTGAAGAATTGGTCGGAGCAGTAGGATTCGAACCTACGACCCCCTGGTCCCAAACCAGGTGCACTACCAGGCTGTGCTATACTCCGATTCATCTCAGCTTTTATACCGTTCAACTTATCGTTTGATGTATCGTTCGGTACGGTGTGCATTCTAGGCGTGACGCTGGATAACGTCAACACCTATCTTCAAAAAAAATCAAAAAAACACTTCAAATGTATATTTATCAAGCATTTTGACTAATATTAACGCTTTAATGACGCACTAAAGTTTAACATTCGATCTAATGGTAATTTAGCGCGCTCTGCTAAAGCGGGATCAACATGCACTTCCTGATCACCATGTCGTAAAACATGCAAAATGCCATCCAATTCATTCATTGCCATCCATGGACAGTGTGCACAAGAACGACAAGTCGCCCCCTCACCTGCCGTAGGAGCCTCAATCAAAGTCTTATTCGGCACCATTTGTTGCATCTTATAAAAAATACCGCGATCGGTCGCAACAATCATTGTTTCATGCGGTAGTTCTTTTGCAGCTTTAATCAATTGTGAGGTACTTCCTACTGCGTCAGCAACATCAATTACCGATTCTGGTGATTCAGGATGTACTAAAACTGCAGCATCAGGATAGATGGCTTTCATCTGAGCGATGCCACGTGCTCTAAATTCTTCATGTACGATACAAGAACCATCCCAGAGCAACATATCCGCTCCAGTTTTCTTTTGAATGTAACGTCCTAAATGCTGATCAGGTGCCCAAATAATTTTTTCACCTAAACTATCTAAATGCTCAACAATTTCGACAGCACAACTTGATGTTACCACCCAATCTGCACGTGCTTTTACCGCAGCTGAGGTATTTGCATAAACCACAACAGTATGATCAGGATGAGCATCACAGAACTTGGTAAACTCATCTACAGGACAACCTAGATCGAGTGAACAAGTTGCCTCTAAAGTAGGCATTAAAATGGTTTTGTTAGGTGATAAAATTTTAGAAGTTTCACCCATAAACTTCACACCAGCCACAACGAGTGTTGTCGCATCATGATCACGTCCAAAACGTGCCATTTCAAGTGAATCTGAAACACAACCACCAGTAAGCTCCGCAAGCTCCTGTACGACCGGATCACAATAATAATGAGCAACCAATACCGCATTACGCTTTTCCAATTCAGCCTGGATCTCAGCAAATTTTTGCTGCTTTAACTCTGGTGTTAAATCTTGATTGTTAGATTCACCAATCAGGTCTAAATGAGCTTGAACAATTGCTTTCGCATCATTTGCAATTAAATTGGTTGCATCATTCATTATTTGCATCTCTATCCATAGCGCTTATCAATATAAGCAATTACACACCGATTGGATTTGACCAATCATTAAAATTTGATAAATAAAAAGCCTCAACAGGGAGGCTTAATTTATTTAAGAACGATAATCTGCGTTGATCTTGACATAATCATATGACAAATCACAGGTGTAAACCGTATCTTTGGCAGAACCACGGCCCAAATCAACGCGGATAGTAATTTCTGATTGATTCATTACTTTAGCACCAGCCTCTTCTGTGTAATCTGCCGCTGCACCACCATCTTTACAGATCTGGACATCATCTAACCATACTTGGATTTTGTCGACATTTAAATCTGGGACACCAGCATAACCGATTGCAGCCAAGATACGCCCCCAGTTAGGGTCAGAAGCAAAGAACGCTGTTTTTACCAAAGGTGAATGTGCAATGCTGTAAGCGATGTCACAACACTCTTGCGTATTTGCACCACCTTCAACTGAAACAGTTATAAATTTGGTTGCACCTTCACCATCTCGAACGATCAACTGAGCCAAGCGCTTCATGACACGTGTAAGTACATCTAAAACAACAGAGTAACGAGCATCTTCTTTAGATGTAATTTCAGCACCACCTGCTTGACCAGTTGCTGCAAAAATACAAGAGTCGTTAGTAGATGTATCACCATCAATCGTGATGCGATTAAATGATTGTTCAACCGTGGTTTTTAATAGTTTTTGAACCAATTCACGAGCAATAGGCGCGTCTGTCGCTACGAAAGACAACATTGTTGCCATATTAGGACGGATCATTCCTGCACCTTTTGAAATCCCCGTCATTGTATAAACAACCCCGTCAATTTCAAATTGTTCAGAAGCACCCTTAGGTAAAGTATCCGTCGTCATAATACCTGATGCTGCCTGAGGCCATACATCATCTTCAAGACTCTCAAATGCTGGTTTTAACCCAGCAATCAAACGCTCCATGGGTAATTGTTCACCAATTACGCCTGTTGAGAATGGCAAAACCTCGTTCTCATTTACACCAGCAATTTTGGCAAATTCAGCACAAGTGTCCTTTGCATTTTTCATACCTGTAGGACCAGTACCTGCATTCGCATTGCCTGTATTAATTACAAGGTAACGTGGATTTGTTTGAGACAAATGCAGTTTTGAAATATGTACTGGCGCTGCGCAAAAAGCATTTTGGGTAAATACACCTGCAACTTGAGTGCCTTGTGCAAATTCAAATACAACCAAGTCACGTCGATTTGGGTAACGTACATACGCTTCTGCTGAGCCAATTCTTACACCCTTTACCACATGCATTTGTGGCATTGATACGTCACCCACCGCCATTTTTGATTGTCCGAATTAAAAAAAATGATGGCTAAGCTTATTAGAAATTAGAAAAAAAATCGAGTGAATAAGGCATTAGGGTTGATTGAAATGAATGATTTGAAATAAATCTCGATCCCTAAAAACAATAAAGCCAGTCAAAGACTGGCTTTAGTACGAAATTCTAAAATTAATTAGATACAGTTTGTTCTAATAAAGCTTGTTTTGCTTTTTCTTGACTTGAACTTGAAAGAGCTGGATTTGATGCAACAATACGATTTGCTGTAGCTGGTGTTGCTGGTGCTATTGCAGCTGTTTGAAGAATAATTGGTCGACCAGCCGTATTACCAAGTGTATAACGAATACCAGTGCGTGGACTTATCACCGTTGTGGAGTCATTTTTAACTTCAGTTTGTGCTTGAGTAACACCCGCAGCTGCTTGAACTTTCGCTAGAGGTACAGTTTTTGTATCAGTATTGGCAAATGCAAAAGCTGGTAAAGCAAAAACTGCAAATAAAGCCGGTTTTAGTATTTTTTTCATTGTCGCTTCCATATATTCAATCATGCAAAATTAAATAGCATTAACTGAGAAAATTGGCAATGCTTATTCACATGAACTGACCAAGCACTATAATAAAATAAAAAAAGCAGAACCTAAGTTCTGCTTCATGAAATTTAGATTTTACCGTGACACTGCTTGTATTTTAAACCAGAACCACATGGACAAGGTGCATTACGGCTTTGAGGTGGCGTAATCTCAACTTCATTCTGATCCAATTCTTGAGTATTAACTGTTTGCTCACCTGTTAAACCATCAACTTCAGCATGAGAAAGTGAAAGTTGCATCGCTTCAGCTTGAGCTTGCTGCTGTGCTTCCATTTCTGCCAACTCTTCAGGCGTTGGTAAACGTACTAATGAAAGATCTGTCACAACATCAGACTTAATGACAGCTAACATATTTACAAACAGATTGAATGCTTCTTTCTTATATTCCTGCTCAGGATTCTTTTGCGCATAACCGCGTAAATGAATACCTTGACGTAAATAATCCATCGCTGCTAAATGATCTTTCCAGTGGCGATCTAAAGAACTTAACATAAAGTTTCGTTCTAACACTGCTGCAGATTCAGCACCCATTTGTTCACGACGCGCACGATAGCGTTGTAAAACCTCATCAGTGATACGACGTGCTAATGCTTCTTCATCTAATCGACGATCTTGATCCAACCATTGCTGCACAGGAAGATCAATATTAAAGTCTGAGCGTAATGCAGATTCAAGACCTGGTACATCCCACTGATCATGAATTGATTCAGGTGGGATATACGTTTCAATCACCCCTTTCATCACTTCTTCATGCATTGACTCGATGTATTCTTGCAATGTACTTTCTGCCAGAATTTCATCACGCTGTGAGTATATAATTTTACGTTGTTCGTTATTTACATCATCATACTTCAACAGGTTCTTACGAATATCGAAGTTACGCGCTTCAACTTTACGTTGCGCATTTTCAATCGAACGAGACACCATTTTATGTTCAATGGCTTCATTTTCTTGCAGACCCATTGCACGCATCATTGCGACGACACGATCACCCGCAAAGATACGCATCAAATCATCTTCTAACGATAAGAAGAAACGCGAAACACCTGGATCACCTTGACGACCTGAACGACCACGTAATTGGTTATCAATACGACGAGATTCATGACGTTCAGAACCAATAATATGTAAACCACCAGAATTCAGCACCAGTTGGTTATTTTGTTCCCATTCTGCTTTTAAACGTGCTTCATCTTCAGGAGTTGGATTTTCAATTTTCGCCAGTTTCGCTTTCCAGTTACCACCGAGCAAGATATCCGTACCACGCCCTGCCATGTTGGTCGCAATAGTCACGGCACGTGGAGAGCCGGCTTGTGCAATAATATCCGCTTCACGCTCATGCTGTTTGGCATTCAGCACTTCGTGTGCGATACCCGCTTCTTTCAGTTTATCCGATAAGATTTCAGAAGCTTCAATTGTTGCCGTACCAATCAAAATCGGTGCAACACCAGCTTCATGAATTTTCTTAATTTCTTCAATAATCGCATTGTATTTACCATTACGATTCAAATAAATTAAGTCATTCAGATCTTTACGAATCATTGGACGATGGGTTGGAATCAACACCACATCTAAGCCATAAATTTCTTTCATTTCAGCAGCTTCAGTATCTGCTGTACCTGTCATACCTGAAAGTTTACGGTATAAACGGAAATAGTTTTGGAATGTGGTCGTTGCAAGCGTTTGGTTTTCAGGTTGAATTTCTAAACCTTCTTTCGCTTCTACCGCTTGATGCAAACCTTCAGACCAACGACGACCAGGCATCGTACGACCTGTATTTTCATCGACAATAATCACTTCACCGTCATGGACGATATAATGCACGTTACGATGATACAAGTAATGTGCACGAATAGAAGCTGTGACATGATGAACAAGATTTAAGTTGGCTGCAGAATATAGACTCTCACCTTCTGCCAATAATCCCATCGCAATAAGTTCACTTTCAATGGCTTCAAAACCAGCTTCTGTGATTTCGACTGAACGTTGCTTTTCATCGATCCAGAAGTGCCCACCATCTGCAACTTTTTCTTCTTTTTGAGCATGTAACTTTGGCGGAATCGCATTCATTGCCGCGTACAGTTGTGAGGAATCTTCGCTTTGACCCGAAATAATAAGTGGAGTACGTGCTTCGTCAATTAAGATTGAGTCAACCTCATCGATAATCGCATAAGCAAGACCACGTTGTTTTTTCTCGGCTAACGAGAACACCATATTGTCACGAAGATAGTCGAAACCAAATTCGTTGTTTGTACCGTAGGTAATGTCTGCTCGATAAGCTTCTGCTTTTTCGACAGGATTCTGCATGGAGTAAATCACCCCAACAGATAATCCCAAAAATTCATAAAGTGGACGGTTTAACTCAGCATCACGTTGCGCCAGATAATCATTGACAGTAATAACGTGAACACCTTGTTCACTAATTGCATTTAAATATACAGCCAAAGTACCCATTAGGGTTTTACCTTCACCTGTACGCATTTCTGCAATTTTACCTTCATGTAGGGTAATACCACCAATCAACTGTACGTCATAATGACGCATACCCATAATACGCTTACCAGCTTCACGACATACTGCGAAAGCTTCTGGTAACAAGCGATCAAGACTTTCGCCGTTTTTATAACGTTGTTTGAATTCTTCTGTTTTTGCAGATAAGTCTGCATCACTTAACACAGATATCGTCGGCTCGAGCGCATTGATCTTCTCGACAATTTTGCGCATACGCTTCAATTCGCGCTCGTTTTTAGTACCGAAGATTCCTCCGATCAGACTTGCCAACATATAGACTCTCTAAAACTTACTTATCAAAATGATTTTTCTCAAACGTTATTATGGTGCTAGAAATTTGAAGTACAAGGGTTTTAAACAAATGCAATCAAAAAATTTCTGGATTATTTTCCATGACGCATGAGCAACGGCGAGTTAATGTAGCAAATTTGATCAGAAATATATATCGTTCAAATTCAAATTTACGAACGTTTATTTGCCTTCAGACATTCAAATAAATCTGTTTTTTTCATAACCAAATAAAAAAACACTATTTTTAATTATAAAGAGTTTCCGCCATATTAATTTCAGCACATTAAGGTTTTGATAAGAATAGAGGTATATATGGCATTACGTTTAGGTGACACCGCTCCAGACTTTGAACAGCAATCAAGTGAAGGAGTAATTAATTTTTATGATTTTCTAGGAGATCATTGGGGAGTTTTATTTTCACACCCTGCCGACTATACTCCCGTATGTACGACGGAATTAGGTTTTACAGCAAAACTAAAAGACGAGTTTGAAAAACGTAATGTTAAAGCGATTGCTCTCTCTGTAGATGATGTTGAATCACATCATGGTTGGATTAAAGATATCAATGAAACTCAGTCTACCACGGTGAACTTCCCAATCATTGCTGATCAGGATCGTAAAGTTTCGACTTTATATGATTTCATCCATCCCAATGCCAACGAGACCCTAACGGTCCGATCTCTTGTGATCATTGATCCAAATAAAAAAGTACGCTTGATTATTACTTATCCAGCGTCAACTGGTCGCAATTTCCATGAAATTTTACGTGTTATAGATTCATTACAGTTAACAGATAACTATAAAGTGGCAACCCCTGCAAACTGGCAACATGGTGAAGATGTTGTGATTGTTCCGTCTATTAAAGACGAAAATGAAATTCAACAACGCTTCCCTAAAGGGTACAAGGCAGTGACACCTTATCTACGTTTAACACCTCAACCTGATCTTGATTAATTTTGACGAACCATCAAGTTTCAGCGTTCAGCCTATCCTCAGATAGGCTTTTTTTGATTATGGCTTATAATCTTTAACATATTGATTTAAAAAGGATTCAAATTATAGTTTGAATCCTTTTTTCTAAAACAAAGCAAGAAACTATTGACGCTTATCCAGTGGTACCCAATCAATCACCCATGCTGATTTCATATTTAAACTTGCATCACTGTTAATTTTCTTACGTAACGCATCTGCCGAATCACGATCTTTAGATGGACCAACCATAATTCGAATACCTTTCGACGTTGGACTCTTCGTTACCTTATATCCTTTGGCACGAAGCTTAGCCGCAAGCGCATCTGCATTCGCCTCATTCGCAGCCAATGCCACTTGAACCATCCATTGACGATCTCCATTTTCCAGCAGATCACGAGCTTTTTCTGCCTCAGCTTTTTTCTTCGCTTCTTCAGCAGCTTTGCGTTTTTTCTCTTCTGCAGCTTTTTTATCAGCTTCAGCTTTCTTCTTCGCTTCTTCTGCTTTACGTTTTTCCTCAGCAGCTTTTTGCTCTGCTGCTTTCTTTTCAGCTGCACGTTTTTCTGCTTCGGCTTTACGCTTTTGTTCTTCTGAGAATTTCGCCTGTTGTTCTTTTTGCTCAGCTAAACGCTTCTGTTCAGCTATGCGTTTTTCTTCAGCCAAACGCTTTTTCTTTTCAGCTTCATCCTCAACCAATTCAGGAGGAATATTGTCTGAACTTTGCTGAGCAGCGTTTCGACGAGCATTCATTGCAGCATATTCTTCAGCAGCGCGACGTGCGGCTTCAGCTTCGGCCTCTTGTTGCATTCTTAAATATTCAGCAGCACGCGCCTCTTGCTCTGCCACAGCTTTCTCACGAGCACGTCGTTGCTCTTCAAGTAAACGCTTTTCAGTTTCCACATCAACTGTGAGAGGTTGAAGTTGTACTGCTTCAGGTTCATTCTTTTTTTGTTGAACAGCTTCAACCGGTTGTTCAACATTATTTTGGTGGATCTCTTCTTTGCCTTTTAGAAGTAATGCTGCCAATAAAACACCACCACCCAATAAAACAACACCACCCATCCAGCGTTGTTTGTTATTCATTGACATTCTCTAAATACTCCCAGACCGCTTCTAAGGTATGAAACGAACCACACACCAAAATCAGCTGATTATTTTTTGTTTCTTCAAGTGCTGATTTAAATGCGACCTGTACATTTGAATACTGTTGTACTGTCTCACCTTGAAGCGCTGACTTTAATTGTTTTAATGGTGCTGCACGAGGCACATCCATCGGCGCAATTTTCCACGTAAATACCGTGTTTTTCAATAAATTAACGACTGAATCTATATCTTTATCCGCTAACATCGAAAACACAGCGATAACTTCTGTGTACTGTTTATTGTATTCTAAATAATTTCGCAATTGCTTTAACAAAAATTCTACACCATGCGGATTATGTCCCGCATCGAAAATCACTGTTTTTCCTGCGATTTCCCTTATTTCAAATCGACCTGGTAAATGTGCTTGAATAATGCCCTGCTCTAGTGCAGTTTGAGAAATTTTCAATCCACTGACCAATAATGCAGCTACGGCAGTAGAAACATTATCTAGGGCCAACTGACCACATGGTAATTTTAAGGTCAGTGCTGAACTTGAAAATGTCCAAGTTTTACCATCACCATTTGCTTGATAAAAATAATCCTGATTTAGACATGACAGCGTCGCATTACATGCAATGACTTTATCCTGAATTGATGTTGGAAGTATTTGTTGCCCACCAAAAATGACTGGAATATCTGGACGAATAATACCCGCTTTCTCAAAAGCAATTTTTTCAATGGTGTCACCCAGCCAATCTGTGTGATCCAATCCAATATTGGTAATGACCGCAACATTTGGATTAACGACATTCACAACATCCAAACGTCCCCCAAGTCCAACTTCCAATACCCAAACATCACATTTCTGTTGTTTGAAGATGACAAAAGCTGCAAGGGTTGTTGCTTCAAAAAAAGATAAACTTAAATCACATTCACGTCGTGCTTGATCAACTTGAACAAATGCTTCGATCAGAAGCTCATCTGAAACTTCCTGACCTGCGAGTTTTACACGCTCATTGAAACGATAGATATGCGGAGATTGATACAAACCGACTTGATATCCTTGAGCATTCAGAATAGAAGCTAAGGTTGTGGTTGTTGAACCCTTACCATTCGTACCAGCGACAGTAATGACTTTCGCTTGCGGGTGTGTAACGCCCAATTTTTCAGCCACAGGAATGACGCGTTCAAGCCCTAAATCAATTCCTGTAACGTGAACATGGCTCCAATAATCGAGCCATGTTTGTAAATTATCTGTACTGAGTGGAGCAGTGAGGTTCAAGGCAAATTCATCAATTTCGCTACGATACGATAAACTGTATCACGTAATGCGTGACGATGAACAATTTGATCGACTACACCATGATCAAGCAAGAATTCAGCACGTTGAAACGGCTCTTCTAACTTTTCGCGTACAGTCTGTTCAATGACACGTTTACCAGCGAAACCAATCATTGCTTTAGGCTCAGCAATATGCACATCACCCAACATGGCTAAAGATGCGGTCACACCACCATATACTGGATGAGTTAATACAACAATGTACGGAATACGAGCATCTTTCATTTTTTGAATCGCAGCTGACGTACGTGCCATTTGCATTAAAGATAACATTCCTTCTTGCATACGAGCACCACCAGAGGCAGCAAAACAAATCATTGGCTGTTTGGTTTCAATCGCACGCTCTGCTGCTTGTACAAATCGATCACCAACTACAGTTCCCATCGAACCGCCCATGAAATCAAATTCAAATGCACAAGCGATTAATGATAAACCTTTGATTTGTCCTTCCATCACCACGAGTGCTTCAGTTTCGCCAGTTTTCTCTTGTGCTTCTTTCATACGCACAGGATAAGCTTTACTATCCACAAACTTGAGTGGGTCTTTTGCAACAAACTCTTGACCTAATTCTTTTGCGGTTTGATCAAAGAACCAATTTAAGCGGTCACGTGCTTTCATTTTTAAATGCTCATCACATTGAGGACAAACATAAGCATTGAAAGACATCGCCGTACGAGTCACCAGAGCATGACATTCTGGACATTCAATCGTAGGCTCAGTAAACGTCGCTTTTAACGATTGCTGTTGATCAGGGATTTGAATACCTGGTACTGAACGATCTGTCCAAGGTGTTGCAGGTGCTAAAGTTTTCCCTGATTTAACTTCTTGATTCATACTAACTCATCGAGCGCTGCTCGAAGCTCCTTGACTTTATTGACCGCCTGTTCAACTGCTTGATCAGGAGTTGTCTGTGCAAATGGTTTAACAAAAGCACTACCAACAATGACCGCATCCGCTGCGCTTCCGATTGCTTTTGCAGAGGCTGCATCACTAATACCAAAACCTACACCAACAGGTACATCCGTCATCGACTTGATTTTTTCGATGCGTTGAGCAGCTTCATTCACATCTAAAGTCGCTGCACCTGTTACACCCTTCAAAGACACGTAATAAATAAAACCACTCGCTTGATTAGCGACATGTTGAATACGTTGATCTGTAGATGTTGGCGCCAACAAGAAGATCTGATCCATATCAAACTTTTTCAAGACAACATCGAGCGCTTGTGCTTCTTCAGGTGGTAAGTCCACCAACAGAATACCGTCCACACCACAGTCATGAGCAGTTGATACAAATTTTTCATATCCAATGACTTCTACAGGATTCAAATAACCCATCAACACCACTGGTGTATCTGTGTCTTTTTCACGGAATTGCTTGACCATTTCCAATGCATCCAATGTATTTGTACCGGCTGCCAATGCACGCTCAGCCGCAAGTGCAATCACTGGACCATCGGCCATTGGATCTGAAAATGGTAAGCCAAGTTCAATTACATCCACACCTGCTTCCACCATTTGATGTAACAAAGGAACCGTTACGTGTGGATGAGGGTCACCTGCCATGACATAAGAAACTAGAGCCTTACGCTGTTGAGATTTAAGCTGTGCAAATCGTGTGGCTAAACGTGACATAGGGATGTACTTTCCTTGAATTGTATAGAATTGAGGAGTTGGTTTTGTAAAATACAAGACGGCCCATTGTAACGCTATTTTTTACTCATTGAACAGAGTGTGATGAAAAGCACCAAACACTCTTTTCAGTTAAGTATTCCAAGTGCATATTTATCAATGTTTTGATTTTTTTAACAATGATCAAAAAGCTCGATTTTTTCTGTTTTTTCTAAATCATGAATATTTATATGAACTTATGTTTATTGATTAAAAATGTTTAAAAACAAATAGCTTAGCACTTACATTTTAACTTTTCTGAATTAGCCAAAGCTGTTCTATACTATACATGCTTACTCTTTTATTTCTTATGTTATGACCACAATCTCCCCAGGCAAAGCTTCTTCGCGAGCGCTTGCCCTTCTACCGCTTATTGTGTTTTTAGCCATTTTTTTGGGCAGCGGTATTTATCACACTCTGATTGGCACTGAGTTTGCCTTCTACCAAATTAAAGCACCCATTGCTGCTATCCCTGCCCTCATTCTTGCGGTATTACTTTATCGTGGCAAATTAAATACAGGTATAGATGAGTTTCTCCGTGGGGCAAGCCATCCTAATCTTATTTTAATGTTTATGGTCTTTATGCTGGCAGGTGCTTTTGCCAGTATTAGTAGTGCCATTGGTAGTGTTGATGCAACAGTACAATTAGGTTTATCTCTCATTCCTTCGGCTTTTGTCCTGCCAATGCTCTTTGTTATTTCAGCGTTTATTGCTACTGCGATGGGCACCTCGATGGGTACTATCGCTGCTTGTGCGCCGATCGCATTTGGCTTCACTCAAGTCACCGATATAAATCCTGTTGTTGCGATTGGTGCTGTGGTTGGAGGAGCCATGTTTGGTGATAACTTGTCAATGATTTCAGATACCACTATCGCCGCAACTCGTAGTCAACGTGTAGAACTAAAAGATAAATTTAAAGTCAATGTATGGATTGCAGTACCAGCAGCACTTTTCACGATTTTGATTTATTTTGTGATGAGTCGTGATACGCAACAAGTTTCTTTCAATGACTATAATTTTTGGCTGATTTTACCTTATTTAGCTGTATTTGCTTTGGCTTTTACCCGATTACATGTGTTGGCTGTACTGATGCTGGGCATTGTTATGTCTGGACTCGTCGGTCTGATTCAAGCCCCCGACTTTAACCTACTTAAATTAAATATTGCGATTTACGATGGCTTTTTGGGCATGTTTGAAGTCGCATTGCTTTCAATGTTACTCGGTGGTATTTCTGCCCTTATGCGAAAAGAAGGTGGCTTAGAGTGGCTAATACAACGCATTTATCAACTTACGCGTTTATTCAAAGTGGGAACGCAAAGAGCTGGTGAAATCGGAATCTGCCTTCTGGTAATCTTGTCTAATTTCTTTGTGGCAAATAATACGGTTGCCATTATTCTATCTGGCGATATGGCACGTGAAGTTGCTAAAGAATATGGTGTTGACCCAAAACGCTCGGCTGCTTTGTTGGATATTTTTTCTTGTGTTGTTCAAGGCTTAATTCCGTTTGGCGCACAATTATTATTGGCATGTTCAATTGCAAAATTATCGCCAATGGAAATGATCCAAAACGTTTATTACTGCTGGATCTTAGCGGTGATTGCTATACTCTCCATTGCTTTTAGATATCCCAAAATACAGATGAATCAATTTTAGACTGGCATAAAAGTGAAGTCTTTAAAGGTAAGCTACATGCTTACCTTTTTTATTTCCATAATCTAACTTAGATTATGGTGGTGAGTTGGTCGTTGTTTAAGTTGTTTTTTAAACTGCAACAGCGTTATTCCATTATACATTTTAAATGCTCTAGCAAGCGCAGACTGATCTGAGTAACCGAGTTGCACTGCGATATCCGTTAACTCTAGCCCCTGATTTAATAGGCGCTCACATTGTGACATCCGCTCTTGCTCAAGTATGCGTTTAAATGATGTTCCGCGATCTTTTAATTGTCGTTGCAAAGTCCTCACCGACAAACATAATTCTGTCGCAATATCTTCAATCTTTGGCGCTTCGTGACGAATACGCAAATACTCAGCAATAATTAAGTGGAGTTGCCGATCAAGACTCGATTGCACGGGTTTTGATGCAATCGCCTCTTCCGCTTGTTGAACCAACAATTGCATAAGTGAAGGATCTGCTTGTTGGGGTTTTAGCTGCAACCCCTGAGTGCGAATTTGAAACTGATATTCAACTTGGCTGAACTCTACCTGACAACCATAGAACTTTTGATATTCATACAATGGTGCGATAGCTTCATGCGCCATGATCACTTTATACAGTGGAAAGGTATCATGCACTAATATTTGCTTTGCCAATGAAACCATCATGGCATTCGTCAGCTCATTGATAAAATTATAGTCATCACAAATAAACGGCCAGCTTAAAATCAGTATTTCACCGTTCTGGTGAATCTGCATGGGTGTAATCTCTTCACCATCAATCACCAAGCGGCTAAATCTTAAAATATAGTTCAGTGCTTCCGCCACCGTCTCACTTCGTGTCGCCATATATCCAAGCACACCAAAATGCTCAGGTTTCACATATTGAGCCATTTCAAAAATATAATTGGCGCGATTCAAATAAACCTGCGTGAGAGAGTTAAGTTTTAAGAAAAAAGAATATGATGATTGCATGGCAATCGGTGCTGCCAAAATTTTATTCAGCGTATCAACATCCTGATTTAACGCAGTCTTTATCTCTTTATCGAGCTGTTTCACTTGAATAAATGTTTGCCATAAATGGAAATATCCATTGGGTATTTGAATATCTTTCACGATGCACTATTCCTTTAGGCAAAATTGACTTTATTCATTTTCATTTGTCGTAAAATGTATAAAAAATGGCAAGTACTGTCAAAACAATCAGACCAATGCCATACATACTTAAACGATCTAAAGCGGATGAATGAAAATAAGATGAACGCATTGGTAAAATATCAGGTTGATCCTGTCGTACGCACGAATCTCAATTTCAAGCTCTCAGAAATTCCTCGTTTTTGGTTTGGTGGAGATCCATTCAAAACCCGTATGTTTGATGCATTGAGTCTAACTTTCCCAGACGGAGAGCGCTACTTCATTGAATCAGTTCGATTATTTAGAGATAAAATCAAAGACCCTGAATTACAAAAACGCGTCGCAGATTTTATTCGACAAGAAGCACAGCATGGAATTGCGCATGACAAGATGAATCAGGTCATGAAAGATCAAGGTATGCCTGTCGATCAATTTATTAAGGTTCTTAACAAAATTTTTAAATTCGAACTGACACGTCGTTCACCTCAATATAATATTGCCATGACTGCTGCAGCCGAACACTTAACTGCATTAATGGCTGATACTTTTTATAGTCAAAAAGCAACCCTTGAAGATGCTCACCCCTATGTGCGCGCGCTTTTAGCATGGCATGCTATCGAAGAGATGGAGCATCGTGATGTGGCTTTTGATGTCATGAAACAAGTCGGTGATGTTCCAGAACTTACTCGACAATTTGCTTTGGCATTTACAACTTTCATGATGCTTGGATTTACAACTTATCGTGCCAATATCATGTTGAAGTATGACGGATTTAGTCGTTTAGACCGTTTCAAAATGACCGTCAAAGGACTTCCATGGTTTATCGGTCGAAATGGCATGTTAACGAGAATGAAAGGTCCATACCTAGATTGGTTTAAAAAAGACTTCCATCCAAGCCAACATCCTGTGATTGCCCAATATGATGTATGGGTAAAAACATTAGCCGAGACCAATGATCCAATTCAAGCTGGTGAAGCATTCTGGCAAGCAGCTCGATAGTATTTCTATTACTGGCTAAATCATTTTTATTCGGATGATTTAGCCAACATTACTTACAGTTTTAATCTCCTTCTCTCTTCTTTTGTCCTGTAGAGATAATGACCTTAATGTGATTTTTTTACATACTTGTTCTTTCTGCATAAGTGATAAAAATAAAATGAATGCAATTACCACATACCATCCAGTGATTCGTAAGCACCTTGATTTCCGACTCAACGAAGTACCACGATTTTGGTTTAACAACGATCCTTTTAAAACACGTGTATTTGATGCTTTGAGTTTGACATTTCCAGATGGAGAACGATATTTCATACAGTGTGTCCGACTATTTCAACCGCATATTAAAGATCCTGTCTTAGCCAAACGTGTGAAAGACTTTATTCAACAAGAAGCGCAACACGGTATTGCCCATGACAAAATGAATAAAATTTTAATTGAGCAAGGTATGCCGATTGAAAAATATATTCATCAAGTCAATCAACGTTTCAAACATGCGTTAAAAAGGTATCCTGATCGTTTTAATATTGCGATCACCGCTTCATGCGAACACTTAACCGCTTTAATGGCAACGACATTTTTCAGTCATAAAAGTACGATGGCCCATGCACATCCTTTTGTCCGGGGTTTATTTGCATGGCATAGTATTGAAGAAATGGAACATCGCGATGTTGCTTATGATGTTATGATCGAGGTAGCGCAGACTTCAAACCTTACACGTTATACCGCCTTGGTTTTAGTTACGCTTATGATGTTTGGATTTACCATGCAAAGAACACATGGACTTCTCAAACAAGATGGTTTTACTCGAATTGAAAGGTTAAAAATGTTTGCTCAAGGCTTGAAATGGTTGCTTGGAAAAGATGGCATTTTAACGGCAAAAAAACGAGAATATTTAGACTGGTTTAAAGCTGATTTTCACCCAAATCAACACCCTATTATTCATCAATACCAAGTTTGGGTTGATACGCTCGCTGAAACTCAAGATCCACTTCAAGCAGGTGAAGCTTTTTGGGAAGCTGCGATATAAAAAAGAATGTAAAAAAAGTCCGATCAATCGGACTTTTTTGTTGTTATGACGCCGTTACCATTTAGCGTAATGTTGCTCTAATAGTCCATACTCTTGATTAAGCTCAATATGCTGACCATCATCTGAAATAATAAAACCCGTAATTTTAGATTGCCACTGACTGAACTGGCTGCCTACCATTCTAAGATTAAGATTTTCATAACGGCGCCAGCCTGTTTCAATGGTCAATTGTAATTTGTCATCCATAGATCGTATGGTCCACATCTGATCATTTTGCATTTCAAAAAGAACATCCGTCAACGCATAAAGGCGTCCATTAATCCACAAACAGTTTTCATTGCCAAAGCTTTCATTCACGCCAGAGGCAAGATTCAAACCCACACGGTTTCCTTGCGCATCCCAAAAATTAGAAGATAGCCAAAACCAAGCCGTTTCAGGTCTTAGAAAACCGCAAGTATCATCAAGCGAAGCAAAAGTTCGTGAGTTAAATTCAATTTTTTCTTTTTGTTTATTAATGAAATACCCTTCAACGGCCAATGTAGTTAGTTTCTGAGTATAGGTCCAACCATTTATACCAGTAGGACTGCACATCGACAAAGGATCTGTTCCAGCACAAAAGATTCGTGCAGACAGTTTTTCTTCACCATGTTTGATCACTTTGATATAACGAACACCATTGGCATGTTGGATATCGAGTTGGATTTTTCCATGTTGAAAATGGCTATGATTAAATAGTGGCTGTTCATCTAAAACCGTACTGTGTGCCAATACATTAATCGCATTCCACTCGACGACTTGTCCGGTGTTATGGTCATAAATATAGATGAAACCATGTCCCGCCCAAGCGATATCGACGATAGCCATCCCAATGCTGTAATGCTCATGTTGGATACTACAAAACTTAAATTTCTTATATTTAAGTTTTTTTCTCCATCCTTTGAGCACTTTGCCATATGGCGTTTTATAAATATATTTTGAGACAGAAATTGCACTTGGCAATTCTGTAAAACGCCCATAGCGCGGTTGACCATTTACTTGAATTAAATCCATTGGGACTCAGCCTAATTTCATTCCATGACAATTATAGACTTTAGTCTAAAGTATTTCATTTATTGTATGAAAACATAGATTAAAGAACCGATACAAATCGGTTCTTTTTTTTCATATATTCAATACTTTGACTACCAGTTCCCTTCACCCAGTGTTTGGCCAATATAATGATATTGTGCCTTGGATCTTGAAAATTTAATTGGGCAAGCCAACTGTTTTTCTACCTCATTTGCATCTTTCCTTAGAGGTACATCCACTGTCCAAGCACGTTGTTGAGCCAAATCTGACGTCAGAGCTTCGTCTAGATTTAACACAGGTTCTACACATACGTCTAATTCAGAAAATGTTTTACGCCATACATCAAAACTTTTTTCCTTGATTTTATCAGCGATGGCAGTCTTGACTGCTTTTCGATCTTCAACATCAAATGAAGTTCCTTTTTCCAATAAGATAGGCAGTTCTAATACAGTTGCCAGACCTGTCATAAATTGAGGTTCTAAACTTCCAATTGAGATATAGCGCCCGTCTTGCGTTTGATAATAGTCATAAAATGTTCCCCCGTTCAGATGTTCATTTTCAGGGTACTGATTCTGCCCACCTGCAAGTACAGCTGCCGCGGCCATATTGTTTAAAGTCACCGCACAATCCGTCATAGAGATATCAATATATTGACCTAAACCACTTCGTTGCCTTTCGATCACGGCTGTTAAAATGCCGATCACTGCGTGTAAAGAACCGCCTGCGACATCTGCAATTTGAATCCCCATTGGTGGTGGTCCATTTTCCTGTCGACCTGAATGTCCAGCAATCCCTGAAAGCGAAACATAATTAATGTCATGTCCCGCTTTATCTTTATAAGGACCTGTTTGCCCATATCCTGTTATTGAACAATAAATCAGACGTGGGTTTATTTCAGATAAAGTTTGATAGTCGAGTCCTAAACGTCGCATCACTTCAGGACGGAACTGCTCAATGACGATATCGTATTCTGAAATTTTTGATTTAATGAGTTCAATACTCTGACTATCTTTTAAATCTAGGGCAATCGACTGCTTGTTACGATTCAAATAACTGTGCGCCGTGGCTTGACCATTTGCATAAGGTGGCAACATTCTGACAAGGTCTGGTCGATTTGGTGACTCTATATGGACCACCTCTGCCCCTAGATCTGCTAAGTACAAGGTCGCAAAGGGTCCGGGTAATAATGTGGAAAAATCTAAAACTTTCAATCCCTTTAATGCAGCTGTCATTGTTATTTTCACCAAGAATATGTTGATTTTTCACCCATAATAGAAATATAAAACAAGATTAACAATGTCATGTTCAGCCATTTACCTTGATCATTTCGGCAATTTATGATGTAAAAGAGCAATTACTCTAGTGATAATTGCCAATTAAATTATTTTTTGTGTCATTTAGGTCAAGTAGCAGTGAACATCAAAGAGACTGAAGGATTTAACATGAGTCGCGATACGATAAGTATCCATTTTGTGAATGCAGCCCTGACTGGGGTAAAACGTCTAGGGATGGATGTTGACACTTTACTTTCACATGTCGGCATTGAAGCTGAACTACTCCGCCAACCTAAAGCACGTATTTCTCCTGAGCAGTACACACGCTTTGTTAAAATGCTGTGGATGGTCACCCAAGATGAACACGTTGGTTTTGATATCCAGCCACGTCGCTTAGGGACCTTTGCGATCATGTGTCAATTGATCATACATGCCAAAACTTTAGGTGATGCGCTTGAGTTATCATCACAGTTCTACAAGTTATTTGGTGATGAGTGGTCTGTGACTTTAGAGCGCGATAAGCATGAAGCACGCTTAGTTCCACTCATTCCAAAAACAATGGATCCTGACCATTTCATTACTGAAAGTATGCTCATGATCTGGCATGGTTTGGCATCGTGGCTCATTGAGCGTCGTATCCCGTTAGAGCGTGTACATTTTTCATATCCACGCCCACAACATGCAGATGAATATGATGCGTTATTTTTTGCGCCAGTAATCCAATTTGATTCAGCTCGTACTGAAATCACATTTGCTGCAGACTACTTAGATCTTCCAATTCGCCAAGATGAAAACACCTTGGAAGAGTTTCTAAAAGGTGCTCCAGCGAAACTGTTGGTGAAATTCAAAAATACCAATTCGCTCACATCACGTATTCGTGAAGTATTGAAGAGCCAAATTGGTGAAGAAATGCCAACATTAAATGATGTTGCAGCCATGCTTTATTTATCACCACAGACGCTTCGCCGTCGCTTAGCTGCTGAAGGTAAGAGCTATCAAGGTGTAAAAGATGCCTTACGTCGAGACGCTGCAATTCACTTACTGTTAAACCCATCTTTAACTTTAGAAGATGTGGCACAACAAGTCGGCTTTAGTGAAACCAGTACCTTCCACCGAGCATTTAAAAAGTGGACAGGGGTAACACCAGGACTGTATCGTCAATTACATGGTTATCATTAATTTATTCAAACATAAAAAAGTCTGACATTGTTCAGGCTTTTTTTTACATATGGATTTAAGTGCTTATTTAACAAAAATATTCAAGTTGAAATTAAAATATTCGTAATATTTAAAGGAATAATAAGATGACACTTACTGCAATCTTAATCTCAATTTTGATTGGAATAGCAATTTATTTTTACAGTGTAAAATCGCACAGCTCTCGACCTCAAGCTGATATACAGTACACTTATAATATTGTCGGAGAAAATGCATATCAAAAAAATTTACTTAAAATAGCTGGTCAAAAAAAAGCTGTATCTAAATTTCATGAATGTACTGCTCATGTTCTGTCAGAACCATTTAACCAATACGATCCAAATGCAATCAAAGTTGAAATCAACGGATTAACAGTTGGCTATTTAAGTAAATTAGAAGCTGAAAAGCTGAAAGGGCAGATTATCAATAAAAAAGTGCCCGCTGTAATTAACGGTGGTTGGTATGTTGATAAAGATGATGAAGGTTCTTATGGTGTAAAGCTTGCCATATCAAGCGCCAAAGATTTGATATAGCAAAATTATAATCAAAGCATTCGCAATACAAATTTTTTTTAATTCGTCAAAAACTTTCATTTCACAATTTAAAACACTTAATTTTTCAGTGACCAAAAATATCAAACGACTCATCCGTTCTCGTCATTGCACAATCACATAGATCATCTACACTCAAAACACCATAACAATTTCAACCTATAAAAAAGGAACTATTATGAGCGAGGCTTACATCATTGATGCCATTCGCACACCACGCGGAAAAGGAAAAAAAGATGGTTCTTTACATGAAGTAAAACCAATCACATTACTCACAACGCTGTTAAATGAACTTCAAACTCGCCATCAACTCGATACTTCTAAAGTCGATGACATCGTGCTGGGTTGTGTAACTCCAATTGGTGATCAAGGCGGTGATATCGCTAAAACTGCTGCAATTGCTGCAGGCTGGAATGATGATGTAGCAGGCGTTCAAATCAACCGTTTTTGTGCTTCAGGACTAGAAGCTGTCAATCTTGCTGCACAGAAAGTTCGTTCAGGCTGGGAAGATGTTGTCGTTGCAGGTGGTGTAGAGTCAATGTCGCGTATTCCAATGGGCTCCGATGGCGGGCCATGGGCACTCGATCCAGAAACAAACCTGAAATCTACCTTTGTTCCACAAGGGATTGGTGCTGATTTAATCGCAACTTTAGATGGATACTCTCGTGCTGATGTAGATGCTTTTGCTGCAGATTCCCAAAAGAAAGCAGCAGCGGCTCAAGCGAATGGTTACTTCAATAAATCAGTTGTACCAGTAAAAGATAAAGCTGGCGTTGTCGTTTTAGATAAAGACGAGTTCATCAAACCAACGACTACCGTTGAAGGCTTAGCCAAATTAAATCCAAGCTTTGAAATGATGGGTGGTATGGGATTTGATGCAGTCGCATTACAAAAATATCCAGAAGCTCAGAAGATTAATCACGTTCACCATGCAGGAAACTCTTCAGGCATTGTAGACGGCGCTGCTGTTGTTCTACTTGCATCTGAAAAAGCGATTCAAGAACAAGGCTTAAAACCACGTGCCAAAGTATTAGCAACTGCGCTTGTCGGAACTGATCCAACAATCATGTTAACTGGTCCAGCACCTGCGGCACGCAAAGCTTTGGAAAAAGCTGGCTTAACCATTGATGATATCGATTTATTTGAAGTGAACGAGGCGTTTGCGGCTGTAGTAATGCGCTTTATTAATGAACTGAATGTCGATCCTGCAAAAGTCAATGTAAATGGTGGTGCAATTGCAATGGGTCATCCACTCGGTGCGACAGGTGCCATGATTTTAGGTACGTTGCTCGATGAACTTGAACGTCAAGGTAAAAAACGTGGCTTGGCTACACTGTGTGTAGGTGGTGGTATGGGTATCGCAACGATCATTGAATTGGTATAAGGAGAAGAATAATGAGTGCAATTCAATTTGAAAAAAATGCTGATGGCATTGTTATTCTCACCTTAGACTCACCTAATCAGTCTGCCAATACCATGAATGCAGATTTCCGAGTTGCTTTGGAAGAGACGGTAACAAAACTGAAAGCCGAATCTGGCATTACAGGTATCATTTTTAAATCTGCAAAGAAAACCTTTTTTGCAGGCGGTGATTTAGATGAGTTGATTCAAGCTCAACCAGAACACGCCACTGAATTCTTTGGCATGATTCAAAAAATGAAAGCGGAATTCCGCTATATTGAAACCTTGGGTGTACCTGTTGTTGCTGCATTAAATGGAACAGCTCTCGGTGGTGGTTGGGAAATCGCACTAGGCTGTCATGCTCGTATTGCATTAAATGATCCTAAAGCTAAATTTGGTCTACCTGAAGTTACCTTAGGATTGTTACCAGGTGGCGGTGGTATCGTGCGTATGGTACGACTGCTCGGCTTGCAGAATGCTTTTCCTTTCCTGATGGAAGGCAAACAATTTGGTGTAGAAAAAGCAAAATCTCTAGGCTTAATTCAAGATACGGCTGATTCTGAACAAGAGCTCATGGATAAAGCGATTGCTTGGGTTAAAGCAAATCCAAAATCTCAACAACCATTCGATGTTAAAGGATACAAAATTCCAGGTGGTACGCCATCATCACCTCAAGTGGCTCAAGTCCTTGCGATTGCACCAGCAATGTTGCGTGACAAAACAAAAGGTTGCTATCCAGCCCCTGAAGCCATTATGGCTGCTGCCGTTGAAGGTGCTCAGGTAGATGTTGATACTGCATTAACTATTGAATCTCGCTATTTTACGTATCTGGCAACTGGTCAAGTTGCGAAAAACATGATTGGTACTTTCTGGCATGGACTGAATGCGATCAAATCAGGTGAAAGCCGCCCTAAAGAGCCTGTAAAATGGCAAGCGACTAAAGTAGGTGTTTTAGGCGCTGGAATGATGGGTGCTGGCATTGCCTACTCGACAGCGGTTAAGGGGATTCAAGTCGTCCTTAAAGATGTATCGATTGAAAATGCGGAAAAAGGTAAGGCATATAGTCAAAAACTGTTAGATAAACGTGTTTCACAAGGTCGAATGACTGCTGAAAAGCGCGAACAAATTTTATCTCTCATTACCCCTACAGCGAATGCATCCGATTTACAAGGCTGTGATTTAATCATTGAAGCTGTATTCGAAAATCAAGAACTCAAAGCTAAAGTAACTCAAGAAGCTGAGCAATATTTGGTTGACGGCGGTGTGATGGCTTCTAATACGTCAACCTTACCAATCACAGGTCTTGCAACAGCAAGTAGAGATGCGAAAAACTTTATTGGACTGCATTTCTTTAGCCCTGTTGATAAAATGCAGTTGGTTGAAATTATTAAAGGTAAAGAGACTTCAGCTGAGACACTAGCTAAAGCCTATGATTATGTTCAACAAATTGGAAAAACACCTATCGTTGTTAATGATAGTCGTGGTTTCTTCACCAGCCGCGTATTTGGTACTTTTGTCAACGAAGGTTTGCGTTTACTGGCTGAGGGAGTACATCCAGCCAAAATTGAAATGGCTGCTTTAAAAGCAGGTATGCCAGTCGGTCCATTAGCAATCCAAGATGAAGTCGCATTAACCTTGTCTGAGCATGTGACCAACGAAACGCGTAAAGCGCTTCAGGCTGAAGGCAAAGATTTACCACACTCCCCTGCTGAAGATGTTTTAAAGCAAATGATCCATGAATTTGGGCGTAAAGGGAAAGCTGCTGGTGCTGGTTTTTATGAATATCCAGAAAGTGGTAAAAAATACCTTTGGGATGGTTTAAACCATTGGACGAAAGAAACAGATATTTCTGAACAAGAAATGATTGATCGCTTCCTATTTGTTCAATCCTTGGATACGCTGCGCTGTTTGGAGGAGGGAGTTTTAGAGTCTGTCATTGATGGAAATATCGGTTCTATTTTTGGCATAGGATTCGCCCCTTGGACTGGCGGCGCTTTACAGTTCCTCAATCAATATGGACTCGCACAAGCGCTTGAGCGCGCGAATCAGCTTGAAGCGAAGTATGGTGAGCGTTTTAAAGCACCTCAACTCCTCAAGGACAAAGTTCAGTCTGGTCAATCAATCTGATTGATATAAATTAAAAACCTCTTTTCGGAGAGGTTTTTTTCGGTCTTGTCGATAAATATGTGTTATAAAGTAACATATTCTCAGATTCATTTTACCCAACTTGGTATAGCATTATGACTGATCATTCTTCACCAGAAAAATCTCCTTGGGGTTGGAAAGCGCTAATTATCGCGATCATTTTAAGTATTATATTTATGGTGATTTTCTATATAGCCATTGAAAATGAACCTGACTATATGCCAAGTAAACAACGAACAGAAACCAGTGAACATCATGCATTCAAAGCATCACCTGTGATGTCTGAAGAAGCAGCAGCAAAAATAGAAGCCAACAAAGCTGCTCAAGCTAGTGCAACTGAACACAATATGACTGAAGATGAACACGCAGCAATGGGCGAACACAGTCATACACATGATGGTGAATCAGGTTCACATAGTCATTGATATTTGTGATGAAAAAACGGAGCATTGGCTCCGTTTTTTTATTCAAGCTGCATCGTCATATAAACATGAGGAATACCACAATCTAAGTATTCCTTACCTTGGGGCTCAAACCCTAAACGTTGATAAAATGGTAATGCATGAACTTGAGCAGAAAGATTCAAGGTTGGTCGCTTTTCCCTTTGAGCAAACTCAATTATAAATTTCATGAGCTCAAACCCAACACCTTTTCCTCGATAAGCCTTTATGACTGCTACCCTTCCAATACTATGGTTTTGAAGTAGTCGAGCCGTGGCGATTGCCTCACCTTCATGGAAAACAACGAAATGAATCGATGTCTCATCTTCCATATCCCATTCGTCTTCAGGTGAAATTTGTTGTTCCAGAATAAATACTTGCTCTCGTATCTGCATCGCGTAGCACTTTAATTGCGACCATAAACCTACTTGAACATCGAAGACATTACTCATGTGTTAATTCCCAAAGGTGTGTTAGCACTTTTCACCAATATTTTGTTGCTCCCACTCTCCTTTTAGAAGCAACTCTAATGAGTGCTTTTGAATACCATACATATTTTTTAATGCAATTATTTGATCTAACACTTGCTGATCTGGTGCGTTCAAATCTTTGCGCTTGGTGGCTAAAATCATTTTATTTTTGCTGGTATGTTCCAAAGCCACAAATTCAAAAACTTTAGTCTCGTAACCATAGGCTTTTAACAATAGCGCTCGAATTGTATCTGTCAGCATTTCAGCTTGTTGCCCCTCATGAATACCAAACTGCAACATTGGTTTTAATACAGAGGGACTTTGCATTTGAGGTCTCAACTCTTTGTGGCAGCACGGCGCGCACATAATCATTTGCGCATTCAATCGAATACCGGTATGAATCGCAAAATCAGTTGCTACATCACAGGCATGCAACGCAATCATGACATCGAGTTTTTCAGGCGAGTAAGTTCGTACATCTCCTTGGAAAAAATCTAAATGCTTAAAATCTGATTTACGGGCAACATCTTGACAGAATTGAACCATTTTCTCGTTCAGTTCCACACCTGTAACATAAGGATTATAATCATTTTTTTGTAAGTAGTCATACAGTGCAAAGGTGAGATAACCTTTACCTGAGCCAAAATCGACAACGTTGAGCTGCTGATCAACTTGAATTTGGTTTAATGCGCCTGAGCAAATCTCAACAAATTTATTAATCTGTTTCCACTTACGCGCCATGCTTGGAATAATTTGTTCTTTTTGATCCGTAATACCCAACGGTTGAAGAAAATAACTTTCTTGCTCAACAAAACGGTGTTTTTGACGGTCGTGTGATTTTTCAATGATCTTGGAGACTGAAGCCTTTTTACTTTGAGTTAAGATCGATTTTTTCTTATTTTTCTTGAGCTGTAACTCGCTGTCCAATGTAAAAAGATTGGCTTGTTTGCATTCACTAACCAATTTACTCACCAACGGATCAGCTTCATCAATTGGAAAATTTTTGGTCACATCTTGAGTTTTAAAGCGATACAGAACATTCAGCATCCATTCATCTTGTAATCGAATCATGCGTAAAGTCATCTTCTCTAAAGCTTCTATCTCGCCCTGATACTGACTCAGAATCATACGATCAAAACGCTGAGAAGCTAATGCTTGATGAAATGCTTCAAGAAATTGTTGCTCTTGCGGTGTGGAGGATGCCGAAACGGTCATAAACAGTGCCAAAAAAAGAAATGCTATTAAATTTTAATGCGTCTTACGCGAAAAGCAAAATTCAATTACGATACAGATGTATAATTAAATGTGTAAGTGAACAATGAAAGCATCTCCTGCTTCGTATGATCCATTAGAAGAAAAAATTAATTTCATCAGTCATGCCATTGGTGCTGTCTTGGCCGTCATCGGTGCCATTTTATTGATTATAAAAGGTGCTGCTTATCCTATGGCACAATGGATCGGGCTTTGGGTCTATGGACTTAGTTTAGTTCTACTCTTTACGGCGTCTAGTCTTTATCATTTTGCGGAAACACCTGAGCGTCGGGGTTGGTTTAAAAAATTGGACCACACGGCTATTTATTATCTCATCGCAGGAACATACACGCCTTTTCTATCTATAGCTTTACCAACGCAAAAAGCTCACTATTTATTAATTGCACTTTGGGTAATTGCGGCGATTGGCACTTTATTTAAATTGGTATTTATTCACCATTTTCAAAAAATATCGCTTTTTGCCTATCTCGCAATGGGATGGTTAGCATTACTTGTGATCGATGATATGCGCACATATTTATCTGATCAAAGTTTAACCTTCCTTATTGTTGGTGGTCTTGCTTACACCATAGGCGCATTGTTTTATGCCTTAAAAAAGGTAAGATACACTCACGCTATCTGGCATATTTTTGTATTGATAGGTGCAGGATCACATTTCCTGTCTATTTATCTTTACGTGCTATAACCACTTTAACTACATCGTCTAGCAACCCTAACACCGTAGAGCAAGCTGGTATTTCGTATTTTTTTAAGAAATTACGCCTTTTTTAAAAAGATTACGCTATTAAATCTAAGTTTTTTATTTTTAGTAAGTGTAAGGTCTCTCATGGCGTCTAATACAGCATCACAACAAGCTCAGCCCGCAAACTCTAAAACTCGGGTATTAACTGCAAGCCTCGTTGGTACAACCATCGAGTTCTTCGATTTTTATATTTACGCAACAGCTGCGGTCATAATTTTCCCCTACTTGTTCTTTCCAACAAGCACAGATCCTATGACAGCAACGATTCAATCATTAGCAACTTTTGCAATCGCATTCATCGCACGTCCTATCGGCGCCGCACTATTCGGTCATTTGGGAGATCGAATCGGTCGTAAAGCAACCTTAGTGGCAGCCTTGCTAACCATGGGGCTTTCTACCGTTGCGATTGGTTTACTTCCAACCTATGCGCAAATTGGCATTGTGGCACCCTTACTTTTAGCTTTGTGCCGATTAGGTCAGGGCTTAGGTTTAGGTGGCGAATGGTCAGGTGCAGTTCTACTCGCAACTGAAAATGCGCCAGAAGGCAAACGTGCTTGGTACGGTATGTTCCCTCAACTTGGTGCACCTATCGGCTTCATCCTTGCCACAGGCTCTTTCCTTACGCTTGGGGCATTCATGAGTGAAGAAGCATTCATGTCATGGGGATGGCGTATTCCATTTATTTCAAGTGCCTTATTGGTGATTGTAGGCTTGTGGATTCGCTTAAAGTTGCATGAAACGCCAGCATTCCAAAACGTGCTTGATAAACAAAAAGAAGTGAATGTTCCTTTTGTACAAGTTTTTAAAAAGCATTCAAAAATGCTTGTACTCGGAACGATTGCAGCCATTTGTACTTTCGTAGTTTTTTACTTAACCACTGTATTTGCTTTGCAATGGGGTACAAAACAATTAGGTTACTCTCGTGAAGAGTTCCTACAACTTCAGTTGGTTGCAACGCTTTGTTTTGCAGCATTTATTCCCCTTTCTGCAATTTTTGCGGAAAAGTTCGGTCGTAAAACCACTTCGATCGCGGTGTGTGTAATTTCTGCTATTTTTGGTATTTTCTTTGCGGACATGTTGGAGTCAGGAAGCACACTGATTGTGTTCTTATTCTTATGTATTGGTCTTGCGATTATGGGCTTAACCTATGGTCCAATCGGTACAGTACTTTCAGAAATCTTCCCGACATCGGTGCGTTATACTGGTTCGGCGTTAACATTTAACCTTGCTGGTATTTTTGGTGCATCTTTCGCACCTTTGATTGCAACGAAATTGGCAACTGAATATGGTTTGTCTGCAGTAGGCTATTATTTGACGGCTGCATCAATCCTTTCGCTGATTGCTTTCCTCATGATTCGCGAAACGAAACATGATGATGTGAATAATCAAATTTGATGCTTTCAGCTAATAAAAAAACCGGCTTAAGCCGGTTTTTTTATTAGCTGAGCTCAATGATATCAATCATCGGTGGTACTCTGAATCTGAATGGGACACCTACCATGCCAGTACCTACGGACACATAAACATTGGCATGTTCATGCTTATATAAACCACGTTTATGACCCAAGATAGACACTTTTTTCATGATGTAATCTGTCAACCACGGAAGCTCCACTTGTCCCCCATGAGTATGCCCTGACAACATCAACGGATGAGTTGGCAATTTTGGCACCATATCCACCGTATCCGGATTATGTGACAGAATTAACCACGGCTTATCTTGTGGTAAATCAGGCATATCCCGCATGTCAGCCTTACCTGCCCACAAATCCCCCACACCAATCAATCTAAACTCATCAAACTCAACAATCTTACCTTCAATATCCATCACCTGATTTGAAGCTAGCGCATCTTTTAATAATGCCTGAATCGGTGGACCTGGATATTGCTCATCATGATTACCATTCACAGAATAGACAGGCGCTTGAATTTCTCTTAATACTCGGAGCTCTTCTGCCAGCTTATTTTCTGGTTCATAGGTCCAATCACCTGCCACAACCACTAAATCTGGTTGAGCTTGATTAATCTTATTCACGATAATTTTCAGTTGTCTTTCATGCCCAGAAAACAATCCAATATGTAAGTCTGCAATTAATGCCACTTTAATCGGATGTTTAAAGGGTTGCGCCGAACTTAACTTGTAACTCAGGTTATTCACTACTACACGATGTGGCTCAATGAAACGTGCATAAATCAATACACTGCTCAACAAGAAAATAAACACACCTTCATGCAATGAAAATATACCTTGCCAAGTAGCAAAAATACTAAAAAACCACAACGGAACAAGTAAATAAGAAAGATAAAATGCCAAGAGATGAACAAAGGCTTTAAATGGATGTATGGTTTCAGTTCGAGATTGGCTCATCCATGCTTGCGTGACTCCCCAAATAGCGAAGAGCGAGAAAATAATATAGAACGCAGCAAGGATGTTATTTGTTGTCCACATATTCAATCTCTTTCATTAAATCAGACGAATAATCTGAGTGGTTCATTTATCTTTTAAATGGTGCTCTTTATACTTTAGCACATTGAGTTCAAAGAATAGATTATGCAAGCAAATCACATGGAAAAGAATCAATCTCAACAATTGAATCGCCAAAAGAAAACATCTTTTAAAATGCGCTTCATCATGAGTTCATGTTTGATTCTTGCTTTACCCGCATGCTCAACTTTACCCACTCAACAAGCTGTTGCACCTCAATATGCGTATGACATCGACACTCATGACACTTCATTGGCGCAAATTGTCGAACCTTTGAAAATTAAGAATCCTGAATTAACAGGTTTTCATGTTTTATATGATCCAATCGAAGCGATAGCTGCACGTTTTCAATTAATTGAGAAAGCCGAAAAAACACTCGACCTTCAATATTACATTTGGGATAACGACCGTGTAGGTGCATTGGCTCTTTATAAAATCATTCAAGCTGCTGATCGTGGTGTAAAAGTCAGATTGTTAATGGATGATAATAACGCTAAGACGATGGAAAGTATTTATCTCGCGCTGGATCAACATCAAAACATTGACGTAAAGTTATTCAATCCTTATAAATTCCGACGCCTTAGACCCGTTGATATGATTTTGGATCTGAAACGTATCAATCGACGGATGCACAACAAAACGTTTACAGCTGACAATCAAATTACCCTGATTGGCGGCCGAAATATGAGTAATCAATACTACAATGTCAGTGACCGATATCAATTTTCAGATGTTGATGTCATGCTTGTCGGTCATGCAGTAAGTGATATTACACACTCATTTGATGAGTACTGGAATCATGAATATGCCTATCCAGTTAAAAATATTGTCAATCATCAACAATATACATTGCGCTATAAAGGTTTAAAACAGCAACTGCAAGAGCACTTTGATGATGGTGCTGTACGTAGTTATGTTGAAATTACTCGTGAATCTCATGATTTTGATCGTTGGCTCAATCAAGAAATTAAGCTGGATTGGGTGAAAGCAGAAGTCATCAAAGATTCTCCTGAAAAAATCAAAGCGAAAGCTAAGAAAGAAGAACATCTCAACTTTCAACTGGTTGAACGCTTAGAGAAACCAGAAAAAAGTGTCGATATCATTTCCGCTTACTTCGTTCCTGAGCGCAAGGGTGAGCAACGTTTAAGTGCAATCGCACAAGATGGCGTTAAAGTTCGTGTACTGACCAACTCTTTTAAAGCCAATGATGTTGCACTTGTACATGCGTTTTATGCGAAATACCGTCAAGATTTACTGCAAAACGGCGTAGAGTTATATGAGTTCCTCCCTGCTTTGCCAGAAGAATTCCAAAATAAAAATAATATTGAAATTTCTAAGCAGTCCAAAGTGAGCCTTAAAGGGCTGAGTCGCTCAAGCCTGCATGCAAAAATGATGGCTTTGGATGATAAGCAAGTATTTATCGGATCATTTAATTTTGATCCACGTTCAGCCAATTTAAATACTGAAATAGGCGTCATTTTAAACAGCCAGCCCCTAGCGCAAGCTGTGCATAAAACCATGGATCAGAACCTAAAAAAATATGCCTATAAATTAGTTCTAGATTCACAAAATAATATTAATTGGAAACAAGCGACACCTGAAGGTATTAAAATCTATACCAAAGAACCAAAAATGAAATGGTGGCAAAAAGCAAGCTTGAAAGTTATCTCCTGGTTGCCAATCGAAGGATTCATGTAAAAGCAGGGATCATCATGATCCCTGCTTTTACTGATTAAGCTTTGAGTACTTTTTGATGTAATACTTCCAATCCTTCCTGCATTCTGATTTGCACTTCTCTCGTTAAGCTTTCAACTGTATGTCCAGTAACATCAATCGTGGGCAAAGCTGTTAAATGTGCAACGACTTGAGGCATTTCCAATACTGCTTTGAGATGCGCTGTAAATCCAATATTTCCGATAAAGGGAGCAACCTGATCTAACTCCCCCTCTTGATTGACATAACAGATTAAACAAACTTGCACTGGTTTTTGAGCCTCGATAGCTGCAGCTAAAAGTCTTCCATGCACTTTTTTGACTTTAGTTCCATCAGTCGTGGTTGCTTCTGGAAAAAATAAGACAGGAATATTTTGCTTCAAAAATTCTGTGATTTGCTCTTTAATACGGACCGAATCTCCTGAACCTCGGTTAATGAACAGTGTTCCACCACCCTTGGCAAGTTTCCCAAAAATCGGCCAATTTTCAATTTCTGCTTTTGCTAAGAAAAATACACGCGCACTCGAACCTAATACAGGAATATCTAACCAAGAGATATGATTGCTCACCCATAATGCGGGTTCACGAGGAATGTTGCCATGTACTTGTAAATCGATATTAAAAACTTTGCATAAGCGACGGCAAAAATGTTGTACATAGCGAGTATTGTTTGGATTATTCGGATTTTTATACATTTGATGCCTAAAAATTAAATAAAACCCTTCAGTGACAGCAGCAGTACCTGAGATGATTTTTTGGCTATATAGCGCTGTTTTTGAAAATAAATTGAGTTTTTTAGGCTTTAATGTTGTCATAAATTATTTCACTAAATAATAACAGGCGTTATCCACTATAGCTCCATTCTATACTGAGCTCACCAGAGATGCATTGATTATAAAAACCGTATACATAGATTTGAAAATTCAATTTCAATTCAAATACCCAATAAAATATAATTTTTAAATCGAATTTATAGATTTAAAAATTATGCAAACTACAACTCAATCACCATCAAATCAAGTCATTCCCATCTGGTCGGCACTCTTCTCATTGGCATCAATTGTCGGTGGCGTCTTTTTATTTATGCTGGCGTTTATACTTATGTTCAAAACTGCTTTAGGTTAATTTAAATCTATTTCCCTCAATTGTTCAATTTCCTCTACACTAGAGTTTTGATGTGGAGTATTAGCTGAGTGGAAGTTACTGGACAAAATCAAGCAAATGAACGTGCGGTCTTGGTGAGTGTTAATGTCCAAATATTAGAAGATCTTGATCAAGAAGAATTTCGTTTATTGGCCAAATCTGCTGGTGCAGAGATTCTTGAACATATACAAGCTCAACGCATTAAACCTGACCCTAAATTTTTTATTGGTTCGGGTAAAGCTGAAGAAATCGCCGAATTTGTTGCAGCGGTAGAAGCTGATATTGTCATTTTCGATCATTCCCTCACACCATCTCAAGAACGTAATCTCGAGCGTGTTATTAAATGTCGTGTCATCGATCGTACTCGCCTTATCTTAGATATTTTTGCACAACGCGCACGCACACATGAAGGTAAACTACAAGTTGAATTGGCTCAGTTAGACCATCTCGCTTCACGTTTAGTGGGTGGTCGCATGGGCTTAGATGGCCAAAAAGGTGGTATTGGTTTACGTGGTCCAGGTGAAACACAATTAGAAACAGATCGTCGTTTACTTCGTCTCCGCATAACCCAGCTCAAAGACAAACTTGAAAAAGTCCGCCAAACACGAATTCAAGGTCGTGCAGCGCGTCAAAAAGCGTCTATTCCAACAGTGTCTCTAGTCGGTTATACCAACGCAGGAAAATCCACTCTATTTAATATTCTTGCTGAAAGTGATGTGTATGCAGCAGATCAATTGTTCGCAACTCTTGACCCAACTTTAAGAAGATTAAATTGGGATGGCATTGGAACATTGGTCTTGGCTGACACAGTGGGATTCGTTCGCAATCTTGCACACTCGTTAGTAGAGTCATTCAAAGCAACCCTTGAAGAAACACTTGAGGCGACTTTGCTTTTACATGTTATCGATTCAAATAGTCCAGAAAAGCTTGAGCAAATTGATGCTGTTGAAAAAGTCCTAAAAGAAATTGGGGCTCAAGTGCCAATACTACGCGTATACAACAAAATTGATCAAACGGGTGAAAAACCTAAAATCATTTATGCTTCTCCCAATTTGCCTGATCGAGTCTATGTTTCAGCACACTCAAGTCAAGGTTTAGATTTACTGCGACAAGCCGTTCAAGCGTGTTTAATGGGGCAAATACAACAATTTGAACTCACACTCAGACCTGAATATGGCAAATTACGCAATCAACTGTATGAATTAAATGTGATTCAGTCTGAACATTATGATGATCTAGGTCATTTGATTTTAAATATTCAAATTGCGCCACATAAATTAGAGCAACTTATAAAACAAGCACATTTACCAATTGATCAAATTCTTGGTGATAAGGCGCAACAATTTAAAAGACCTTTAGAAGAGTTTGAAATCAAATCATAAATCAGTTAAAACGTGATAAATAATGTTAAAAGTATAATCATGATGCAGTGGATGAAAACGATAGATTGGCCAGCATGGATTGGCACCATAGTGCTTATTATTGGCTTCCGAGAAGGTTCAGTTTGGCTTATGACTCAATTGAATCATCCCGAACTGGGCAATCTTGTCGGGTTGCTTTCCTTACTACTTGTACTGTTTGCTTGGCGTAGATTTGGCACTCTTCCAACCAGAGTTGTCGATGTAAATAATAAAATCATGAAAGAAAGTGCTTTCGCATTTTTACCAATTAGTGCTGGGGCATTGGTTATGTTGGTTCATATGGGTAAAGAAATTCCTCTTTTTTTACTCGTACTCACGTTAAGTACACTTATTCCACTTTGGGTTTACGCCAAAATGGCAAAACGCTGGTTATAGGAGAGAAATATGCTCGCAATTTTAATCGGCTTTGCTATTACGTTATTCGCCTATTTTATTTCAAAACCCTGTAACCGTGTCGTACCACAGGTTCCTGTAATTGTATTCGGGATGTTCTTTGTGATCGTCATCTTACTGATTATTGGTATTCCTTATGATCACTACATGAAAGATGTCAATCCGATTTTTGATCATTTATTAGGATACGTCACAGTGGCTCTCGCGATCCCTCTTGCAGCGATGCGTTATGACGATTTACCACTAAAAGGCATTTTAGGAATATTAGTGTTTGCTAGTGTCAGTGCAGTCGCATTGCCTATGGGCTTAGCCTATTTACTGCATATGGCGGATTCGACCATTATGGCTTTCGCTACACGTGCAGTGACGACACCAATCGCAATTAATATTGCGACCTTACTCCATGCACCAATTAGCTTAGCCATTTTAATCGTCATTTTATCTGGTGTTATCGGCGCAGCTTTTTCACCACTCATACTACGTCATATTAATGATGAGCGTGCCTCAGGCTTAGCACTCGGCTTAGCAGCTCATGCAATTGGGACAGCTCAAGCTTGGCAACGAGGCAGTGTAGCTGGTCGTTATGCTGCATTTGGTATGGCGGTAAATGCAACGTTTACAGCCGTTTGGCTCCCTACTTTTATTCACTTTTTAAAAGCGACCTCTTGATTTACCCACGATTGAAAATAAAAAAGCCACTGATGAGTGGCTTTTTTATTAGACGAAAACGACCTAAAGTAGATTCTATGCAAACATAGGATTATCTACAGCAAACATTTGCTGATCTTCAAGACGATACGCCATTAATTGATTGCCCCAGACACAACCACCGTCAACATTCTGAATATGCGCAGATATTGTTCTGCCCTGTAAGGCAGCCCAATGTCCAAAAATGACTTGATGAGTTTGAGCAGCTTTTGACTCATATTCAAACCATGGCTGATAGCCAGCTGGCATCGGCTCATCTAAAGCATCTTTAAAACTAAATTCGAGTCGTCCCTCTGGATCAGTCAAACGCATACGGGTTAGATAATTCACGATACATCGTAAGCGCTCATGTCCTGTTAAATCATCTGACCATAATGTAGGTTCTTTACCATACATTTCTTTCAAAAATGCATCCAGAACATCAAAATCATCATGCGCAATAACCGCTTCAACCTCTTGAGCAAACTGTTTCACTTGCTCTACTGTCCAAATATGTGGAATACCCGCATGTGTAATGACAATATTTTCATTTGGACATAAACATAAGGGTTGTTTGCGTAACCAGTCGATTAAATCATCACTGTCAATCGCATCAATCACATCACGAGTATTGTCTTTCTCTTTAATCTCTTTAATGCCCCTTGCGCCCGCTAACAAGGTCAAATCATGATTACCCAAGACTGTCGCAGCAACGCCTCGATCGACCAGTTTCTTGATGAAACGTAAAGCGCCAATCGAGTTTTCACCACGTGCGACTAAATCACCCGCAAACCATAAAAAATCCTGATCAGGATCAAATTTGATTTCCTTGAGTAACATTTTCAAAGCTTCAAAACAGCCCTGAACATCACCAATCACGTAATTATATCGAATGTTTTCACCAGCCATTTATGCATCTACCATTTGATCTGCAAGTGCAACAAATTGAGTAAGTGTTAATGTTTCTGGACGCGCCATTGGATCAACACCAGCTTTTTCAAATCCTTCCTCTTGCAACATGCCTTTTAAACTGTTGCGAAGTGTCTTACGGCGTTGTGTAAATACATGGGAGACTAAACGTGCCAAGGCTTTTTCATTCTTCGCCACTATTGGTTTTACATCATACGGCTCTAAGCGAAATACCGCAGAAGTTACTTTGGGTGGTGGGTTGAACGAACCTGGTGGCACTTCAAACAAGAATGTCGGTTTACAGTAGTACTGAATCATGACTGATAAACGACCATATTCTTTGGTATTTGGTGATGCCGTAATACGATCGACCACTTCTTTTTGCAACATGAAGTGCATGTCTTTGACCTTGTCACCAAACTCTAAGAGATGAAATAACAAAGGCGTAGAAATGTTATAAGGTAAGTTACCGACAACACGCAACGGACGACCATCAAACAATTCAGTGAAGTCGTAGCGTAAAGCATCAGTTTCCACAATAGTTAAACGTTCAGGATGCGGTACACGACCGGGTAATCCAGCTGCTAAATCACGGTCTAATTCAATGACAGTCAAAGCATCACATTCACCAATTAAAGGCGATGTTAAAGCAGCAAGACCTGGACCAATTTCAACAATATTGTCACCAGTACGCGGGTTCACCGAACGCACAATTTTGGCAATGACACGTTGGTCATGTAAGAAGTTTTGACCAAAACGCTTACGCGTGTGATGCCCTTCATCTTTCGGGTTTAAGGCATTAATCTGATACATAAAGATTTCCAACGTGTAATTAAGACAAGATCACTGACGCGCTAAATCGAGCGCTAAGTCCACAGCCACATGTAAGCTCGAGCTTTTCGCAAGTCCAGTACCTGCGAGGGAGAGTGCTGTGCCATGATCGACAGAGGTGCGAATAAACGGCAAGCCCAAAGTAATATTAATGGCTTCACCAAATCCTTGCGATTTTAACACAGGTAATCCCTGATCGTGATACATGGCTAAAACTGCATCGGCATCTTTTAAATTTTCTGGTGTAAATAAGGTATCTGCAGGCAGACATAAACTCATGTCTATCCCTTGCGCACGATAGCGTTCAAGTACAGGATTAATCACTTCGATCTCCTCCACTCCTAAATAACCATCTTCACCTGCATGAGGATTTAAACCGCACACCAAAATTTTGGGAGATTCGATTTTAAATTTTGATTTTAAATCATGAATCAGAATGTCGATGACCTGATGCAAGCGCTCAGCTGTAATCGCATCCGCAACCGCACGAAGGGGTAAGTGCGTGGTTGCAAGTGCAACACGTAAGGTTTTGGTTGCCAGCATCATGACCACGCGTAATACACCAGCAAACTCTTGGTAAAACTCAGTGTGACCACTGAAATGAATACCTGCCTCATTGATCACTGACTTTTGTACAGGTGCTGTCGCCACGCCAACGCTTTTACCTGACATCGCATAGTCTGCAGAACGGCGGAGTTGCTCTAAGACATAACTCGCATTTTGAGCATTTAACTCACCAAGTACTACAGTTTCATTTAAAGGAATATGTTCCACATAAAGCTGACCCACTTTTGACGATGTTTGTTGCCCTTGATACTCAATCACTTCAACTTCAAGATGAAGTTTTTCTGCACGTTGCTTGAGCATTTGTATATCAGCAAGCACGACGAGTGGACGCTCATCCAAACGTTGCGCAAGGCTTAAACAGATATCAGGACCAATTCCAGCAGGCTCACCGCTGGTGACATACAAAGGAAGCATAACGATCATCATTCAAGGATTTTTATTATTTTAATACAGATCGAATGTAGGATGTTCAACAATACCAAAATGGTAAAATCTTAGCCCTCTGATTTTTTTAATCGTTCTTTTGAGTCTTTTAGCGCCAATCCATACGAAATCTTGCATTTAATAGACCAAAAGCATGAGCGACTTCGGATACACATACAATCACGATGACGAAGAACAAACCCAACAAAAGAATCTGTCCAATCGTTGAACGCGCTGAATAAAATGTTGAATCTTTAATGCACAAGAAACCAAAGCCACCGATTAAATAGATGATCCAAGGGAAAATCATAAAATGTGCATACATTGAATATATAAGAATGACACTTAAAACATCGATTCCATAAATAGTGCCAAACACCATGCCTAACACTAAATATATTCCGAGAAAAATGAATAAAAATCCGGTCAAAAATTTCGTCACCTTGCTCACTTTGATTTGATCATGGCGTGAAGATAAATCTGAATGATGAACAGGAGGAGAGAAACGATCATTATTATTTTGTGAACTCATCAAAACTCAAAGCTATTATTATGATTATTTCCTCATTCTAAAAGAAATTGATTAAATAAACCGCTATACTTTTCAATCTAAATTAAATAGAATATGCCCCTCGAAATCTTAATATTTTGATTGTGGTTCTAGTGTTTTTCCGCTAGAATTCGCTCTCCTTTTTGTTTGGACAGATTCCACCGTCCAAACCAACTATAATAGGTAGTGGTTAATGAAAACTCTCAGCGCTAAGCCAGCTGAAGTTCAACACGACTGGTACGTTGTTGATGCTTCTGGCAAAACTTTAGGTCGTCTTGCGACTGAAATCGCACGTCGTTTACGCGGTAAGCACAAAACTTCTTATACTCCTCACGTTGACACTGGTGATTACATCGTAATTATCAATGCTGAGCAAGTTCAAGTAACTGGTAATAAGTCACTTGATAAGAAATACTATCGCCACACTGGTTTCCCTGGTGGTATCCGTGAAACTAACTTTGAAAAATTAGTTGCTCACAAGCCAGAAGAAATCTTCCAACGCGCTGTAAAAGGCATGTTGCCAAAAGGTCCTCTTGGTTATGCTATGATCAAGAAAATGAAAGTGTATGCTGGTGCTGAGCATCCTCACACAGCTCAACAGCCACAAGTTTTGGACATCTAAGGGATACAGCACATGGCTACTAACTATGGTACAGGTCGCCGTAAGACCGCAACTGCACGTGTTTTCCTATCTGCTGGTACTGGTAAACTCGTTATTAACAACCGTTCTTTAGAACAATACTTCGGTCGTGAAACTGCTCGTATGGTTGTACGTCAACCACTTGAGCTTTTAGATGCTACTGAGAAATATGACCTTTACATCACTGTTGCTGGTGGTGGTATCGGTGGTCAAGCTGGCGCAATCCGTCACGGTATTACTCGTGCATTGATCGCTGCTGACGAAACTTTAAAACCTGCTCTTCGTCAAGCTGGTTTCGTTACTCGTGATGCTCGTGAAGTTGAACGTAAGAAACTTGGTTTACGTAAAGCTCGTAAACGTCCACAATTCTCTAAACGTTAATTCGTTTTCCGAATTCGGACAAAAAAAACCTTGGCTTATGCCAAGGTTTTTTTTCATCTTTATATTTTCCCTTACTCATGAAAATCAGTCGTACACGATACTTTAAAATGAATATTAAACTCTGATATCAATAAAAAGACGCTAGTTTTTATTGCTCTATTTTGACTGACTTAAACAAACATATGCTTAATCATCTATCCCAATTTGAGGATTGTTAACTTTTTATAACTTCATTAAAAATACTTTCATGCAGTTTTTTAAATTAAGAGGATAAAAATGTTAAATAGGGAAATATGTTTATCATTCGCCGTAGCCGCTACAATATTAGGTACATCCAATATTGCACAAGCAAATAACTCACAATCAATAGATGCTTTAGCCGTGTGCTGGCAATCCAATACGGGTAAGCATGTTTGTGATGGACCCATACAAAGATTAATGTCTTCATATGAAAACATAAATAAAGCATTAGAGTTAGTTGGATGCTCAGATGGATATCCTGTACAAAATAACAGTCTGGTACATCGATCTTTAGGTCAAAAATTCTCAGTGGTTTACAAGTGTGGCTATAAACTTAGACCAGGCGACACAAGTGCATTAACTAACAATCGCGACGTCCGTCAATGGTGGAGTGGAATCATACATTAGTGCACAAGGCCGATTTAAAGATCGGCTTTTTACATCGCTTTGGATAAAAAAGTTTAAGATTGAATTTCAACAATGCAAGGATAAAAATTAAAAAAAAACGTTCCAGACATAAATACGACTCAATATAAAATTCAAGTGTTTTAATATGCATCGCTCATTAAACGATGATTTTAGCGTGCATTTTTAGTATCCTTATCTATTCATTAATACTTTGATTGGAATATGTCAGTCGAAACCACCCCATTACAAGGCATCACCATTTATAGTCATGCAGATGACTTTCGATCGCATTGGATTCGCTTCTTACTGGCAGAAAAACAAATTAAACATAATTTATTTATTGTCGACGAAGACAACGAGGATCTTGCGAGTTTAAATCCATACAATCGACTCCCGATGATGATTGAAAATGAGTTAAAACTTTTCAATACATCCATCATTTCTGAATATTTAGATGATCGCTATCGTCAGAATAAGTTATATGCAGATGCTCCTGCTCCACGTGCAGAACAACGCCAATATATATGGCGTTTTGAAAATGACTGGTTAAAACTTGCAGATGATATGTTGCGCCACCCAGACACACTTGATGTTGACGCACAAAAGGCAGCCCAAAAAAAGTTAAAAGATACGCTTATCTCGCTGACACCTTTGTTTCAGCACTATCCTTATTTCATGTCTGAACAATTTACAATTTTAGATTGCATGTTGGCACCGATTTTTATACGGTTAAGAACGATGGGTATTGAGCTTCCAAAGCAACAATGCCGCCCGTTTTATTTATATTGCCAGCGTGTTTTCAGTCGTCCAGCCTTCATTAAGTCCATGACGGTTCAGGAAAAAAATCGTTATAGTCCTGAATTAAAATCCGCTTAAAAAAGCAAAAGAGTGAGTCACATGTCTGATCAAGAAATCAAATTAAGTCCAACTCGCCCGTATTTAGCACGTGCGATTTATGAATGGATTTGCGATAACAATCTCACCCCATATCTACTGGTAGATGCCACACAGCCTTATACCGATGTACCTACACAGTTCGTTCAAGACGGTCAGATTGTTTTAAATATCGTGCCACATGCTGTGCATCAACTACACATGAGCAATGAAGCGATTACCTTTTCTGCACGTTTTGGTGGTGTTTCCAAAGATATTTATGTGCCAATCAATGCTGTACTCGGGTTATATGCAAAAGAAAATGGTCAAGGATTATTCTTTGATCCTGATGAATATGCCAATGCACAAACGGATGAAAATCCGATAGAATCTAAACAGCAACAAAATCAAGAAAATGAAGCACCAAAGAAAAAACCGAGTTTAAGAATTTTGGATTGAAAAAACTTACAGGAGAGTTGAATGGCTTTTGATTTAGTACAATATTTTGTTGAGCAGACCAAAATTCAAAAGCCTCAGCTGTTGAAACAGTATCCAGCTGAACAACGGCATGAATATCTCAATGAATTAAATATCTTAGCTTTAGGTAAACTCATCAGCCTATGGCGTAAAGACGAAAAAAAAATATACCAAGAAATTCATGCCGCTGACCAACTTTATATTCAAGAAGTCGCACGGCATTTGACGACATCTCAACATAATCAGTCTACGCTGTCTCATCAAGAACTTGAAACTGCGACATCAGAGATTTTGACCTTACAGCTTAATGAACTTAAACAACTTGATGTAACAGGTCATTATCAACTACAAGGCATGAATGAATTACTTCAGGGTCAAGTTGAACATCTCTCTGGTAAAGCAAAAGATTGGGTTTGGCTAACAAATAACCTAAATGAGTTGATTGGTTCTCAACCTGTCATTCAAGAAGAGATATCATTAGACCAAACGATGAAGGAGTTTCATGACATGGTCAATCAAGTTCAACATGATCACCACGATGTTGCTGAGCCAGAAGTAGTGGCTACACCAACTTGGGCAAAAGTTTTAGAACCTGTAGTTGCGATTGCAATTCTTTGGGTGCTTTACTGTGCCGTACAAACAGTATTTGCATAAATCCGGTCATAAAAAAAGCCATCGTTAGATGGCTTTTTTTATTGCTTATTCAGCATCAACCTCAATATTCATCAAGATTTGACGTTTTTTCACTTGCTGACCAACTTGTCCTACGATTTCACCCACAACACCGTCGACATCTGACTTAATTTGCTGTTGGATTTTCATCGCTTCAAGAATCAATAATGTTTGCCCTTTAGTTACACGCTCTCCAGGTTGAGCAATGACATTTATAATTGCACCATCCATTGGGGCACGAATTTTACCATCCCCTGCCACATCGGCAGTCTCAGGTGGTAAATAGGTAATATTTTCCACCATGACGTTGCCATTCGCGCGATCTAAATAAACAAAATTACCATCAAGAACATAGTCGATTCGACGTCGAATTCCATTAATGCTATAAATCAATTGCTGTGTATTTTGCGCTACAACCTCAATCGACTGGCTTTCACCACAGGTTTCAACACTCACTGAACGACCATCACGATGCACAATGAGATCTAACTTTTGATCATCATATCGAAGTTTCAGTGGTAATGCTGAAGAAACTCCTGTGTTCCAATCTGTTTGCGCAGATGCATTTATCAACAACGCTGCAATCAATGCTAAGCTTTCTAAATTTAGACTCTGTTTATTCAAACTCACATCACTTTGGAAATGCTGTTGAATAAAACCAGTGTTCACATCACCCTCCACCACAAGTGGATGACGTAATAAGTTAACTAAAAACTCCTTATTACTGTTTACACCAAGCAGTACAGAGTCATTCACCGCACGTGCAAGTAAACGGATTGCATCGGTACGTGTTTTACCATGTACGATAATTTTTGCGACCATTGGATCATAGAATGGGCTAACTTCATCGGTTGGCATCATGCCGTGGTCAATACGTACGCCTTCTAAATCCGCAGGTTGCCAACGCAATACTTTACCTGTTTGTGGTAAGAAGTCTTGGCGTGGGTCTTCTGCATATAAACGCACTTCAATGGCATGACCATTCATAGTCAATTGTTCTTGCTTAAGCGGTAAAGTTTCACCGTTTGCCACACGAAGTTGCCATTCTACAAGATCAAGACCAGTAATCATTTCTGTTACAGGATGCTCTACTTGTAGACGTGTATTCATTTCTAAGAAATAGAACTCACCTGATTGGTCAAGTAAGAATTCAACTGTACCTGCACCCACGTAGTTACATGCTTTAGCGGCTGCAACTGCGGCATTCCCCATTGCTTGACGTGTTTCTTCAGTCAATACTGGACATGGTGCTTCTTCAACTACTTTTTGGTGACGACGTTGAATCGAGCAATCACGTTCAAATAAATACACGTAGTTACCATGTGTATCACCAAAGACTTGGATTTCTACATGGCGAGGTGCAATGACTGCTTTCTCGATAATCAGCTCACCCGAACCAAACGCATTTTCTGCTTCAGAACGTGCAGTTTTTAAGGCTTCAAGCAAATCAGCTTCTTGATGTACAAGACGCATACCACGTCCACCACCACCTGCTGATGCTTTCACCATCAATGGAAAACCTACTTTTTTCGCTTGATCTGCTAAAAAGTCGATGTCTTGTTGGTCGCCCTCATAACCTGGTACACAAGGTACACCTGCTTCAATCATGGCGATTTTAGACAAACGCTTGCTACCCATGAGCTCGATCGCACCTGCTGGCGGACCAATAAAGGTAATGCCATTTTCTGCACATGCTGCAGCAAAATCAGTATTTTCAGATAAGAAACCATAACCCGGATGCACGGCATCTGCGCCCGTTTTCTTACACGCTTCGATGATATTTGCAATCGACAAATAAGATTCTGATACTTTTGAAGGGCCAATATAAACAGCTTCATCTGCTACTTGTACATGACGCGCATTTTTGTCGGCATCAGAATACACAGCAACGGTTTCGTAACCTAAGGCTTTTGCTGTACGCATCACACGAGCAGCAATTTCACCACGGTTTGCAACTAATACTTTTGTAAACGCCATAGTTCCACCAATATTCTTTAGGCTCCTCTTGTTTTGAGGAGCGTATCCTTTTTAATTCACATTCATACAGGCGTTGGAATGTGGTTTATTCTGCCCAGCTTGGCTGACGTTTTTGGATAAACGCCATAGTACCTTCCATGCCTTCTGCACTTGCCACTGCTTCTGCAAATTGGCGTGCTGCATCATCTAATAACGGCCCCAATTCTTCTTTGGTGGTACGATGTAATAATGCTTTGGTTGCACGAGATGCCAATGGCGCACAGCGTTTGATTTGGGTAATGGTTTCTTCAAGTGCCGATGCAAGTTCAACTTCATCTGCAACCACTTGATGCACAATCCCCACCTCTAAAGCAGTTTGACCTTTAAAACGCATTCCTAAAAGTGCTAAGCGACGTGCTTGAGTTAAGCCAACACGTGTCACTACAAACGGTGCGATTTGTGCAGGTAAAATCCCTAAGCCAGTTTCAGGTAAGCCAAATTGTGCTTCTGCATGAGCAATGGCTACATCAGATACACATGCCAAACCAAAACCACCACCAAGTACAGCACCTTCAAGTACAGCAACTACAGTTTGCGGTGCTTGATCCACTTGCTCAATCATTGCACCAAAGGTACGGTTAAAATCGGTATAAGGTGTGTTATTGCCGACTTCCATGGCTTTAGCACGGATACCCGCCATATCTTTGATGTTTCCACCTGCACAGAAATGACCACCTTTACCACGTAAAATTACAGCACGTACAGACACATCATCTTTAATTGCTGTAAATACAGCCTGAATGGATTCCACCATTTTTAGGCTCATGGCATTACGGCTTTCAGGATGGTTTAACCATAACGTTAAAATGCCACCGTCTTGCTCTAGGATGATGCTGCCATCAACCTCTAAATTGGCAATTGAACTTGATAATGTCATATCAGATCTCCTGTTTATTTTTTCTTACCAGGAAGGATGTCCATCATCTTACAGATAATGCCAAGCATGATTTCGTCCGCACCACCACCGATCGATACTAAACGACCATCACGGTAGAATTGTGCTGCTGGGTTATCTGCCATAAAGCCATTACCACCCCAGAACTGTAAGCAGCTATCCGCAACTTCACGCGTTAAACGACCTGCTTTCAGTTTTGCCATAGACGCCATTTGCGTTACGTTTTCGCCTTCGATATGTAATTGGCAAGCACGATAGGTTAATGCTTTCAGCGCTTCGATCTCAGTCATTAATTCAGCAAAACGGAAATGGATATATTGGTTATCAATTAATGGCTGACCAAATGTCGTACGCTCTTTAGTGTACTGAATTGTTTTTTCGATACATTGCAACATACCACCCATGGCGTTAGCAGCACCCCACATACGCTCTTCTTGGAACTGAAGCATTTGCATCATAAAGCCCATGCCTTCTTGACCCACTAAGTTACGCTGTGGCACACGTACGTTGTCAAAGAACACCTGTGCAGTGGTACTTGAACGCATACCTAACTTGTCTAATGGCTCAGAGAATGTAATACCCGGTGTATTTGCAGGAACCACAATCATTGATTTGTTAAAGTGTGGCTTACCATCAGAGGTATTCGCTAATAAACAGAAGAAGTCTGCTTGTAGAGAGTTTGTAATCCACATTTTGTGACCATTGATGATGTAATCATCACCATCTTTAGTTGCTGTGGTTTTTAGTGCTGCAACGTCAGAACCTGCTTGAACCTCAGATACTGCAATCGCTGCAACTTTTTCACCTGCAACTGCTGGCGTTAAAAACTCATCACGTAACTCTTTAGAACCAAAACGTGCAATCGCAGGCGTTGCCATATCGGTTTGTACACCCATCGCAAGTGCAACACCACCAACATTGATACGACCTAATTCTTCTGCAACCACCAAGTTATAAGAATAATCGAGTGCCAAACCGCCGTTTTCTTCAGGTTTACAGATACCCAATAAACCCAAATCACCCATTTTTTTGAATACTTCGTGGATTGGGAAACGACCTGCTTTTTCCCATTCTGCTGTAAATGGGTTGATTTCGTTTTCTACAAATTGACGTGTTGTACGGCGTAGCGCTTCATGTTCTTCAGTAAATTTCATTTTTGTCTTCCTTAAAATTTCAATATTTTTTTTAATCTTTAATCTCCCTTGCGAAGCCATGCTTCTCACCACTTTAAAAAGAGGGGGAATTCCTCACTTTTCACAGGGATGAGGAATATATTCCGCAAGAGGGATTTATTAGAATCTTGGTACACCAAAACATGTTGGATTTAGTTCACGTGCTTGTGATTCATTAATCGTTTGCAATAAGAAAATCAGCAATTTACGTGTATCACGTGGGTCGATAATGCCATCATCATGCAACATTGCAGTATTAAATAGCGCTGTAGATTGTGACTCTAATTTCATCGCTGTTGATTGTTCTAAGAAGTCCAACATTTGCTCATTTGGCTCCATGCCAGATTCACGTTGTTTCGCCTCTGCAACAATACGAAGTACCTTACCAGCTTGCGCACCACCCATTACCGCAACACGAGAGTTCGGCCATGAGAAGATAAATTGTGGGCCAAGTGGACGACCACACATTGCATAGTTACCAGCACCGTATGAACCATGTGCAATGATCGAAATCTTCGGCACTGTACAATTCGCAACAGCTTGGATCAGTTTAGAACCATGTTTAATGATGCCGTTTTGTTCTGCATCTGTACCCACCATAAAACCTGTGGTGTTATGCAGGAATAAAATTGGGCGTTTGGTTTGTTCACATAATTGAATAAACTGTGCTGCTTTTGCTGCACCTTGTGGCGTAATCGGGCCATTATTAGTAATGATACCTAAGTGCATACCACCAATTTGCGACCAACCACATACCGTATGTGAATCATACTCATTTTTAAATTCGAAGAAATCAGAATCATCAACAATACGTGCAATGATTTCTTTCATATCCAATGGTTGTTTTGGATCTGATGGAATGATGCCAAGTAATTCTTCTGCTGAATAACGTGGCTCTTTATATTCTGGTGTTTCAAGCTTAACTTGCTCTTTCCAGTTTAAATGCTTAAAGATTTCACGTGCGATACGGATACCATCAGCATCATTTTCTGCTAAGTATTCTGCTGTACCGGCCACTTGTGCATGCATTTCTGCACCACCCAATTCTTCAGCAGTTGCCACTTCCCCTGTTGCTGCCAATAACAATGGCGGTCCTGCAAGCAACATTTCAGTTTGCTTACGTACCGTAATCACATAATCAGAAAGACCCGGTTGGTATGCACCACCTGCTGTGGCATTACCATGGACTACAGAGACTTGTGGAATCCCTTTTGCAGATAAACGTGCTTGGTTGGCAAAGGTTGTACCACCAGCAGTAAATACTTCTGCTGCGTAGTTTAAGTTTGCACCACCACTTTCTGCTAAAGTAATGATTGGTAATTTTTGCTCTAACGCAATTTGGTGTAAACGAAGGCTTTTGTGTACACCCATTGGAGCAATCGTACCACCTTTGATCGCACTATTATTGGCAGCCACCATACAACGTGTACCGTTTACAAAACCAATCCCTGCAATGATCCCGCCACCTGCTTCTGAACCATCTTTATCATCATGCATCTTGTAACCCACAAGACCACACAACTCTACAAATGGAGAATCTGCATCGAGCAACATACGCACACGCTCATGCGGTAAAATCTTTCCTTTTTTATCAAACTTAGGCTTAGCTTTATAAGAACGATCTAGCGCACTTTTTTGAATCGCTCGAATCTCTTCGATTTGCTCGAGCAATTTCGCTTTATTCTGTTCAAATACTTCGCTTCCTACTGCAACTTCGGACTGAATCACTGCCATTCCGTTTCCTCCTTGTTCCTTATAATCTGGATTAATTCTTTTCGTCTTTTTTCTTTAGTACATCTGGAATAAATGCACGGTGGAAGCCGTTATAAGACTCACTATTTTCTGCAGATGATAATGGGAATACGCGTGTACCTTGTGAAGCCGCACCATCGATACGTACTGTCATCCCTGAAACAAAGTTGGCCGCTTCAGAAAGTAAATACACAATCGCTGAAGACACTTCCGATTCTGTTCCCATACGTTGTAAAGGCACATTGCCTGAAAGGTTTGGGATAATGAATTCTGCGACAGGGCCTGAATAGGTATCCATCCCTGATGAGATAATCCAACCCGGTGCCACACAGTTTACCCGCACACCTGATTTACCCCATTCCACCGCAGCCGTTTTGGTCAGGTTATCAACACCTGAACGTGCTGCACCTGAGTGCCCCATACCCGGCATACCGCCCCACATATCTGCTGCCATATTGACGATGGCACCGCCATTTTTTGCCATCCACTGGTTATAGGCTTCACGCATAAGATAGAAGGTCGAATGTAAGTTATTACGGATGACCGCATCAAAACCATTGGCAGAAATACTTTCTAATGTTGATGGGAACTGACCACCTGCGTTATTCACTAAACCATCAATACGACCGAATTTTTCGATCACTTCCGCAATCATTTTTTTAACTTGTTCTTCTTCGCGGTTATCACACACGATGCCATGTGCACGACCACCATCTTCAGTGATTTCAGCAATCACTTTTTCAAGTTTTTCGATCTTACGACCTGTAATCACCACTTGCGCACCAAGTGATGCAAGCTCATGCGCCGTACAACGACCAATGCCCGAGCCACCACCTGTTACAATCACGACTTTGCCAGCGAATGCATCATTTCTAAAAATTGATTGATAACCCATTGCGCATATTTCCATTTTTAATTGATGTAAATTGTTTTAGATTGGGCACCATGGCGATGCCCAAATTTATGCTTACAGTAAATCTGCAGGCACTTTCACTGGCATATCTAATAATTGCTGTGCAAAGGCTTTACCTTGTGGGTCAATACGTAAACTTGCAACACCACCACCACCAAGCGCATCAATTAACAAGAAGTTAAGTGCATTTAAGCCCGGCAATTCATAGCGACGTACTTCGCCACCATTACCACCTTCAAACACATGCTTCATATATTCCGCAACATTCGCTTCAGTTAAAGATGCACGAATCCAAGGTAAAAATTCTGGTTTACGTGCAAGTACACCGATGTTGCTGTAGTTACCTTTATCACCACTACGTGCATGTGCAACTTGTACTAAAGGCACTTCAACTTCATTACCTGTTAAAGTTGCCACTTCACCTGCTGGAATGGTTGGGATTTCTTGTGGTGCTTCACCATGCGGAACATCAACTTTATGACGCTCGCCATTGATATCCACCTCGATATTTAATTTCGATTTTTCTACCAAGAACGAGAATAATTTAATTACTGGAGATGGTTTTGGACGCCCCCCCACAATCCCTGTTAATGCAGGTGCCATACCTGTAGAAGCTTGTGCAATTTCAGAAGCAAAGAACATACATGCTTCTTTAAACATATGTTTAACTGCAATTTTCACCACAACTTCACGTGGATTTTGCACACGTCGGTTTGCACCATAAGTTGTTTCCGTACCTAAAATCTCAATAGATTTTTCAGTAAATGGTGGAATTGAACGAAGCGCCATTACACGCTCAACTTTATTTAAAATTGCATTAGAAACGGCATAAGCTTTTTCTTCTGCATCTTGGCCTGCAAGTAAGAAGCTGACTAATACACGGTTACCATCAGGATAGGTCGTGCTTACTTTGTAGTGTTGTGTTGGCGCTGTACCTTTTGCACCTGTCACAAGTACACGATGCACACCCACTTGCTCAAGTTTGACTTGGCTAAAATCAGCCGTTACATCAGGCAATAGATAAGCTTGTGGATGACCAATCTCATATACAATTTGTTCGCCTACCGTACCCGGAGATACTAAACCACCTGTACCATTTGGCTTAGTCACCACAAATGATGAATCTGCTTTCACTTCAACAATTGGGAAGCCCATATTGTCAAAGCCTTCAACCAAACGCCAATCTGTGAAGTTACCGCCAGTACATTGTGCACCACACTCAATCACATGACCTGCAAGTGCCGCCTGTGCCAATTTATCGTAATCCGCTAAATCCCATTTGTATTCATGCAATAAAGGCCCAATCACCACAGCCGAATCCACGACACGACCTGTGATCACAATGTCTGCACCTAAATCCAGAGCGTCACGAATCCCTACAGCACCCAAATAAGCATTACTACTTGCGACATGTGGAGGAAGATCCTCACCATTAAACATTTCTTTTATATTTTGTTTTTGAAGTTCAACGTGCTGATCCATTAAATCATCACCAAGTACCACCGCAACTTTCAAATCTAAACCAGCATTTTTGATCACTTCTTGAAGTGCATCACGGCATGCCAATGGATTTACACCGCCAGCATTACTTACAACTTTGATTTTCTTGTCCGCAATTTTGTTGATGAGCGGTGTCATAACACGACTAACAAAGTCCAATGCATATCCATGAGAAGGATCTTTCATTTTGGCTTTTGCCATGATAGACATGGTGATTTCTGAAAGATAATCAAATACTAAATAGTTAATATCCGACATGTGTACCAATTGAAATGCAGCTGTGTTGGTATCTCCCCAGAAACCTGAAGCACAGCCAATTTTTACAATTTTTTGTTCGTCCTGAATATTTGTCATAACCATCTCATTATTCTGTTTAGAATTTGAGCTTAATCTACCAAGCAAGCGCTTGGTTTGTAAAGTGCAAAATGTTATTATTATTTGCAAATCTGCTTATTGCGCTAAAATTTGCATGGAAGCAACGCGTTTAGAAAACAAAATAGGATAAAATAACAAGATGATCGCGACCTCTATTGACCAAATTCAACCAATAGCCTGCTTTGACGATACACCACGTGGTCGTTTACTTTTGGGGGCAGCTTATTTATTCCATAAACAAGGTTATGCCAAAACCACTGTTCGTGAACTCGCACAGTTTATTGGCATCCAATCTGGAAGTTTATTTCATCATTTCAAAACCAAAGACGATATTTTGGCGCATGTGATGGAACAAACCATCATTTACAATCACGCTTGCCTTGAAAGTGCCATATCCACTTCAGACCATCCAGAGCAACAACTCAAGGCTCTGATTAAAGCTGAACTCGATGCGATCTCTGGGGATACAGGTTCCGCTATGGCTGTATTGGTCTATGAATGGTTTTCACTTTCTGAGGAAAATCAGAAGAAACTATTAAAATTAAGAAATGATTATGAAGGGATATGGCTGAGTGTCATCAAGGTATTACATGACAAAGGCAAAATTAAGCACGATCCTTTTATCTGGCGAAGACTGATTGGTGGTTCAATCGCTTGGACCGTAACTTGGTACAATCCAGAAGGGAAAATGTCACTTGATGAGTTAACCAATATCGTCTGGGATATGGCAATGAATGCTTAACTTTATATCTGATCAATTAAAAAAGGTGGCTTATCCACCTTTTTATTTCTTTTAGAAGCCCAGCTGTCGGCTTGCCAAATCTTTCATAATTTCCTCAGCTCCACCGCCTATCATATTCACTTTAACTTCGCGATATATACGTTCAGATTTCATGCCACGCATAAAGCCCATGCCACCTAGTGTTTGAACGGCTGCATCAGCACAGAATTGCATAGTTTGCGTTGCTACGTTTTTGAGCATACAAATTTGTGCAATCATTTCATTCCCTTGAAGTTCAGGACGCCCCATTTTATATGCCGTATCTTCAAGTAAAGCGCGAGTCGTTTGTAAACGTGTTGCCATATCTACCAATTTATGACGAACAACTTGATGATCTACCAAGCGTTTACCAAAAGTACGTCGCTGTTGAGCCCAATCTAGAGCTTCTTCATAACAAACTTTTGCATAACCATAACTACTCGCAGCCAAGAAAAAACGCTCCATATTGAAGTTATTCATGATAACAAAGAAACCCATATTCTCAGGACCAATCAAATTTCTTGCAGGCACTTTAACTTGATCGAAGTGTAGATGAGCGGTATCAGAAGCCCACCATCCCATTTTATCTAACTTCGTTTTTGTAATACCTGGTGTATGGGCATCAATCAGTAGCATTGAGATACCATTGGGTCCTTTTCCTTCAGGATCAGTTCGAACGGCAACGGTATAGTAATCAGCGCGAATACCAGAAGTAATAAAGGTTTTTTCGCCACTGACTACATAGTAATTACCTTCTTTTACTGCTTTTGTTTTAAGTGCTGCAACATCAGACCCCCCTCCCGGTTCTGTTATTGCTAATGCCGAAATCTTCTCACCTGATAAGATTTGTGGCAAAACCTCTGCTTTCACCTCTTCACTTGCAAAGCTATTGATTGGCGGTGCACCGATCATATGTGAAAGTAATGAAGCGATTAACCCTCCTGATGCAGCCTTTGCCAACTCCACACACCCCAATAAAGTATAGAATGCATCTGTATCAGGGATACCACCGTATTTTTCATCAAAACCTGATGCCATCAATCCAACTTCTGCAGCTTTTTTGTAGAGTTCTCGTGGAAAAGATTCGGCTTCATCCCACTCATTTACATAGGGAATAATTTCTTTTTCTACAAATTTTTTTACTGCATCTGCAAATGCAAAGTGTTCATCTGTGTAATAGATCGGATTGTATTGCATCAACTATGTCCCTGAAATTATTTAAATCCTCATAGGCATACTGACATTTATTGTTGTTTTTTTAATTGCAAGAATCATCAATCTTTTGGCATAAATTAACTGAATGGAGCTTCTTATTTAATTACAAGGGTTTAATTATTTTCAAATTCAATTTATATATATAAAAAAACACCCCCTTGTATTGAAGGGGGTGTTTAGAATAATGAGCTGGCGATGACTTACTCTCACATGGGTAAC
>NZ_JBWYIW010000016.1:0-47845 GCF_056779915.1 Acinetobacter sp. ANC_7513
TAATTAAACCCTTGTAATTAAATAAGAAGCTCCATTCAGTTAATTTATGCCAAAAGATTGATGATTCTTGCAATTAAAAAAACAACAATAATCGCGAAATTTTCGGATTTAATCTAATATTTAATGTACTGCTGAAATTTTCTCTAAAAAATACTTTGTTCTTTCATGTCGCTCTTGTGGCTTATTAAAGAAGTCATCAGTCGGGCAATCTTCTAGAATTTTGCCTTGATCCATAAATATCACTCGATCTGAAACTTTTTTTGCAAATCCCATTTCATGCGTAACACACATCATCGTCATGCCTTCTTTTGCAAGTTGGCTCATGACTTCAAGCACTTCACCGACCATTTCAGGATCTAATGCGGAAGTGGGTTCATCAAAAAGCATACAGACTGGGTCCATACAAAGACCACGTGCAATCGCGACACGTTGTTGTTGACCACCTGATAATTGTCCTGGAAATTTATCTTTGTGTGCTGTCAAACCCACTCGATCCAAATATTGTAAGGCCTTTATTTTAGCTTCTTCAGTTGAGCGATTAAGTACTTTGATTTGTCCTATTGTTAGGTTCTCTAACACAGTCATATGAGGAAATAGTTCAAAATGTTGAAATACCATACCTACTCTAGATCTGAATTTTGCTAGATTCGTTTTAGAGTCTTTTAAAGCGGTACCATCAACGATAATATTTCCTTGTTGAAAAAGTTCTAAAGCATTCACTGTCTTAATAAGTGTAGATTTACCTGAGCCAGATGGACCGCATACAACGACAACTTCACCTTTGTTGATAGTGGTTGAGCATTCGCTAAGTACCTGAAAATCTCCATACCATTTGGATACATCTTGAATTTCAATCATTGGCATTTTGATTCTCCTTATCGAATAATGGCTATTTTTTGATGTAAGTGTTTAACTAGTCGTGAAAGTGCAAATGAAATGACAAAATAGACGACAGCAACAACTAGATAAAAAACGGCTTTGGTTTCCGAACCATAGGTATTAGCTAAAGTATTTGCATTGCCTAGGAAATCTGGTGCACTGATGACATAAACCAAAGATACATCTTGAAAAAGAACAATGGATTGCGTCAATATCACGGGTAACATATTTCTAAAAGCTTGGGGTAAAACTACGTATGACATTGTCTGGCGATAATTAAAACCCAAGGCGTAACCTGCATTCACTTGTCCTTTAGAAACTGATTGAATGCCAGAGCGGACAATTTCTGAAAAAAAAGCAGCCTCAAAAATGGCGAAGGTTACTACACTTGAAAATAAAGGTCCCCAATAGGTGTGATATTGGAAATCGAAAAACTTAGGAAGTAAAAAGTAAAAGATAAAAATAACTTGAATGAGGGGAACACCTCGAAAAAAGTCGACATAAAATTTTGCAAATCCACTGGCAATTTTATTATTCGATAGACGCATCATCGCGATTGGTGTACCAAGAAGAATCCCACCAATAATCGAAAGAATGGTTACTGTAACTGTAAATTTAAAACCAGCGATCAAACTTGCAACGACATCGGGATGAGTTAGAACACTAAAGTCCATTTTATTTACCTCCCGAACCTAGACCTGGTACAGCCATCCGTTTCTCAATCCATGCCATCAGGTATTTAATTGAATAAGTGATGATGAGATAAACAGGTGTTGAAAGAATTAAAATGACCACGTCTTGAGAGGTTTCTTCTCGCATTGTTTTGGTATATGCAAAAAAATTCAAAACACTTAAGGCAAAAAGTACGGCTGAATTTTTAAATACATTCATTGCTTCTGATGTCAGTGTTGGCCAAACGATTCGATAAGCCACTGGCAGAATGACATAACGATAACTTTGGTTTAAATTTAAACCGATCGCATAAGCTGCATTTTTTTGACCTTGTGAAACGGTATTAATACCTGCTCGAACCTGCTCAGCAATCCTTGCAGCGGTATATAGGCCCAGCGCAAATACACCAATAATTGCTGGATTATTATTTAAAATATTTTGCCACCATCCGCCAGAAACCATTTCACCACTTCCAGTACTCATACTCAATGGTAGAAGTTGAGGGAAAACGAATGCCCAGAAAAATAGTTGAACAATTAAGGGTATATTTCTGAATAACTCTACATAACAAGTCCCAATGAATGACAGTAATTTATTGGGTAATGTACGCATAATGCCAATAAGTGAACCAAGTATAAATGCGATGAAAAAGGCAATGACAGCAGTCCAGATCATGGTCCAAATACCTGATCCAAGTATCTGTAACCAAGTCGGTGCATCAGCAACAGCTGAATAACTTGAACCTCCAATTGCACTACAGATAGATTCAGCCCAATCTTTTTTATCAACGCCATATTCGTTGGATGCCAAGCAAAATGACGTCCAATTTAAAGAACCAACAGCCATTGAAATTCCCTGCAATGGTTACGAGAAAAAAGGGCTTAAGTGTTTCTATTTAAGCCCTCATAATTTTTGTTATTTAATCCCTGCATCATTCGGAGATGCTTTTAATTTTTTAAATGAGCTACTCATAGGCATGTTTAGATTGATATTGCGTGGTGGAATAGGTGATAAGAACCATTTTTTATAAAGGGTATCCATTTGACCATTTTTCCACATTCCAGTTACCACACGATCTGCAATCGCTTTAAACTTGGCATCGCCTTTAGGCAGCATAATTCCGTAAGGTTCTGACGAAAGGACTGGACCTACAATTTTAAAATCTTGAGGTTTTGATGATTTGGCAATGAGCCCTGCAAGAATATTGTCATCCATAACAAATGCAGCTGCACGTCCCGAAGCGACCATTGCAAAAGAATCAGCATGATCTTTACCATAGACATTGGTAACTTTTATTTTTTCTCCTCGTGCACCCATTTTGATGTATTTATCCGAGGTTGTTCCTTGCGTTGTGGCAACGGCTTTACCATTTAAATCACCTAAATCTTTGAAAGGCGCTGAAGCTTTGACTGCCATACGTACTTCAGTGGCAAAGTAATTTGTAGAGAAGTTGACTTGCTGTTGTCGCTGGACAGAGTTGGTTGTCGTCCCGCATTCCATATCAATGTTTCCAGCGAGCATTTCAGGAATTCGCGTGGAAGAAGTAACCGCTTTATATTCAACTTTTAAGTTGGGGAGTTTTAAGTCTTTTTTTAATTCGTTAGCTACGTTATTACAGATATCGATGGCATATCCCATAGGTTTACCACCAACAATATATGAGATTGGATCAGAAGATTCACGATACCCGATGATCACTTTTCCATTTTTTTTGATTTTCGCAATGGTGTCAGTAGCATTGGCTTGACTCATTGTTCCACCAGCGATGATGAAGCCTAATGCGCTGAGAAGGACTTTACCAGATAGACTTTTCATCAAGAAATCTCCATGTCTTTTAATATATCGTTCTTATAATTTTGACAGTTCTCAAATTTGGTTGAAATCTATTCAAAATAAGCTATTAATTATTTTTATACTTTCTATGAGAATAAGTAAAGAATAAAAAATACTCGAAATTCGAATGAATTTAGATTTTTTGATTAACGCGAAACAAATCATGAGCTTATAAAACCTTAATCATGAGTAAGTGGTTTATTTTTAATCAACCATAACTGCAGATAACGCTAAAAAATTATTTTTTTTATTTAAACTTGAGTGCTCATATTTTTTCTGAATATTAATTAAAAAAAAATGATTGAATTATAATGTATTTTATCCTTATTTGTTATTAACAATTAAGACTAATTGATTAACTTAACACTTGAAACTTATGTTATAAGAATTGTAGGCATGATTATTGCTTAAATAATAACGATGTTAGGGGGTAATGATTAATGAAATTAGCGTTAGGACTAAAAGTATCCAATTCTTTGTCTTTGACACCCCAACTCCAACAAGCGATCCGACTTTTACAATTATCCAGCTTAGAGTTGGAGCAAGAAGTTCAATTGCAGTTGGATAGTAATCCCTTACTTGAGAAGGTGGAAGACGATTCCCCAATGCAAAGTTTGGAGGAGTTGAATCAGGAGCAGTCTGCTAGTGATCTTACTCGAGAATTAAATGCAGATCATTTACCAAATGATTTACCTGTAGATACTGAATGGGATGATGTCTATACTCATCAATCATCATCAATGGAATTACCAGAATATGAAGAACGTGAGGATAATCGTTCAATTCAAAATACACTGAAAGATCATATTTTACAGCAAGTTAATCTCCTAAATTTCTCCCAAACTGATCTTTTGATTGCCTATTGCATCGTAGATGGTTTGGATGAAAAAGGCTTTTTAGATGAGAGCGTTGAAGAAATTCACCACGCAGTGCTGACTTTACTCGCACAGATGGATATTCAAGAAGATGTTGAGATTGATGAAATTTTAGTGGTGTTGAAACATATACAAAGACTAGAGCCGATTGGCGTTGGTTCACGCAATCTTGTGGAATGCTTATATGTTCAGCTTCAAGTATTGCCTAATACCTTACCTTGCCGTAATGACGCGTTATTGTTATTGCAGCATTATGAATTATTGATTGCCAATGACCTAAATAAATTACTGAAGCAAACAGGTTTTAAACTTGAACAGTTAAAAGCAGCAATACAACTTTTAAAATCATTACAACCCTATCCAGGTCTAATGTTTGAGAATAAAGAATCTGATTACCAGGTACCTGATGTGGTGGTGGCAAAGAAAAATGACAGTTGGCATGTGCACTTAAATCCGGATATTTTGCCAAAATTACGCATCAATCCTTATTATGCAAATATGATTCGTCGAGCTGATCAAAGTGCAGATAATCAATATTTACGCAATCAAATGCTTGATGCTAAAAATTTTATTAAAAGTGTAGATGAGCGCCATAAAACGCTTTTAAAAGTAGCGACATGTATTGTTCAGCATCAACGAGATTTTTTAGACTTGGGTGCTGAAGGAATGAAACCTTTGGTGTTGAGAGAGGTGGCGGAGGAGGTTGAGTTACATGAATCAACAGTATCTCGTGTAACCACCAATAAATATTTGCTTACTCCGAGAGGGTTGTTTGAACTTAAATATTTTTTCTCAAGCCATGTTGGAACAACGTCAGGTGGTGAAGCGTCTTCAACTGCGATCCGAGCAAAAATTAAAAAGTTGATTGCTGAAGAGAACCCAAGAAAACCATTATCTGATAACAGTTTAGCTAAGTTGTTAAATGAGGATGGTATCGATGTTGCACGTCGTACAGTCGCAAAATATCGCGAATCGTTACATATTCCTGCATCATCCGATCGAAAAGTCTTGATCTGAAATTTGAAGTGTGATTATTCTAGAGGTTCATTATGACGAAATAATGAATCTCTTTTTTTTAGTTACACGAGGTTTAGCCAGCATGATTTCATGACTTAAATTTGCAGAATAATTCTATGTTGAATGTTCTGTCATGCAATCACATGGCTTAACTCAATCAAATCCTTTAGAAGGAGAGGGATAGGATTATGCAAATAACAATTCGTGGACATCATTTAAGTATTACTCCTGCAATAGAAGAGAATATTCGTTGTAAATTCGCCGAAATGACCAAGCACCTTGATCAGGTCAATAGTATGCAGGTGAAACTCACAAAGGATCACCAAGTCGATAAGCGTTCGAAAAAAGGAAGTTCGAATCATATCGCTGAAGCAATCGTGCGTTTACCCGGCGTCGAACTTTTTGCTCAAGCATCTGGCGATGATATGTATGCATCAATTAAAAAATTAACTGAGAAAATAAAAAGACAGTTAATGCGATATCGTAAAATGCAAATGGCTTTTCAGCCGCTGCCTATATGACGGTCTGTAGCTGAAAATAAAAAAAGAGGTATATTGCCTCTTTTTTTTATAGATAAATTGTATAGCAGATGAATTCATTGAATGAGTTATAGTAAAATAATCCGTTTTTACACAATCGATCGTCCCATGAGAGGTCTTTGCAATGAATAGTGAACAGCTCACTGAAATCTTAAAAGCTGCTTTCCCTTCTGCTGATGTTGCTGTAAGTGGACAAGGTGGGAAATTTGACCTCCGTATTGTAGATGATCTGTTTGAAGGTAAAAGAACAGTTGCTCGTCAACAAGCAGTTTATGCTCCTCTTAACGAATATATTAAAAGTGGTGCAGTTCACGCTGTAACCATACGCGCAATGACAAAAGAAGAATGGCGCAAAGCTAGTCTTTTCGGAGCTTAAGGAATAAATGGATAAATTTCTAATCACTGGTGGTAAAAGACTAGAAGGCGAAGTTCGCATCTCTGGTGCAAAAAATGCTGCATTGCCACTTTTAGCAGCAATGATTCTTGCTGAAACACCAATTACGCTCAGAAATGTACCCAAGCTTAAAGATGTTCATACGCTTGTAAAATTAATTGCAGGGCTTGGGATTACCATGAAGTATGAAGGTGATACTGTTGTCGCTGATACTTCAACCCTTGATAATCAATTTGCACCATATGAACTCGTAAAGACTATGCGAGCGTCTATTTTGGTGCTTGGCCCATTGCTGGCGCGCTACGGTAGTGCAAAAGTATCTTTACCTGGTGGTTGTGCTATTGGCTCACGTCCTGTTGACCAGCATTTAAAAGCATTAGAAGCTTTAGGTGCGGAAATTGAAGTCGAAGCAGGCTATGTCAATGCAAAAGTTGATGGTCGCTTAAAAGGCGGTGAAGTTGTTTTCGATATGGTCACTGTAGGTGGGACAGAAAACATCCTCATGGCTGCTGTCTTAGCAGAAGGTGTTACTACCATCCGTAATGCGGCTCGTGAACCTGAAATCACTGATCTTGCACTAATGCTCATAAAAATGGGTGCGAAGATTGAAGGTTTAGATACGGATACATTAATCGTCACTGGCGTAGAAAGTTTGCATGGTTGTGAATACTCAGTTGTTGCTGACCGTATTGAAACAGGATCTTATTTAGCTGCTGCTGCTATTACGGGTGGACGAGTTAAAACGACACATACAGATCCATTGCTGATGGAATCAGTGTTGGATAAATTTGAAGAAATGGGTGCAGAAGTTACGCGCGGTGATGATTGGATCGAACTCGATATGATGGGTAAGCGTCCTAAGGCCGTTAGTTTCCGTACATTGCCTCATCCAGATTTTCCAACAGATATGCAAGCACAATTGATGGCGGTCAATGCAATCGGTCGTGGGTTTGCAACAATTTCAGAAACGATTTTTGAAAACCGTTTTATGCATGTACCTGAATTGTCACGTATGGGCGCTAATATTCAGGTTGAAGGTAATGATGCAGTTGTAACAGGAGTTGAAAAACTTTCAGCTGCACCTGTTATGGCAACAGATTTGCGTGCTTCATTTTCTTTAGTTTTGGCTGCTTTAGCTGCTGAAGGAGAGACTTTAATTGACCGTATTTATCACATTGATCGCGGTTACGAAGATGTTGAAGCAAAATTACAAGGTTTAGGTGCCCAAATTAAGCGAGTGAGCGAGTAAGTTAATGAGCGATATGAGAAACGATGATCCTAATTTTGACGTAATGGGCAATTTTGATCATGGTTTAACCTTAGCATTAAGTAAAGGTCGTATTTTAAAAGAGACATTGCCATTGCTAGAAACAGCAGGGATTAATCTTTTAGAAGACCCAGATAAATCGCGTAAATTAATTTTTCCTACGACGCATAAACATGTTCGAATTTTAATTTTACGTGCATCTGATGTACCAACTTATGTAGAAAATGGTGCGGCTGATATTGGTGTTGCAGGTAAAGATGTACTGATGGAACATGGTGCACAAAATGTCTATGAACCATTAGATCTTAAAATTGCAAACTGTAAGTTAATGACAGCGGGCAAAGTGGGTATGGAGCGTCCGAAAGGTCGTTTGAAGATCGCGACCAAGTACGTGAATTTGACGCGTCAATACTATGCGAGCTTAGGCGAGCAAGTAGATGTGATTAAACTTTACGGTTCGATGGAGCTTGCACCTTTGGTTGGTTTGGGTGATTACATCGTTGACGTCGTGGACACAGGTAATACACTTCGCGCGAATGGTTTAGAGCCTCTTGAAGAAATTTGCAAAGTGTCTTCAAGACTGATTGTGAACAAAGCGAGCTTTAAGCGTAAACAAGCCTTACTTAATCCGATTCTTGCACAGCTTGAAAAAGCGGTGGAAGAAAGAGAAGCGAAAAAAGCTTAAGCTAGTTTAAAAAAAAACCGCCTTATTAGGCGGTTTTTTTTATGCGGTTTAATAATTTTAACTAGTTCTTGAACTAAATCATTAAAAGATTGATCGTAATCTTTTTTGTGCTCTGCAAAAGTTTTATCTGATTCGTTTATTTCTATTGATAATGGATCGGTGATAGTAACTTTAATATTTTTTGTAGTTATCATTTCATATAATTGATCGCTGAATTCTCTTCGAGCAGCATTTCCGATTATAGGTGGTGAATTTTCGAAATTCGTACCAAAATTATGTAGATCAATGATCTGAGTATTTGGGGTCACCTTAAATGCGTCATTGATGTGTCTGTAATAATTATTTAAATAACTTTCTTCAATATAAGTTATAGATTGATCAAAAAAATGAAACTGCATATAGAACTTTTTGTAGAACTTTATATCAATACGATCTTGATGGTTTAAAATTTTGTTTAGTAGTTCTAAGCCTTGTTGAATTAATTCGATCTCATTAATTTGAGACAAGCTTACTCTTTCATGCTCAAGGCTTGGAATGATTACAATGCTTTCTTTAACAGAATAAAGTGATTCAATTAATTTGTATTTTTTGTAAATTTTAAAATTCACTTCAATTAAAAGACTTATTAGTTTCTCAGCTTGTGATTTTTCTAAATCATATTGTTTTTCAATCTTCCAATTTAAGAAACCAATAATTGCAACTATTGGCGTCAGTACATATGCGGTTAAAGTTACTATATCTTGGATTCCTTGTTTAGTAACGGCACACATCAAAGACTGTCCCTGACAGTAATAAAAGTATTGAAAAATCCACAAATAGTTAAAACAACGACATAAATACCTAAATAGTAACCGACATATTTTTCTATTTCTTTCATCTAAAATCCCCCCGAGTAAAATCAAATTATGATAAGAACAGAGCTCAATAGAAAATTCAATTTAATCAAAAGTTATTTTCAATCATTTCTATCTGGGTTGCTTGAATGAAGATGCCCACAAATCAGTAGAAAACAGGTAAACTAAAGCTTCCCTTTAATTTCATTGTGGATAAATTGATGCGACGTTTATCGACTCAAGATCAAAATTTTAAGCAAGACTTTGCTGACTTGCTCGCTTTTGAAACCGTGAGTGACCCAGAACTTTTAAAAACAGTAGACAAAATCATTGCCGATGTTCGTCAACATGGTGATGCTCATGTTCTCAAACTCACACAACAGTTCGATCGACATCCAGCGCATCAATTTTCAGATTTAGAACTGACACAAGATCAACTTAAAGCTGCATTTGATCATTTAACGACTGAAGTTCGAGAAGCTTTAGAGTTGGCTGCAAATCGTGTCCGTGAATTCCATCAGGCACAAAAACAAGATGGTTGGACCTATGTTGATGCTTTGGGTAACACCTTAGGTCAAAAAGTGACGCCGCTTGACCGTGTTGGAATTTATGTGCCAGGTGGTTTGGCTTCATACCCATCATCAGTACTCATGAATGCGGTTCCTGCTCACGTCGCAGGAGTACCTGAAATTATTATGGTTGTGCCTGCACCAAATGGTGATTTAAATCCATTGGTGTTGGCAGCTGCGTATTTGGCAGGTGTCACTCGAGTTTTTACGATTGGTGGTGCACAAGCGGTTGCAGCATTGGCCTATGGTACTGAAACTATTCCAGCAGTAGACAAGATCACTGGACCGGGCAATCGTTTTGTTGCAGCAGCAAAACGCGCCGTATTTGGTCAGGTAGGTATTGATATGATTGCAGGTCCTTCAGAAATTTTAGTGTATGCTGAAGGGGAAAATAATGCAGAATGGCTTGCAATGGATCTTCTGTCTCAAGCAGAGCATGATACTGTTGCTCAAGCTGTATTTATGACGCCAGACGAGCAACTGCTTCATGATGTCGCGATTGCAATTGAAGAGCACTTAAAAGCACTTCCTAAAGCAGAAATCGCACGAACTTCTATTGCTAATCGTGGTGCGCTCGTTTTAGTTAAAGATCGTGCCGAAGGTGCAGAATTGATCAATCAAGTTGCCCCTGAACACTTGATGCTATGTTTAGATGAAGCACAAGAAATGGCTGAAGGTATTCGCCATGCAGGTGCTATCTTCATGGGGCGTTATACGCCTGAAGCAATTGGTGATTACTGTGCAGGTCCGAATCATGTATTGCCAACCTCGGGTACGGCACGTTTTTCATCACCACTCGGGGTGTATGATTTCCAAAAGCGTTCAAGCCTAATCATGTGTTCGGAAGATGGCGTGAAAACTTTAGCGAAAACAGCAGATATTCTCGCACAGCAAGAAAACTTAGATGCTCACGCTCGTTCAGCGCGATATCGTTATCAGTAATTTAAACCATAAATTTGGTATGAATATTCCTCTCTAAATCTGTTTTTAAGCATTGCTGGAAATCGAAATGCAAGTGAGGTTAGGTGAGGGTAATTAAAAAATCTCTCCCTAACCTCCTTAGTCAGTGAGGGGAATTTAGAGAATTTAAAAATGAATATTACAGTAGAACAAATGCGTTTTTGGAGTCCCGAAGTACGTGAACTAGAGCCATATGTGCCTGGTGAACAACCCAAAATCCAAAATCTTTTAAAATTGAATACCAACGAGAACCCGTATCCACCATCTCCAAAAGTTGTAGAAGCGGTACAACAAGTTTTAGCAAATGGCGCGGATGTTTTACGTTTGTATCCTGACCCTGACGCATCGGAATTAAAGCAAGCAATTGCGAAACAGCAACATGTTCCAGTGGGGCACGTGTTTGTTGGTAATGGTTCTGATGAGGTTTTAGCTCATATTTTTAAGGCATTTTTTGTTCAAGATTTGCCAATTCTTTATCCAGATATTACCTACAGTTTCTATCCTGTTTATAGCCAATTTTTTGGTGTGAAAACTCAAATTTTGCCTTTAAACGAAAAATTTGAAATTGTTGTGGATGACTATAAGCAACCAAATGGCGGCATCATTATCACCAATCCAAATGCCCCTACCAGCATTGCACTTGGTTTGTCTGCAATTGAGGAAGTACTTCAATCGAACCCAAATTCAGTGGTTGTGATTGATGAAGCATATGTAGACTTTGGTGCTGAATCTGCAGTGGCTCTCGTAGAAAAATATGACAACTTGGTGGTCTGTCAAACAACTTCGAAATCACGTTCGCTTGCGGGATTACGGGTCGGGTTTGCGATTGCACAGCCGCATTTAATTGCAGCGTTAGAAGCGGTAAAAAATAGCTTCAATTCATATCCAATGGATCGTTTTGCGATTGCCGCTGCAGTGGCGTCTTTCGAGGATCAAGCCTATTTCGAAGCGCAAAATGCCAAAGTGATTGCCAGTCGTATAAAGTTAGTTGAGCAACTGCAATCTTTAGGATTTGATGTGTTGCCTTCTGCCGCAAATTTTATATTTGCAACTTTACCAAGCAAAGATGCAGGTCAGCTTGCAAATGAATTGCGAGAGCGTGGCATTATCGTAAGATATTTTAATAAACCACGTATTAATCAATATTTGCGTATCACCATTGGTACCGATGAGCAAAATCAACGTTTAATAGACACCTTGAAGGATGACATTTTAAAAGTGTGAGTGCTGCAAATTTTTGTTGTGGAAAAAGCGACCAGATAGGTCGCTTTTTTATGATTCGTACCATTGATTCATCAGTTTTAGCATGGCATCAACCTTATCAAAACATTCTTGATATTCTGCATCGCAATCTGAACTGATTGTGACACCACCACCAGCCCAAATAGACACATCTTGCTGATATTTTTGAATTGTTCGAATCAAAATATTCCAAGAACCAGTACCATCAAAATTAAAATAACCAATAGAGCCACAGTATGCACCGCGTGGGGACTCTTCAAGTTCTTCAATAATTTCCATCGCTCGAATTTTGGGTGCCCCCGTTATTGAACCGCCGGGGAGCGCTGCGTGTAAAACATCTAATTGATGAACATCGGATTTTAACGTCGCTTCAATTTCACTGACCATGTGGTGGACTTGATTAAAGCTTTCAATGTTAAATAATTTTGGTGTCTTGACAGTGCCAGTTTCTGCATAAATGCTTAAATCATTTCTGAGAAGGTCAACAATCATCAGATTTTCGGCCTTATCTTTCTCAGAGTTGATGAGTGTTTGTTTGGATTCTTGGTCTTTTTGAGTATCTTTAAAGCGTGGCATGGTGCCTTTGATCGGTTTAGTGATCATTTTTTTATTGGGTCTAAACTCGATAAATAACTCAGGTGAACAGCTCAAAAGTTCAAGGTTATCAATTTTAAGATAAGCAGCATAAGGAGCATTTGTGAGTGCCCAAAAAGGTTTAGCTATACTCAGTAGCTCACCTTCAGCTTGTGCTACAAATTCTTGAGTTAGGTTAATTTGGTAACAATCCCCAGCAACAATGTAATCTTTTACTCGTTGAAATGCAGTTTGATATTGTTGTTTAGTCCAACGTGCTTGCATGGGTGAACTGAGTTGAAATGATGATGGACTAGATTGCTGAATACAGTCTAATAATCGTGTATAAAGGCGCTCGGCATTATGTTCAGTGCTATAGAAAACCCAATCATTATTTTCATAAATCAAATAGCTTTCATACAAGCCAAAAAACAATTGTGGTTGTTTTTTTACCTTAGTGTTGATTTGAAAATTTGCTGCAAAATTATAATCATAGTATCCAATGTAACCACCTCTGAAATAATGGCGTGCAGAGTCAGAAAGTGGATTTTCACTACACTGAACAAAATCTTTGAGTGAAGAAATTTGACTTTCATACTGATAATTAAAATCAGAGCAACGCACAAATTGACTGAATCCGCCGTTTATATAAACGCAATATTTTTTTGGCAAAAATCCGATAATCGGTAAATCCTGATTTTCAAGATATACCAATCCTGTCAATGAACCAATTTTTTGCAAAAAATCAGCTTTACTTAGTCCTGAAATTTTTAAGTTTTGTTTAAAAAATGAAGCACTTACCATTTGTGACTTGTTACACTCTTTTCAGAAAATTTGCATCACCCATTTAATACTAGTTCACACTTATGCCATTTATCGGGAATAGGTCGAATTTTCTTAACAGATATTGATCATAAGATAACATAAGGTTAACTTAATACTGCAAAGCGAACTGCTCAAGGATGAAGTTTCAGTCGTTAAATTATAAAAACTTCAGAAACACGGAGAGCAGTCAAAAAAATGAAAAAAATGCTCTTGGGAGAGTACATAATGAAATTATTCACAAAATTGGCTTTAGTTTCTTCAATGGCGGTGAGCGTGAATGCTATGGCGATGCAGGCAATGGATGATGCATCACTCAGCGCAACGACTGGTCAAGATGGTATTACTATTGCCATTGATACAACTGCTGGTATCGAAATCGATAAGTTATATATTCATGATAATGATGGTTTTACAAATAGCGCTTTGACATTCGGTGATACGACCATTAATACAGCTGGCACTGCTGATCCAACAATTGGTGCTGGTGCAATCACGGTTAACGGTTTAACGATTTCAAAGGGTACTGGAAATACTCAAAACTTAGCAACGTTGAAAGTTGATGCCGCAGATGTTGGTGGTCAAGCGGTACTTAATGTTCTTGCTGAAACTGGTGCTTTAGACATCAATGTTGGTTCTATTGGGGTTGCAAGCTCTGGCACTTACAGTTCTGATGACAATGTTCGTGGTGTGGTTGAAGGTTCTGAAAAACAAATTATTACAGGTTTAACATTATCATTGGGTGCAACCAAAGCAAACGTTCAATTAGGTAATGCACCTCAAGGCGCTATGATTGTCGTTGATTCTGAAATCACTGGTGGTTTATCTACAAGCTTAACTATTAATGATACATCTACATCGGGTGGTGGTAGCATTGGAATCGAGGGCTTGAAAGTTACAAGTTCAGGCAGTAAAAACCTGAATGCTGACGCCAAAATTGGTGTAACAAAAGATGGATTATATATCAGCCCAGCTCAATCACCATTGAATGCTTACATCCAAAAAGTTTCTTTAGGTGAAGCTAATAAGAGTATCGGTTCAATCGAAGTTCAAGGTTTGAATTTGGGTAGCACTTCAATCAAAATTTCTGGTCACTAAGTTTTTATACAAAAAACGCGTGTTGATCACGCGTTTTTTAAATTTTGCGAATTTGAAATTAAAAAGTAAAAGTACTGTATTTTTAGGATGAAAAAGGTATTCTGAATATAAGAATAAATGTGAGTGCAAACTCCAACTACAGAATCATAAAGGCAAGTACGCCGAACTAGAACAGTTAACATTATGATAGAAATTACTTTAGGCTCTGCAATTATGTATTTTTTTGCGAGTCATGCTCTCGAAATTAAAGAAAAACCACGCGAAGCAGTTTATTACAGTGAGATTGCAGACTCACGACATCTATCTTATACAAAAAATCACCGTGAACCTGTAGTTATCAAGCCGGCTATCGAAAATCAGTTTAGAGGAATAGTTCGTCAAGCGTATGACTATAGTTGTGGTTCTGCGGCGTTGACGACAGTTCTTAATGGTCACGCTGGTCTAAATTTGACAGAACAACAAACCATGGAGGGATTGTTGCGATTTGGCGAGTATGATCGAATCATTGAGCGTAGAAGCTTTTCATTATTGGATATGAAGCGCTTCGTCACTGCTTTAGGTTATGAAAGTGGGGGGTACCGTGGTGAATTCAAAGACCTGATTAAACAGACACAACCTGCTATTGTTCCAATTCACTATGCAGGTTTTAAGCACTTTGTTGTATACAAAGCATATAAAGATGGAAGGGTTTATGTTGCTGACCCTGCATTAGGAAATATCAGTTTTGATGAAGCACGATTTAAAGAAATTTGGGAAAACAATACCTTATTTTTAGTGAACGTTCCTGAATCTCAACAGAAAGATCTATTGGCATTACAAGAAACAGATTTAAGACATGTCGATGATGCAACAATTAACCGTTACGCCTTAGTTGATGCACAATTTTCGTCAGATTATATGAATAAAATCGCAGATAAAGCCTCAACTATGCGTAAAGTATTAGATCTTGATCCCAAATCTCCAACGTATAATCAACCCATTACAACATATATGCGGCTTTACTATAAACGTAAGTAATTTAAATGCAATTAAATTGAATTGAAACAAAATCCAAATAATGAAGAATTGTGGTAGGAAGTAAAATGAATAATCAATGGACGAAAAGAACGCTACTCGCAATCAGTATTCAAATGATTGTCACAGGCGTCTATGCAGCACCCGAAACAGTTGAAGCTCCATCAGAAGAGAATATTTCTCAAGATACTCAAAATAATACTGAAAATAGTTCTGCGACCGAGCTTGAACAAGCACAATCAAGTTATACGGCAGAATCTACTGAAAATGTTGATGCAACACCTTCTCTTAAGCCAGGTGTTGAAGGGCAGGCTGCAAATGCACTCCAACAAAAAGAAGGTGATGCGACGCAAGAGACTAACTTGCAGGAAGTTTTTTCCTCTAATGAGCGACAATATTCACTGATTAAGCGTGGTGAGTTTTCAACGTTCTATGATCTTGATTATTCGTACTATCGGGATTCACAAATAAATGCTTCGATCGATGAAGGACAGTTGTATCAACTTCGTATTGATGAAGATGCAAATCATACGATTACCAATACCATCACAGCGCAATATGGTTTAAGAGATAACATCACGCTAAATGCTTCAATTCCATTGGTTGCAAAGTCTGATAGTGTCAAAGATACGACCACTGCTGGTTTGGGTGATATTAGTTTAGGGGCGCGTTGGGAGCCATTTCCACTGAAAGAAGGTCGTTTGCCACTTATTTTGTTTGGTAATCTATCGACAAAAACAGGTGATAGCCCCTATGAAATTAATCCTTTGACGGATCTCTCAACAGGTAAGGGGTATTATTCAGTTGGTGTTGGTGCAAGTACAAGAAAATATATTGATCCAGTTGTATTGTTTGCGTCAGTATCAACAAATTATGGTTTTAAGGAATCTGGCTTAAATCAAATCCGAGGGGGAGGAAATACTCAAGGTGAAGGTTTAACCGGGCGTAACCGTGTTTTAGATACATTTGAACCCGGTGTTACGGCTGGATTCTCGTTCGGGTTTGCATATTCATTTAACTATGATGTCTCGTTGACCATGTCTTATCAGCAATCGATGAACATGGGTACCAAATTTACATATGATACAGGTGAATATTACGAGCCTGCGACTCAGACCAGTTCTATGTTTGCGGTGGCTCTCGGTGTACGTGTTAGTCCGAAGACGATTGTCAATGGAACGATAGGTATCGGTTTAACTGAAGATTCTCCAGATGTTTCTCTCGGCCTATCGTTCCCATTAGATATACTTGGCTTCGGTAAGAAAAAAGCAAGCTAAAGGAGTTCGGAAATGAGTCAATTCCGTTTGCATCCTTTAGTTACGGCAATTGTTCTGAGTGGATGTAGTACGCAAGTCTTTGCACACCTTGGGCAGAATTTATCTGTAGATGTACGCTCATTATCAATGGGTAATGCTGTCACTGCAGATCCACCCGGGATTAGTGCAATTCACTTTAACCCTGCGGGTTTAACCAAACTCAAAGGGTTACAAACCGACGTTCAAGGGTTAGTTGCTAATTTTGATATTCAGCGTGAATTTTCCGCGCCATCAGGTTATGACGTCTTTGGATATTCTGATGATCCATTAATCTGTAATGATGCGCTTGATAATCCATCAAACCTCTGTACTGATTTTAAGGATTCTGTGAGAGGTGATGTCGAGTACGCATCCTTATATATTCCTATATTGAAAAAAATGGTGGATTTAGGAGAGGGATGGCCAGTAGCAGCTCCAACTGGAGGAATCTCCTACAACCCACCAGGATCTAAGTTTACTTTCGCTACAGCAGTTTATGCACCAATGGTTGCAGGTTTCGGTGCAGAAGATGGTAATCCGGGTAACTTCATGGGGCAGCAAGTTGCCATGGAGCGTATTACATATTTATCACCATCGATTGCATATCAAGTAAATGATGAACTTTCAATTGGTGCTTCAGTGGGCATGTCTTATCAAGCCATTGCCATGAAAACAGATTTACGTTTTCCAAATGAAATGATTGGTCTTCTTCGGATGGTGGATGAGTCTGTCTGTGCCCCTTTCCGTGGAGGGAATGACAATATTGTCACGAATATTTTGTTATTCGGCTTATGTAATACCAATGAGGGCATGAATCCATTTTCAACTTTCGGGAAAATCAATGTTGAAATGGAGCAGAGTTTATCACCAAGCTACAACTTAGGTGTCTTGTGGGAACCCACTGAAGAGTTTGGTTTGGGGCTGGTTTACCAAAGCGGTGCTAAAATGCGCTTGAAGGGTAAATATATTGTAGAAAATGGAAACGCATCCCGAGAATTAATCAAAGGACTAAACTCCTCACCTACGGGGCAAGTTTTGGCAACCATACTTGGTTTTCCAAACTATGTACCTGCGATTGAAACTGGTCTAATGTCTATGGATTTAGAATATCCAGCACATTTCCAAGCGGGGATTAAGTACAAAGTATTCCCGGACTTACAGGTAAATTTCGATGTGGGATGGACTGACTATGCGGCTTGGGATAAGTTTAAATTTGAGTTCGATCGTCAAATTTCTGCTCTGAAGATTGCAAAACTGTTATCTAATGATGTAACAGACTCTTCTTTATCTCTGCCTCTAGGTTTTCAATCTCCATGGAGTTGGGGCGTTGGCGTTGAATATTCTGCCAATGACCGTTTGAAATTCCGTGCTGGTTATGAACCTAGAACAAGTGCGATCCCAGATGGAAAGCGGAATACAATGGTACCGATCAATAATGCACAATTGTTTGGATTGGGTATTGGTTACCGTTTTGATGAAGATACAGATATTGATTTATCAGTCGGGTTCCTTCGTAGCCGCGATAGAATTCCAGCGGGATCAAGTAGCCTAGCCAATCTAGACGCCGTGGATAATTTATTACTTAATCCATATGCTGGCTTAAATGTATCGACGAATACCAAAGTTACGATTTTAGGTATAAATTATAGAACGAGATGGTAATGGACTTAAATCTTGAGCAATTTAAACAAATAAAGATAAGAGTAAGCCAGTCTCTCGGTTGTGTCTTATGCGCAGGTTCTTTTTTAATATGTCCTACATTGAATGCCCAAGACTTTTACACAATTATAGGTCCAGATGGTAGACCGATTGTCATTGAAAGATCTGCATCTAGTGCTCAAAAAAACGAATCTATTAAAAATCGAAAATCAATTCAAAGAGAAAATGTTCAGCCAAAAATCATTCAAAAAAAACCAGCAGATGAGCCTAAAAAAATACAGGTTGAAATCGCTCAGCCGAGTATTAAAGCTCCTACAGCGAGCAAATCAGTTGGGCGCAGTCAAAATGACAATGTTGAACAATCAACAGTGAGTGTTGAAAAAAAGACTCAAGATCAAACGACGAAAATTGATCTTGCACAGACTAAAGTCAATACGAAACATGAGCAGTCATTAACAAAAAATAAATCTACACACGATCAAAATTCTAAAGAAAGCGTTCAACGTGTTGAGCAGATTTCAGATAGCAAAAACGCAGGTGGTTCACTGAAAGCTGAAAAAGGAAGTCCTGTAACTGTAATTGATGGTGTTGAATACATTGATCATGAATATCTTGAGGATCATGAGTTTAATCTGGAAGGAAGAAAACGGTTTTATGTAGTTCCTGATACGCAGGGTGTAGGTGCAGCTCGTTTTGAAACAATTGAGCGACAAAAAGGGATTACCAAAGCCGTTTTATCTCAGTTCCTACAGCCGACAGAGCCTACAGCGAAAGAAGCAATGGCTTTATCGAGTACGTACATGCGTATTGAAGCAAAAGATCTTGCAGAATCTTTGGAACGTAAATGCTTTCAAGATAAAAAAATTCAGAAAGCTAAGCGTTTGAAGGGTGCTCAAGGTGAAATTGGTTTATGGCCAGTTGCGCCATTGAAAGAACGTTTTGCTTATGAGGTGGTGGAGTTAGATGAATCAATTGATCAGATTCAAATTCAATCATTTGCTTCATCTCAAAATAACCCAACTTTTTATTGGCCGATTGCAGTATTTTTGGATCAGCAAGGTTGCATTTTAGAGGGAGCGACTGGTTTTAAAAGTACAGATACTCAAGCCAACGTCACGACATACTCTGCACTCGAAGGTATATTAAAAAAACCACCTCAAACACGATATTTATTACTCACCCCTTTAGTCGAATCAATTGATATTCAAAATCAAAAACTCGTGAATACTGGTCAGCTAAAGCTTAAGGCCATCAAATAAAAGAGAACTAGAATGAAAAAGTCTAATATTATCCCATTCACGTTTTCCACGCTTTTTTTAGCACTGACTGGATGTGGTGGAGAGAGTGCTAAAATAAATGAAGATCCTAACCGTGGTTCCGTTACAACCTCTAATGGTTGTTTAACCTCAAATGATGCTAATTGTCTTGGATTTGTCTTGGACTATCCTGTAGAGGGACTAAAGTTCGATTGTAGTACTGACAAACTGAATCACTATCGAACTGAACTCGATCCTAATGTTGCGATTGGTTCATGCAAAGTGGGAGACAAAGTTACATTTTATATTCAGGGTGAAGCCAGTGCTCGAAAAATTGAGTTAGGGACGGTCGATTTAGGTTCAATTGTGCCTAAGAAAATGAGCGATGTTTATATTCAGATTGGTGTGCAAGATATGGCTCAAGGGCTAACTGGTAAGCCAATTGAAAATTTTAATATGTCCGATCCTACCTATAACGCAATGGTCGGAATTACACGAATTTTGCAAACATTAGGTGTAGATCAAATCAGTAATGTGCCTGGTGATATACAGCAAGTTGTGCTGTCAAAAGACAATTTGGATGGGCTTCAAGTGATCAGCCAAAATATAACGGCCAATGAGTTCAAAAATGGCAGTTATGTTCAGATCCTGAAACCATGGTTAGATGTCGATAAGGTATCAATTGATGATGCGGAAAAAGTAGCACAACAGATCATAAGAATGAGAAGTGTGGGTATTTATCAGGCCAATCACTTACTCTTTATTGGACAAAATACTAATTTCGCAGGGTTTCACGGCTCAAGCCTAAACAATAATCAAGCAATTGCTGATATGAGCGTAATTACTACGCGCGAAGGTTATGCGAGTGGTTATCTCTCACAGTGGAGAGGGAAACCAATTGTTACGGGTAGTAATACTTCAGAAGAGTTAGCACGAGTATTATTAATCAATCAAGTACCACCTGAAAAATTAGATGTCGTTTCTAATTCAAAAGATTGGTTGAATAATATCTCACAAAAAATACAAAAACCTTTAGTTTTTAAAAGTATTGAATCTTCAAATGACAAATTAGAAATCTATAAAGGAACTCTGTTTGGTCAATCCATTATTCCTGGTAATCAGTATGCTTATCAAGGATTCTTAGGCAGCAAGGATACACCTACAAGCACTGAGGTATATGGGGAGTGGCGTCAAGATGTCAATTCTGAGCGCTATACAGGTAAGCTTGATATTCTAAAATACAGTCCAGTGAGCTATTTAGATCGTAAAGTGTTCAAAACACGTAAAAATGTTGAAGCTGGGGATCAAATTATTTTCCCATTATACGCAGATTTAGTGTTTAACTTTAATGATAAAACGATTCCATCACAAACAGTGAGTATTGTCATTGATGAAAATGGAGATATACGAACCAATCGTACTGCATCGAGTTTAAAATCTACCACTTGTCCAAGCATTAAGAATACTTCAACCATGACAGATGAATTGGATGTTCAACAATTCATTGTTGGTACGACAGGCACAACATATTCAACTGCAAATGATAAATCTCTGACAATACGTATGATTCTAGCGAATCCAATTTTTGGGAACCTAAATGGGGTCAGAGCTGGACTAAATAACAGACCAGACTTTGGAGTCGATTCTAATAGTGAACTTGTGTCATCTGGAGGTGTACGTTTAAATTTACAAAACTTAATCGTAAATAATGACATAAGAGCGGGTATTAATATCACGAGTTGGGATACTAAGGGCTCTACAGCCGCAGCTGAATGGGTGAATACGCATGCGACATACCAACACACGTACAATTCGATTCCAGAGAATAAACCAACGACTGAACAACTTAATCTAGCAAAGCTTAGAACAGGAACAATTGAAATTGCTTTAACACCTTGTTATCAAATAGGTCGAAAAGCTTAACCAAAAAAACTCCATCTTATGAGATGGAGTTTTTTTTAACCTGTTTGATCAAGTCGAGTACCTAAGGTCTCTAAGTGTGTAGGAAAATGATTCGATTTTCGGTCTTCAAAATAATGACGAAGCGTTCGTTCAACACTTGGGAAAGCTAAACTATCCCATGGAATCTCATGTTCTTCAAATAAACGACTTTCGATAGTTTCTTCACCAGCCCCAAATTTACCTTCAACAAGGTGAGATTTAAATAATACGTAAATTTGACCAATACGAGGGATATTGTACATACAGTACAATTGCTCAATTTCCACTTCAGCTTCAGCTTCTTCACGAGTTTCACGAGCTGCACCTTGCTCCATTGTCTCGAAGAGTTCCATATATCCTGCTGGTAGCGTCCAAAGACCATAGCGTGGCTCAATCGCTCTACGACATAAGAGTACTTTATCTTCCCAAATCGCTAAGGCTCCACAAATGACCTTCGGATTCACATAGTGAATGGTCTTACAATGCGTACAGACTTGGCGTACTTTATGATCACCTAAAGGAATCTGTTCGGTCGTCGGTTGCCCACAGGCCGTGCAAAAAGGCATATGCTGTCAAGTAAAAATGAGATGATTCAGCATACCCCAAAAAAATAACTTTCGCATCATTTATAGCCTTATGCACAAAATTTCATATATGATGGGATGAGAATAAAAAAGAGAGATCGAGCTATTCAAGATGATGGATCATTCATTAACATTGCAACTGCAACAACACCTTAGGTTTTCTAAACGCATTCAAAAAGCTGATGCTGCAGTATTACTTGCAATCACCAATGAAGATGATCCTAAAATTCTGCTGACGCGTCGCTCTATTTATATGAATAATCATGCGGGTGAAGTGTCATTCCCAGGAGGAAAAAGAGATCCGAACGACACCAGTAATATTGTTGTTGCACTCCGAGAAGCGTGGGAAGAAACGGCTTTGAATCCGTTCGATGTAAAGTTGCTAGGTGATCTGCCTTCAGAGCGCTCAAAAGCGGGTGTTTTAGTAAAACCTGTGGTTGGATTGATACCGCCTAATGTGAAGCTTGTCCCACAACCTACAGAAATCGATCGTATTTTTTTTGCTTCAATCCGCGAAATGATGGATGCTCGCCCAACACCTTATGAAGTTCGATTGGCTAAGCAATCAATCTATTTTCCAAGTTTAAGAGTTGAGAATGAGGTGATATGGGGTCTTACAGCAAGGATCCTGATTTCGTTGTTTCAGTATGGCTTAAATTATAAAAAAAACTGGCCCTTTTTGCTCAATTCCCCAAGTTTTAAATCTTCAATTTTCAAACAACATTAAAATATTAAATGCATAGGATTGCTGCATATGATGTACAAATTTCAAGACAAAATCCCTTCAACGACGATTCAACCATGGAATGGATGGATTGCAGAAAATGCCACTGTGATTGGCGATGTTGAACTTGGACAAGAGGTGAGTGTTTGGTTTGGTGCGGTAATACGCGGGGATAACTGCAAAATTCGTATTGGTGATTTCAGTAATATTCAAGAAAATGCCGTCTTACACACTGATCCCGGCATTGAATTGAATGTTGGGCAATATGTCACCATTGGTCATCAAGCAATGTTACATGGTTGTACGATTGGAGATAATAGTTTGATTGGTATCAACGCCGTCATATTAAATAATGCTGTAATCGGTAAAAATTGCATTATTGGCGCGAATGCGTTGATTCCAGAAGGTAAAATCATCCCAGATAATTCATTGGTGATGGGCTCTCCTGGCAAAGTAATTAAAACATTAGATGAGTTTGCAGAAGCTAAACTCAAAATGAGTGCGATGCATTATGCGCATCATTTCAAAAATTTCACTCAGCTTGAAAAATTTGAATTTTAAATATAAGTGTTGAGATTGATACGAGCGTTCAATAATCACTAAATCTGAACAGATCTGCTCTCGCAGGAATAATTCGAGTGGAGTATGATTAGCACCATTTTTAACGATTTATAGGGGCATGCATGAAATTGCTTGCATTAGAAACTGCCAATGAGCAGTGCTCAGTTTCGTTAATTGATGAGAATCAAGTACTTTTTTATCAACTAGATGATCGTGCAAAAGCGCAGACCCAATCTATCCTCCCAATGATTGAAGCAGCTTTTCAGCAAGCTGAAGTACACGTTTCAGATTTGGATGCGATCGCTTTTAGTCGTGGTCCTGGCTCATTCAGCGGTGTGCGTATTAATGCAGCAGTCACTCAGGCACTTGCATGGTCACATGACGTGCCTGTGATTCCTGTTTCATCCCTTCAAGCTCTGGCACAGGCTGCTTATCGAATGTATCTACTGACAGAAGTTACGGCTGTACTTGATGCAAGAATGAGTGAGGTCTACATTGCAAGTTTTCAGTTAAATGCTCAAGGTTTAATGCAGTTGGTGGATGAAGAGCAATTATTAAATTATGAAAATGCTGCAGCCTATCAAAAGTTTCAAATGATTGGTTCAGGAACAAAATGTATTCATCCCGAATTAAATGATTATTCACATGTCCAAGCAACTGCTGAGGATATAGCGACGATTGCACGTGAACATGCTTTAAAAGAACAATGGCTCAGTGCCGATCTCGCACTACCCGTTTATTTACGTGACAATGCGTGGAAAAAAATTCCAGAACAAGGCAAAGCATAATTAGGAATTTCTATGGATCTTTTACTGCTGCTTAAAGCGGCAATTATGGGTATCGTTGAAGGTATTACTGAGTTTTTACCCATTTCTAGTACAGGCCATTTAATTTTAGCCGCTGAACTCATGAATTTCTGGACCAAGGAAAAAAGTGATGTCTTTGTGATTGCCATTCAAATGGGGGCAATCGCAGCGGTTATTTATGAATATTGGTCGCGCTTATGGGGTGCTGCAACGGGTATGGTCACTGGCGAAGCCCAAGGTAGAAGACTCGGATTTGGTTTAATCTTGGCTTCAATCCCAATTGTTACAATAGGTTTGACCTTTGGGCAAACAGTAAAAGAGCTATTATTTAATAACTACGCGATTGCAATTGGCCTGATTGTGGGTGGTTTAATTATCATTTGGGTAGAAAAAAATCCCCCAAGAATACGTGTCAAAGAAGTTGAAGAGCTCAGTTATAAAGATGCAATTTGGATTGGTTTAATTCAAGTGCTCTCTTTGATCCCAGGTACGTCACGTTCTGGTGCTACGATCATCGGGGCAATGTTTTTAGGCGTTTCCCGCAAAGCAGCAACCGAATTTTCATTCTTTCTTGGAATTCCAGTCATTATTGGTGCTGGATTATTAGATTTATATCAAAGCTATGATGTGTTCCAGACTGCTGAAGATTGGGCAGTGTTGACAACTGGGTTGATTGTTTCATTTGTCTCAGCTTTATTACTCATTCGAGCTTTGGTTGCCTATGTCGCAAAACGTGATTTTATGATTTTTGCTTGGTATCGAATTGCTTCAGGTTTAGTGATCCTTCTCTTTGCATTTACAGGTTGGAAATTATGGTAAGCGAAATACGCTTATTTGCTGAACGAGATTTTCTTGAGAAAGCACAGCATTTTAATGCTGTGCTTTCTTCTCGTGGGGTGCAGTCAACAATCGAAGAGGTTGAAAAATTGAATGCTCGATTTTTCAGACATCATCCTGAACTTGCGCTTTGTGTTGATCAAGATGGGTTGTGGCTGTGCGCACAGGGCATGCGTATGCAACCTGATTGGAAAGCCGAAGTCGGTCGCTTAAAACGTGCTAGCTTGAAATCTGAAATGATTGCGAGGGCATGCCAGTTATCTGAAAAACCCCAGCTCATTGATGCCACCGCAGGGCTTGGGCATGACAGTTTACTGATGGCACATTTAGGGGCAAATGTCACATTAGTTGAACGACATCCAATTTTATATACTTTGTTAGAATCTACTCATCAACAAGCGAGTCTTGACCCATTTTTAAAGAGTATTGTTGCGCGTATACAGCTGGTTTTCTCAGATTCTGCTGATTATCTTAAGCAATGTGCAAACCAACTCGTCGATGCCGATGTAGTGTATTTAGATCCAATGTTTCCACAGCGCGATCAGAATCAAAATGCCATTAAAAAACAAGCGCAAGTGAAAAAACAAATGCAGCTGTTACATCTTCTGTTGCCTGAAGATGGAGAGATGGATTTAGGTGAAGAATTGTTGGCATTGGCTCAAAGCGTTGCTAAGCGAGTTATTGTAAAGCGACCAAGACATGCTGTTTATCTCAATGCGCAAAAACCTGATCATCAATGGTTAGGTGATGCATGTCGCTTTGATGCCTATTTTCAAACGATTGTTTCTGAGTAGTTTGGTAAATGACTCAAAAATAATCGAAAAATTGTTATATAGTTAAAAGTAGCATTGATAATTATTTAACCGAGCATAAACTTAAAAAAGCTGATCCAAGCACCTACACAGTAATCTTATGATAGACCTTAAACCTTCAATTAACTTTTGGCATGATTTAAAAAGTAACCAGCTTGCAGGGATTTGGTTATTTTTAGGTTCAAGGAAATCACTACAGATTGTAAGGCCATCAATTCTTCAACTTATTTTTTGGGGAATTCTTGGAGGTTCAGCGAGCTCTTTATTTAGCTGGTTGTTATCGAATGGTGCTGGAGAATTTAATTCTCAAGGATTAGTGAGTTATGCGCTCTGGCCATTTATTGCTTTAATTGTTGGGATTTTCCTTTCACAGCGTACTAATAATCCACGTTTGATGTTAGTGCCAGCATTACTTTGGTTAGTACTAGACACACATATTGTTTTGATTCAGTGTCTTATCCAATATTATTTTAATAACTTTGACTATCAACCTAATTTCCTTGTTGATCATTTGCAGCACATATTTTCTTTATTGTTTGTTTGGCAAAGTTTAGCTGTTGTTTGGGTTTTTTCGCGTGAATTAAAATGGCCTTGGTGGGAGCGACTGCTCATCATGATCGCCACGTTTTTTACACTTTTTGTGTGGCAGATTTCGTCACAAAGTCAACCAATTTGGAAGGTAGATGAGGCGCCTCCAAGTATTTCAGAACAATCATTTTACGCGCAAAGCAGATTATTAAATCAGGCGCTTGAACAGATTCAATTTGGAGAGTTTGCGAACTCGCATTGGTATTTTATGGGCGTAGCTGGTGCAAGTTATCAAGATGTATTCAAATTGGAAATTCAAAGATTTAAAGATCAATTTGATACGCGTTTCGGAACCTTTGGTCGTTCAATTGCGTTAATTAATAATCCTGCGACTCGCGAAGAATATCCAATTGCGTCAAAGACCAGTATTGATTTGGCATTGCAACGTATTGGCGCTCAGATGAATCGTGAAAGTGATGTCCTGTTTCTTTATATGACTTCCCATGGATTGAGTAACCAATTTCAAATGGAGAATACGCCAATTGATTTGGAAGACATAGATCCAAAATGGTTGCGCCAAACGCTTGATAAATCAGGGATCAGGTGGAGAGTCATTGTGATTTCATCATGTTTCTCTGGTAGTTTTATTCCAGCGTTGCAATCGCCAGATACATTAGTCATTACTGCAGCTGCAGCAGATCGAGAGTCTTTTGGTTGTTCAAATGATGCAGACTCGACTTATTTTGGACGTGCTTTCTTTGATTTAGCGATGCGTGAAAAAAATAGCTTACGTGAAGCCTTTGAAGATGCATCAGTCAATATTGCGCATTGGGAAAATGCACAAGGGTTTATGCCATCAGAGCCACAATGGGTCATTGGTAAGAATATGGAAATTATGTTGCCGCAACTTGAAAAGAGATTATTTCCTCAGGTTGGATTATCAACCGTAAGTAGTGAACACCAGAGTGATAGTGCTCAGTTTACGAATATGCGATGATGTTTTAAAAATTAAATGTGTGAGGCAGTGCAATGGAATTGGTTCAAAAGAATAAATGTTTTGATGGTGAACAACGTGTTTATCAGATCAATTCAAAGTTTTTGAAAAATCCGACTAAATTTTCTGTATTTTTACCTTCACAGGCACTCGAAGGTCAAAAATGTATTGCGTTGTACTATCTTGCAGGTTTGACTTGTACTGAAGAAACTTTTGTCATCAAAGCACACGCACAACGTTTAGCTGCACAATTGGGAATTATATTGATTGCTCCAGATACATCACCTCGTGGTGACGACGTGGCGGTCGGGGATTCTTGGGATATAGGGCAAGGGGCTGGATTCTATTTAAACGCAACTCAAGCACCTTGGGCTGAGCATTATCAGATGGAGTCGTATCTTATACATGAGCTGTATTCTCTAGTTCTTACATCGTTTCCTGTACAGGATGAGGGGATTGGTATTTTTGGTCACAGCATGGGAGGACACGGTGCACTCACGCTTGCTTGGAAGTATCCAGACTTATTTAAGTCAGTCTCAGCATTTGCACCGATTTGTGCGCCATCAATTTGTCCATGGGGTGAAAAGGCATTTTCAGCTTACCTCGGAGAAGAACGTGAGTTATGGAAAGCACATGATGCGAATGAACTCGTGAAAGAAAAGGGTGCTCTATATCACGAAGTTTTAATTGATCAGGGGGTTGCAGATCAGTTTTATGCTCAACTTAATCCAGCGCTATTTGCTGAATCATGTAAAACCGTAGGTCAAAAGCTCACATTGCGGGAGCATGAGGGTTATGATCATGGATACTTCTTTATCCAAAGTTTTATTGATGATCATCTGCAATTCCATGCTTTACAATTGCAAAATTAATCTCATTTGAATTTTAAGATATTCATACTTAAGTTCGTTATAATGTGTGCGATATCACATTTAAACCATGTTGAATGATGACATCTCTCGGGATGTCATTTTTATAATCAGAGAAAATAATAATGAATTCATCAGAACACTCCGCTGAACAAGCACCCTTACCGTTCATCAACGATCCATTTCCATTATCTGATGCAGATGAAAATCGACCGATTTATATGGGGAAAGTATTTAAATTTAAATTTCATGGCAATGCGATGGAGTACTTTGGCATATGGATCGTCAATATTTTATTGACGATTGCGACATTGAGCCTATATGCGCCATGGGCGAAAGTACGTCGTTTAAGATATTTTTATAACAATACCGAATTTTTTCATCGCTTTTTTGATTTTACTGGTTTACCGACTAAAATTTTGATTGGTCGACTGATAGCCATTGGCATTTGGGCAATATTTGCGATTGCCTCATATATGGATATGACGATAGCAGCATTTGGTGGACTGATTATTTATATTGCTCTTCCATGGTTGGTACGAGCCACAATTCGATTTAATGCGCGCAACAGTAAATTTGGGAACAGCCGTTTTTATTTTTCTGGCACGAATAAAGAAGCCTATAAACAATTTTTAATTGCGCTTGCTATCACCATTTTTACATTAGGAATATTTAGCCCTGTCGCAATTTGGATTTATAAAAAATATACGCTTAATCATTTGTACGTTGGACAACTCAAATTTCAATTAAACAATGACTGGCCTAGTTATATGCGAGCAGTATATGTTCCCATGATTCTCTTTGTATTGATTCTTATGCTCATCGGATTTGGTGGTTCGACATTATCAATACTCAGTGGTCATGGAATGGATATGATGCTGATGATGATCTTTGCCGTTTATGCGATTGGAATGTTGTTTATTGGTCCGTTAATACAGGCACGAATTTTTATTACTACGTGGAATAGCACAACACTCAACAGCAGTCAGTTTAAGACCAGTTGTAATCAATGGCGCTATGCATGGATTGTTGCGAGTAATTGGATCGCTAGAATCTTAAGTTTAGGATTATTGTCAGCATGGGCTGCTATTCGCATTTATCGATACCAAGTTGAATCGATGAGCTTAGAATTAAATGATGATCCAAACCTGATGATGAATATTGCGCAAAGTGATCATAGTGCCATCGCGGAAGAAATTAGTGATATTTTTGATATTGATATTTCACTTTAGGAGTTAATTCAATGAATCAACCTCTCACAGTGACATATTATGATGGTGTTCTTTCTAAGCCTTTTACAGCACAGATTCGCCCTGCTAATCAAGACAGTATCGCTGTCAGTTATACAGATAAAGGCGAAGTGAAAACAGTCTACTATCATGCAGATGAAATGGTATTGCTTGGTAAAATTGGTCGACGTAATCCAGCTTTAGAGTTAACACATGACGCTAGGATTGAATTTCATGAGCGTCAGCTTCCTGAATGGTTGCCTGTTGAGCATAAAAATTTTCATCAAAAAGTATGGAAACTTGAACGTACACCATCGTTGATTATTTTTAGTGTTATTTTCGTGGTCGCACTTGGTTTCTCCGTCATTAAATGGGGAATACCGACGGCATCGCACATTGTTGCTTTCCAGCTGCCAGAAAATACGCTGAATCGTTTGGGTGGTCAGGCAGAAGTTTATTTAGCCGAATACACTAAACCTTCTCAGTTATCACAGCAAAGACAGGATCGGATTCTCGCGGATTATCTGAAATATGTTGCTGAGGGTCGTCCCGCTCAGTTGAAATTTAGGGAAGGTACCTCGCTTGGAGCCAATGCACTCGCATTGCCAAACAATACAATTTATCTCACCGATGAATTAGTAAAGCTTGCCAAGAATGATCAGGAAATTATCGGCGTTTTGGCACATGAACAAGCACATTTATTAAAACGTCACAGCTTACAACAAGGTCTTTCGAGCCTAGGATTCAGCGTACTTTATATTGCTATCACTGGTGATGGATCGGATTTAATTGCGACTTTGCCAGTTGCCATGATTGGTGCAGGATATTCACGGAGGTTTGAGTTAGAATCAGATCAGTATGCGCTAGAACTCATGCATAAACATGAAATGGATACAGTGCATTTTGCAAACTTTTTAAAACGTATGAGTGATGATATGGGGGAAGACGAAGATCAATCAAAAATTCTTGATCTCTTTGCAAGTCATCCTGCCACAGAAGAACGAATTCGCCGTGTTACTGAATTTAAACAGCAAAAATAATGAAAAGCCGACTTTATGTCGGTTTTTCTTTAACTTTCTCTAGACCATATAACTTGATAGTCAGCTTGAACCATGCGATTGATATGATCAAGCACGACATTTTCTAGTCGTATTAATTCTTCTAAAGATATTTCTTCTTTATTCACAACACTGACATGAAGTTGATCAGGTTGTATTGATAATTCAACTGTCACTTTTGGCATAAAAATTTGATATTGGTCATCGGTATTGGCGACATCAAATTTATGTTTCCAATGATTGCTTAATCGTTTAGCGATACGTAATGCTTCGGAGCTTTCTATCGTTGTGGTTGTTTTCATTATTTACCCTAATACTTGAAATTCATTGTATCTTAACATTCATCTCACTATAAGGTTGTTCCGAATATGCAACATAGCTTTGCATAAGTCATATTCCGTCCTTGAATATTTTTTAATCAACGATTTGCATTTTGAGTTGAAATTTAAATAGCAGTAATTTCGAAGGAATGAATAAACGAAGTTTTGCTATAATCATCTTTTGAATTCTAATTTCCCGCCAGGTCCTGACATGTCCAAGCCATTCTTAATTGCTCCATCGATTTTATCTGCTGATTTCGCTCGCTTAGGTGAAGAAGTCGAAAATGTACTTGAAGCAGGTGCAGATGTGGTCCATTTCGATGTAATGGACAATCATTATGTACCAAATTTAACTTTTGGTGCTGGTGTATGTAAGGCACTTAAAAAATATGGTATTCAGGCTCCAATTGACGTTCATCTTATGGTGAAACCAGTCGATCGTATGATCGGAGATTTCTTAGAAGCGGGTGCAGATATCATCACTTTTCATCCAGAAGCATCAGACCATATCGACCGTTCATTGCAGCTGATTAAAGCTGGTGGTGCTAAAGCAGGTTTAGTTTTTAACCCTGCAACACCTTTACATTACCTTGATTATGTACTGGATAAAGTGGATCAAGTCTTATTAATGAGCGTCAACCCTGGCTTCGGTGGACAAAAGTTTATCCCAATGACACTAGATAAGCTTCGTGAAGCACGCAAAATTATTGATGCATCTGGTAAAGATATTCGCTTAGAAGTTGATGGTGGTGTTGGTCCAGCAAATATTCGTGAAATCGCTGAAGCTGGTGCTGATATGTTTGTGGCTGGTTCTGCCATTTTTGGAAAGCCAGATTATAAAGCTGTAATTGATGAAATGCGTGCAGAGTTGGCGAAAGTAGGTTCAATTAACGTTTGATCCGAAACATGTATAACACTACACACATCTGTGGATAAGTTTATGGATAACATGGTGGATATCTGTGTTGATAACAGTCTGGATAATTTGATTAGATTATAATCATATTTAGTTCAATGGTTTGTTTATTAGACAATAAATGTATAAAAAGGACTCATTTGAGTCCTTTTTTACAAATAATGGATCTTCTTATCCTTTCTGTTGAATTGTTAGGGGGGAGAAATTTTCGTTGCTCATTATTTGGCTTATCTTCATTAATAAGTCTTAAAAGAGCGAGATAAAAAATCAATTTAAATTTAAACATCCCAGACCAGTGATTCTATAGTGCAGTAAAGTGTTTTAATTTAGTGCGGATTTAGTCTTCTATCTGCCAATAGCGATCGCCTTTGTAATACAATAGCCTAAAAATGCAGAAATAATCTAGAAAAGCTAGTCCGATAATGACCTATTTTTTGTAGGTGTATTTTGGGTCAAAAATTGTAAAATTGCGCCTATTTTGTGCGTGTGTTGATATAATTCAACCATCATTTGGAGGAACGACCTCCCTCATTTCTCTGAGAAAAATCGTCAGGACGGCCTGACTCTTAAATTATTTTAATTGGGAGCAGGCATCATGGCTTGGTTTATTCTTATTCTCGCGGGTTTATTTGAGATCGTTTGGGCATATAGTATGAAAATGTCTGAAGGATTTACTAAATTCACACCGACTGCAATTACTCTATTTTTTATGGTTCTCAGTTTTGGGTTGTTGGCACATGCCATGAAAACATTCCCTCTGGGAACTGCCTATACGATTTGGACGGGGATTGGTGCAGTAGGGTCTTTTTTAGTCGGCATTTTTATTCTGGGTGAGCCTGCGACAGCAATGCGGATGATTGCGGCTATTCTGATTATTTCAGGTTTAGTCATGATGAAATTAGCTTCAGCGTAAGATTTAAGGCAGCGTATCCATACGCTGCTTTTTTTAATTGAGAGAGGGTTTATTTTGGCTTGGTTAGTCTTGATTGTTGCAGGGTTGTTGGAAGTGGTCTGGGCCTATTTTATGAAAGTTTCAGATGGATTCACCAAATTGACACCCAGTATTTTGACGATCGTTTTCATGATCGCAAGTTTTGCTTTACTTTCCCATGCGATGAAAACTTTGCCACTCGGGACAGCTTATACCGTATGGACAGGCATAGGCGCTGTAGGTTCATTTGTGGTTGGGATTTTTATTCTTGGAGAACCTGCAAATGCAATGAGAATGATCGCTGCAGTATTGATTATTTCGGGTTTGGTCTTGATGAAGTTATCATCAACATAGTTAGATGATTCAACTTTCAGGCGATTAAAAAATGACTCAATTTTATTTAAAAAAAATAATGACACCTGTCGGTGAACTTCAATTGGTTGCTCATGATCGAGCATTGATTGTTGTCGCTTGGGAGAATGCACTTCCTCAGTTTATCCGAAATCAAATCGTAATTCAGCGGGATGATCACGAGATTTTATGCATTGCCGAAACACAGCTTCGCGAATATTTTTTAAAACAACGTCAGGTATTTGATTTGCCTATAGAACTTTATGGGACAGAATTCCAACGCTCGGTATGGAATGCGCTGTTAAAAATTCCTTTTGGAGAGTCTAGAACGTATAAGCAAATTGCTGAGGATGTTGGGAATGTAAAAGCGGTTCGAGCGGTAGGCTTGGCCAATGGGAAAAATCCTATCGCGATCATTGTACCTTGTCATCGTGTAATAGGTGTCAATGGCAAGCTGGTCGGATTTTCAGGAGGTGTGGAAAATAAGCTTAAGCTGCTGCAGCTTGAAGATGATAAGTGGTGATGTTATAACAGCATAAACATATGAAATACAAAAATTATGTCTAATGAAAATCCTATAATTACAATTGTTTTTAATCTCATATCGCAGTTATGGTGGTTGATCTTAATTCTAGCAATCATCCCTGTATTCAAAATGTTTGTACCTTATATCAAAGGAAAATTGGGTGAATACATTGTCCAATATCATGCAAAAAAATTTTTGAATGAGGACTATATTTTACTGAATGATCTAACATTTTTGGATCAGGACAATCAGACCACACAGATTGACCATATTTTATTGAGTCCTTATGGAATATTTGTGATTGAGACCAAAAACTATAAAGGTTGGATTTTTGGCTCATCACATCAAAAAATGTGGACTCAAAAAATTTATAAATCTAGCCATAAATTTCAAAATCCATTGCACCAAAACTACAAGCATATAAAGGTTTTAGAGGGATTGTTAAAAGATTTAATCGATTCAAATCTGTCGATACATGGGTTAATAGTTTTCGTGCCTAATTGTGAGTTTAAAACACCAATTCCTGTACATGTTCATTGGGGTAAAAGTTGGATTGAAGAAGTTAAAAGCTACCAAATGAAAGTGATTGATGATCGTAGACTACAGAGAATTAAATATCGTATTGAAAAAGCAGCGCTTCAAAAATCGTGGAAAACCAATAGAGAACATATCCGATCAGTCAAAGAAAGACTAAAAGATTAATAAAAAAAAACCCACAGTCAGTGGGCTTTTTATTTAGAAGCGTTTTGGAATTCTTTGGCCACCTTCAACTGGGATTTCAGCACGTTTTAATACACCAAATAGCCATGTTTCCGCATGGTGAACTGCATTTTTAATTTGATCACCTTGTGCCAACCTCCCTGCAATAAAACTAGCAAGAGAACAGCCTGAACCATGATACTCACCTTCAAGACGAGGACATTTTGTTTCAGAGACCATATCACCGTTGATGTAGAGTGCATTTCTAATATAAGTCGGTGTGTCTTCGTGACCACCTTTGACTAATACAGCTTTAGCACCCATTTCAAATAACTTCTGTGTAGCTTGATCTAAATCTTCACAGCCTGTTAATGCGCGAAGTTCAACGGTATTCGGTGTAAGAATCGTAGCAAGAGGAATCAATTCAACAAAAGCCTTGACCAATGTTGCTTGATTTCCTAATGAGCCACCACTATTGGCAACCAAAACTGGATCGAGTACATATTGGAAATCAGGATGTGCTCTTAGGAATTCTGCCAAAGCGGCGATATTGTCGGTAGTGCCGAGCATGCCAGATTTCACTACTTTGATAGGAAGATCGTTCACTACAGCATTCGCTTGAGCCAGCAGTAAATCTTTTGAGGTTGCTTCAAATCCAAAAACTTGTTGAGAGTTTTGAATGGTTAACGCTGTACATGCGATTGCTGCATGAGCACCACTTTGGCCGATCGCTTCAATATCTGCTTGTAAGCCAGCACCACCAGATGGATCTAAACCAGAAAAGCACAATACAGTAGGGCGCACAACAATGTCCTTCATCGATCAATTTGGAGTAGTATAGGCAAGTTTCTGAGAAGTCTCGATAGCATTTCTAAAAAAGGTACAGCATGATTAAAAATATTCTCATTGATTTAGATGGAACGCTAACTGATCCTAAAGTGGGTATTACGACTTCTGCACGTTATGGTTTAGAAAAAGTAGGTCATCTTATCGCGGAGGATGAGAATATTGATTGGATTATTGGACCACCTTTAAAAGCCTCGTTGGCCAAAATTTTGAAGGTTGATGTGAATGATGATTTGGCGGAACAGGCTTTACTTGGTTATCGTGAACGCTTTGCTGTAAAAGGTTTATTTGAAAATTTATTATTTGAAGATGTAGCAGAGACATTGGCAACACTTAAGAACAAAGGTTACAGATTGTTTTTAGCTACTGCAAAGCCTGAGGTGTATGCCCAGAAAATTCTTGAACATTTCAATCTCACACCGTATTTTGATTATGCCTATGGCAGTGAGTTAAATGGTGACCGCACCAATAAAGCTGAACTTATTGCATATATTTTAGAGCGAGAAAAAATTAAGCCAGAAACCTGTTTAATGGTAGGGGACCGAGAGCATGACATTATCGGTGCTCGAAAAAATGGGATTGAAACGATTGCGGTGGAATACGGTTATGGCAGTGATGCAGAGTTAGCCGCTGCTGCACCCAAAGCCAGAATTCAAGCTTTCCATCAAATTTTAAATTACGTTGATTAATCTAAGCCGAAATTTGGGCTCAAGAGCAACTCTCAAGAGATTGCTCTTCGTAGCTTAGCTTAGATCCAAGTACAAGGACTCTTTGACCTCTTCCATCACGATGTAACTATGGGAGGATGCAGAGGAGGGAAGCATTTTAAGCAGGTCACCCAGTAGTTGGCGATAAGCACTCATTTCTTTTAGTCTCGCTTTCACCAAGTAATCGAATTCACCTGAAATTAAATGACACTCTAATACCTCAGGTATCTCAACTAAATTCTTGGCGACTTGATCAAAAACATCTCCAGATTTCGCCGATAACTTAATTTCTAGAAAGACGAGTAAATTACGCTCCAATAACTCCGGATTTAATCGGGCGTAATAGCCCATAATAATGCCATCTCGTTCTAGTCTTTTCACTCTTTCCGAGCATGGGGTTGTAGAAAGATTTACTTTTGCAGCCAGTTCACTAATGGCAATACGACCGTCCTTTTGCAGAATATCTAAAATCATACGATCAGTGCGATCTAATTTCCGCATGAATAATTTCCTTATTTTTTAATTTTTTCAGGATAAAACCCTTAAATTACCTAAATTATAACGATTAAAAGAGTGAAAAAAACTATTAAAGCAAAAATATACTAGTGAAATAAACTACACAGTGCTGAGGGATAGTTCATGCGCGTTATTGTATTAGGTAGTGGTGTCATTGGTGTTGCAAGTGCGTATTACCTAGCGCAACAAGGAGCAAGCGTCACTGTATTAGATCGTCAATCAGGTCCTGCCGAAGAAACGAGTTTTGGCAATGCAGGACAGATTTCTCCTGGGTATTCTACACCATGGGCCGCACCAGGAATTCCATTTAAAGCGGTTAAATGGATGTTTCAACATCATGCACCATTAGCAATTAATGTAGATGGAAGCTTGTGGCAGCTGAAATGGATGGCTCAAATGTTGAAGAACTGCAATGCGGCACATTACGCCATCAATAAAGAGCGTATGGTACGTGTTGCTGAATACAGTCGAGATTGTTTAAGAGAATTACGCGAAAATATTGGCATATCTTATGAGAATCGTTCAAAAGGAACATTACAAATTTTTCGTAAGGATGCGCAATTAGACGCAGTTCAACGAGACATTGAAGTTTTAAAAGAAACAGGTGTCGAATTTGAGTTATTAGATCGTGAAGGTCTAGGTCGAGTTGAACCTGCATTAGCGGAAGTTAAAGACAAATTAGTCGGTGGCTTACATCTTCCAAATGATGAGACTGGTGATTGCTATATCTTTACCAACGCGCTTGCTGAATATGCAAAAGGTATTGGTGTTAAGTTTAAATTTAATCAAAATGTTGAAAAACTCGTAGTTGAGGGCGACGAAATTAAAGGCGTTATTGTAGACGGTCAGGTACTCACGGCAGATCGTTATGTACTTGCCTTCGGTAGCTATTCACGAGATTTTATTAAACCATTAGGTCTAGATTTGCCCATTTATCCTGTAAAGGGATATTCATTAACTATACCTATCGTGGATGCGCAATATGCCCCTCAATCAACTGTCTTAGATGAAACTTACAAGATTGCAATAACTCGTTTTGATCAACGAATTCGTGTTGGTGGGATGGCTGAGTTAAGTGGTTTTAATAAAGAGTTAAATGAGGATCGCCGTGGCACCTTAGAGATGGTAACGCGTGATTTGTTCCCAGGCGGAGATATGGCACAAGCCAGCTTCTGGACGGGACTACGACCAATGACGCCAGACAGTACGCCTATTATCGGTGCGACGAAATATAAGAATCTATTTTTAAATACTGGACATGGCACGCTCGGTTGGACTATGGCATGTGGTTCTGGAAAGCTGATTAGTGATTTAGTGCTGAATCGGACTCCAGAGATTAGTACCGATGGACTTTCAATTCAACGTTATAACCACGCAGCATAAAGGCTGCGTGGTTTGCTATTAAAAAATAAATAATAGGACAAGGAATATGTCTCGCCCAATACAGGCTGTTATTCACTTAAACGCGATCAAGCATAATTTGAAAGTTGCTAAGCAACATGTACCGAATGCCCAAGTTTTTGCTGTTGTTAAAGCTAATGCTTATGGTCATGGGATCGAGCGCATTTATTCAGCCTTAGTGGATGCAGATGGAATTGCACTTCTAGAGCTGAGTGAAGCACAACGAGTTCGAGATTTAGGTTGGAAAGGCCCAATTTTGCTTTTGGAAGGTATCTTTCAAGAAGCGGACTTACAGTTGTGTCACGATTTAGATCTTCAATTTACCGTTCATAACGAGATTCAAGTCGAATGGATTAAGCGGTTTAGTCTTGATGCTCATTTTAATATTTTTTTGAAAATGAACAGTGGTATGAACCGTTTAGGATTCCAACCTCAACGTTACCCTGAAATTTGGAGTCTGTTAACTGAATTGCCACAAGTGGCATCAATCACTCACATGACACATTTTTCTGATGCTGATGGCGAGCGCTTGAATAAGGTTGGGGTTGACTATCAAATTTCAGTATTCAATCAAATCATCAGCGTTTTAGGTGGTCCTTGTTCACTAAGTAATAGCGCAGCCATTCTTAGACATGCCAATCATGTCCACTCTAACATTGTACGTAGTGGCATTATGTTGTATGGGAGTTCACCGGATTATCCAACCCATACTATTCAAGATTGGGACTTAAAACCAACAATGTCTTTAAGAAGTGAATTGATTGCAATTCAAGAAATTAATCCTCAGCAAAGTATTGGCTATGGATCGACATTTTTTGCAGAACAAGCTATGAAAATTGGCATTGTCGCTTGTGGATATGCAGATGGATATCAACGGATTACTCAATCTGGCACAACAGTGCTTGTGAATGGACAAAAAACTTCTTTGATTGGTCGTGTAAGTATGGACATGCTAGCTGTTGATATCACGCATATTGAAGATGCAAAAATTGGCAGTGAAGTCGTACTGTGGGGCGTCTCAAAGTACGGAAGTTTGTTACCGATTGATGAGGTCGCTGTAGGAGCGAGTACTGTGGGATATGAGTTAATGTGTGGCGTAACGACGCGGGTTCCATTTGTTCTAGAAATTTAATGTTAAAAATTCAACGATCAACACTAGGATCGATACTGAGTAATCAAGGAATTAATATGCAAAATCAGGATATTCAAAAATTCAATAGTAATGGCGTGATGAGTGCAGTTACAGTCTTTAATCAAGTGGCTTATCTTTCTGGTCAAGTACCTAAGATTACGACGCCTGATATCGCCTTACAAACGAAAGATGTGCTGAATACGATCGACGCTCTTTTGGCTCAAGTAGGCACAGATAAATCTCGTTTATTGTCAGCACAAGTTTTCGTGAAGAATTTGGAAGATTTTCAAATCTTCAATCAAATTTGGATTGAATGGATGGAGGATTCAATACCACCATCACGAGCAACCATTCAGGCTGACCTCGTTAATCCAGAATGGTTAATTGAAATCGCAGTGATTGCTGCATTGAAATAACTGAATATAAGTAAGACTTCACGAGGAAGAGTCATTTATGGCTCCTCTCATAATAACAAAATCTCTCGAATCTCAGTTTGAAGCGGAATTTAGGCTGATCGATTAGATTAGATGGTGTAAAAGGATGTTGAATAATGACAACCACAAATATTGATGAACAATCATCTCCCAATGAATTACAGCGTAAGCTTTCAAATCGACATTTACAACTCATCGCCATCGGTGGAGCGATTGGTACAGGGTTGTTTATGGGCTCAGGAAAAACGATTTCACTTGCAGGACCTTCAATCATCATCATTTATATGATTATTGGTGCCATGTTTTTTTTCTTGATGCGTGCCCTTGGTGAAATTCTTTTATCTAATCTGCACTACAAATCATTTATTGATATGGCACATGATCTCATTGGACCAGGTGCAGGGTATTATATTGGTTGGTCCTATTGGCTGGGATGGATTTTGGTCGGTATTGCTGATTTAGCAGCAATTATCAATTATCTCAGTTTTTGGTTACCTCCAGATCAAATGTTTACCCCAATGGGGCAAGCAGCGATTAGTGCAGGATGTGTCTTATTCATACTCGCAATTAACTTAGTCACTGTAAAACTTTTTGGTGAAATTGAGTTTTGGTTTGCATTAATCAAAATTCTAGCCATTATTGGATTGATCTTGGTGGGTGCCTTCATGGTGTTTACGAGTTTTCAGTCACCAAGTGGTGCTGTTGCAAGCTTCAGTAACATTTGGTCTCATGGTGGAATGTTCCCGAAAGGAACCATGGGCTTTTTGGCAGGCTTTCAAATCGCAATGTTTGCCTTTGTTGGTGTAGAGTTACTCGGGACGATGGCTGCGGAAACCAAAGATCCTGAAAAAAATTTACCAAAAGCGGTTAATGCTATTCCGACACGTATTATTATTTTCTATGTGCTTTCGTTGATCATGATTATGTCTGTGACACCTTGGATCAATATCCCAGCAGATCAAAGTCCATTTGTCACATTATTCTTATTTGCGGGTATTGGTTCAGCTGCTGTGATTATGAACCTAGTGGTTTTGTCTTCTGTGATGTCTTCCATGAACAGTGGTGTCTTTTCTACCAGTCGAATGTTATTTGGATTGGCCCGTGACGGCCAAGCCCCTCAAAAGCTAGCAGAACTTTCAAGTCGTGCCGTACCTGCTAAGGGATTAATCTTTTCATGTACATTTATTATGGCCGGTGCAGCATTTCAGTATTTTGTGCCAAATACGATGGAAGCTTTTACATTAGCAAGTTCGCTGTGTGTGATTCTTTTCATTAGTATTTGGGCGATTATCATGGTGTGCTATATACGCTACCGTAAATTGCGACCTGAGCTACATGAAAAGTCGAATTTTAAAATGCCGGGTGGAGTGGCAATGTCATACGTTGTATTGGCATTTTTGCTATTTGCATTAATCATTTTAAGTTTAGAGCCAGACACGCTTAAAGCTTTGATGATTAGCCCAATCTGGTTGATTCTGTTAGCTGTAACATACCGTGTTCTTTATAAACCACGTATGCGTAAGCGTAACCATAATTAATTTTTAGAGAAAGAAAAAACCTCCACGAATGGAGGTTTTTTTATATTCTTTAGTTAGAATGTAGGTTTGACCACAACTAAAATTACAACTGCGAATAAGATCAATGTGGGCATTTCGTTGAAATAGCGCCAGAACTTATGACTTTTATAGTGTGCATTATCAATGAGTTTTTTACGGTAATATCCACACACTAGGTGGTATATGACCAGTAATCCGACTAAACCAACTTTTAAATAAAACCATAAAGCTTCATGATAATGTCGAGTTGCATCACCCCAGTCCACTAAAAAATGTGCAGTGATCAATGTTGCGATCATCGCAGGCCACATAATGCCACGATAAAGCTTACGTTCCATGACTTCAAAGCGTTGATGACTTATGGCATCGTCACTCATCGCATGATAAACATAAAGCCGTGGTAGATAGAACAAAGCAGCGAACCAACATACCACAGCAATAATATGTAATGCTTTTACCCATAGGAAAGCATCTGAAGGAGCATCCATCTAATCACCCATTATGGGCGGAATTAAATTAGCCTTCCCATTTCTTGAAAATGAGGCAGGCATTTACGCCGCCGAAACCAAAACTGTTACTCATTACAGTATTCAGTTTTGTATCGCGTTTTTCAAGTACGATATCAAATGGTTTTGCACCTTCATCAAGCTCAGTAACGTTGATATTTGGTGCAATAAAGTCATTCTGCATCATGAGAATAGAGTAAATCGCTTCTTGTACACCTGCAGCGCCTAAGCTATGACCTGTCATAGATTTTGTTGAACTTAAAGGTGGTACTTGACCTTCACCGAATGCGCGTTCCATTGCTTTCAATTCAGTCACATCACCAGCTGGTGTAGATGTGCCGTGTGTATTTACATAATCAATTTTTTCAACACCATGCTGTTTTGCTTCATCAAGTGCCATCAAGATGCAACGTGTTGCACCTTCACCTGATGGTGCGACCATATCAGCACCATCAGAGTTGGCTGCATATGCAACGACTTCAGCAAGAATATTTGCACCGCGCGCTTGAGCATGCTCAAGAGATTCAAGTACCACGAAACCACCGCCGCCAGCAATGACAAAACCATCACGATCAGCAGAGTAAGGGCGAGAAGCGGTTTCTGGTGAGTCATTATATTTTGAGCATAAAGCACCCATTGCATCAAATAATAGACTTTGTGACCAATGGTCTTCTTCACCACCACCAGCGAGCATTAGATCCTGTTTGCCAAGTTGAATCAGGTTGTATGCGTAACCAATGGCATCAGCTGAGGTTGCACAAGCACTTGTAATAGAGTGAGCGATACCTTGTAATTTGAATGCCACACCAACGTTAGCTGTAATAGTATTTGACATATTGCGTGGAACAAAGAAAGGGCCAATTTTACGTGCGCCTTTCTCTTCAAGAAGTTCAATCATTTCAGCGACAGAAGCTGTAGAGTTACCGCCTGAACCACCCGCAATACCATAACGAGGATTGCCCGCAAGATCTTCAGCGGTTAGACCCGCATTTTCAACCGCAGCGACTGCAGCGTTATAGGCATACATCGCACATACACCCATAAAGCGTTTCAGTTTACGGTCAATACCGTCAAAATTTTGTTCTGCTGCAGCACTAACATGACTTTTAAAATTAAGTTCAGCATAAGTTGGGTTAAAACGTGTGCCTGAAATACCATTTTGTAAGGCATGATTTACATCTTCTAATGTATTACCAATGCATGAGTTAATGCCCATACCAGTGATTACAACACGTTTCATTTACAATTCCCTATTATGGTGAAGTCATTTTATGGAAAAATTCACATCGATGATTTGATTGGATGTAAAAGTCCATAAGATCTTGTCAAAAATTCGTATCATGATATCAGAATCTATTTTAAATTCTTATGGCAAATCAATATCGCAGCGTTAAAACGCTTATTGGCAGATATGTTCACTATATTGCAACCGAATAAAACACGATAAAGTTGAGATAACTCTTGACTGCGCATAGAATTTTAAACATAAGTGATAAATGCGAAGGAGGGTTGTAAATGGCAAATTCTAATAATAAGCAATCTAGCGGACTGGTATTAAAAGCATTTGGAGTGGCTAAAAAGCTCAGTGCTACTGGATTTGAACTGGCACAACATGTTGCACCAGGATCAATTGCGAAATTGACGCAACAACCTGATCCACAAAAAATTATTGACATAACTTTAGATGAGAGAAAAATGACTGAACAAAAAAAGTACGAAACCCCTCAACAATTATTTCGTGATCATGTCCCTCAAGTTTCTCAAAAAATTTTTGGTCGTCATTACAGTAAATTAAATAATGTTGCTTCTTTTATCTCTCCGGACTTAAACAACAAAGTTGCAGATTATTTTTTTGATAAATTGAATGATTTTGTTTCTGAGTTAAGTTCAGTTGAGCATGTATTAAAGGAAGTTGGTGCAAAAAGCTTGGATGAACTTAAATCAAGCCCTGATCGTGCGAATCGTATCGGTGAAGCATTAGCCAATCAAAATAAGTTGATTGCAGCGGTTCAGGGGGCAGTGTCTGGTGCGACAGGCGTAGTTGGTACGGCCATCGATATTCCTTTCTCGTTGGCATTTACGTTGCGTAGTATTTACCAAGAAGGGCGCGCGCACGGTTTTGAACTTAATCATCGTCAAGAGCAAGAGATCGTTGAGTATGTATTCAAACAAGTCGATTTAGGTGTTATTGCGGAAAAGCAAACACTTTTAGTGGCATTAAGAACAGTCGCAAATTTATTGGAAACACAAGATACTCATCAGCTACAAACCCTATTGGGCTCTAGTAACGACTTCACGGCTTTAAAAAATTGGCTGAGTAATCCTGAAGGTGGTTATAAATGGAATTGGTTGAATCAGATTCCTCAAATTTCAATTTTATCTAAATTAGCACCTGTGGCTGGTGCTGGTATTGGTGCAGTATATAGCTGGCGTTTTGTGGAAGAGGCTCATACTAAAGCTAGAGCTGTTTTTTCAGGAGCACAGAAGTACATTCTCCAACATCCAGATGAGCAGGTATCTGTTCAGGAGGCCTTTGAGCGCGGTACAGAATTATTAAAGCAATCTTCACTCGCATTGAATTCCGCAGTGTCAATCAATAATGAGTTAGTGGTTGAGGTTGAAGAGTTTGCAAAAAAACTTGAAGGAGAAGAGTCTATTCAAGTTGATGAGTCTGCAGTTCATAATGATTCAATTTCAGCAATTAAAATTGAAGCAAAATCTACCGAGTCTGAAAAAGAAGAAGTGGTCAGTGTTGAGGATGGTCTTAAGGCCTTAGCTGAAAAACATGTGGAATCGGCTTCTAATGAAAGTGTTCAAGACGCTGATAAAGACCAGCCTCAAGGCGAACCTATTGTGCAGGTAAAAGCGCCCCCTAAGCGTCGTAATTCAAAAAAGAAAGACTAAGCAGCAAACTCACTACCTACGTCACAGAAAAAACAATAAATTTAGTTATGAATGGTTGATCAAATCATTCTGAAAATTTCGTTGTAAGCACACAATGGTCAATATTTGATGTCATGTTGAATGTTGACCATTTTTACTTCTTGGCTTACAATTGCATGCCCTCAAAAAGTAGTATTTTTTGGGGCTTTTTATTAACGGGAGAATTGCCACATGGCAACAACAAATCAGTTGATCCGTAAGGGTCGTACGACTTTGATTGAAAAATCAAAAGTTCCTGCGTTGAAGGCTTGTCCACAACGTCGTGGTGTTTGTACACGTGTTTACACAACTACACCTAAAAAACCTAACTCAGCAATGCGTAAAGTTTGCCGTGTTCGCTTAACTTCAGGTTTTGAAGTATCTAGCTATATCGGTGGTGAAGGCCATAACCTACAAGAGCACAGTGTTGTTCTTATCCGTGGTGGTCGTGTTAAAGACTTACCAGGTGTACGTTACCATACCGTTCGTGGTTCTTTAGACTGTGCTGGTGTTAAAGATCGTAACCAGTCTCGTTCTAAATACGGTACTAAGCGTCCTAAGAAATAATCTAACTAGATCATTTTCTTAAACGTATAGAACTGCAATCCTTTATCGTCTCGCTTGTCTGATTTCTGCATTTAATTTTGTGAAATTCAAGCGACGTGTAGTAAGGCCAGCGAATAGTACATGACACTTTGTACTGCTGCTGGATAAACCTGAAGTGTCATATTTATAGGTAGTATTAAAATGCCAAGACGTCGCGTAGTCGCTGCTCGTGAAATCCTTCCGGATCCTAAGTTCGGCAGCCAAACAATCGCTAAGTTCATGAACCACGTAATGCAAGATGGTAAAAAATCTATTGCTGAAAGTATCGTTTACGGTGCTTTAGACCGCGTTCAAGAAAAATCTAAAGTAGACCCAGTTGAATTTTTCGAGACTACTCTTGAAAAAGTTCGTCCTATGGTCGAAGTAAAAGCACGCCGTGTTGGTGGTGCTACATACCAAGTTCCTATGGAAGTACGCCCATCCCGTCGTACTGCTTTAGCGATGCGTTGGTTAGTAGATGCTGCTGCTAAGCGTTCTGAAAAAACTATGGCGTTACGCCTTGCTGGTGAGTTGCTTGACGCAGCTGAAGGTAAAGGTTCAGCGATCAAGAAACGTGAAGATGTGCATCGTATGGCTGAAGCCAACAAAGCCTTCTCTCACTACCGTTTCTAAGCGGATAAAACAGCCCCTATTCAGGAGGGTGGTAAGTCGGGTTTCACTGATTTGTCATCGAATCGCTTTAAGCTGCTCAGCAGCTTAAAGCGTCCTGTTTTAAACAACAAAATTTAGGAATGCAAGAAATCATGGCTCGTCAAACCCCAATTTCTCGTTACCGTAACATTGGTATCTCAGCACACATTGATGCTGGTAAAACAACGACTTCTGAACGTATTTTGTTCTACACAGGTGAGAGCCACAAACTAGGTGAAACTCACGAAGGTTCAGCAACAACTGACTGGATGGAACAAGAGCAAGAACGTGGTATTACTATTACTTCAGCAGCAGTAACTTGCTTCTGGAAAGGTATGGGTAACCAGTTCGAACAACACCGTATTAACGTAATTGACACACCGGGACACGTTGACTTCACGATCGAAGTTGAGCGTTCTATGCGTGTTCTTGACGGCGCGTGCATGGTTTACTGTGCTGTAGGTGGTGTACAACCTCAGTCAGAAACTGTATGGCGTCAAGCAAATAAATATAAAGTACCTCGTATTGCGTTCGTTAACAAAATGGACCGTACTGGTGCAAACTTCTTCCGTGCTGTTGAACAAGTAAAAACACGTCTTGGTGGTAATCCAGTGCCAATCGTGATTCCTGTTGGCGCAGAAGAAAACTTCCAAGGTGTAGTAGACCTTATCGAAATGAAAGCGATTATCTGGGATGAAGCATCTCAAGGTATGAAGTTTGAATACGGTGAAATTCCTGCTGACCTTGTTGAGCTTGCTCAAGAATGGCGTACGAACATGGTTGAAGCTGCTGCAGAAGCATCAGAAGAACTCATGGATAAGTACCTAGAAGAAGGTGATTTGACTAAAGAAGAAATCATCGGTGGTCTTCGTGCACGTACATTGTTGAATGAAATTCAACCAATGCTTTGTGGTTCAGCGTTCAAAAACAAAGGTGTTCAACGTATGTTGGATGCTGTTATTGAATTCTTACCAGCACCTACTGACGTTGAAGCAATTAAAGGTATCTTAGACGACAAAGATGAGACAGAAGGTTCTCGTGAAGCGTCTGATGAAGCACCGTTTGCTGCGCTTGCGTTCAAAATTATGAACGACAAATTCGTTGGTAACTTGACATTCGTTCGTGTTTACTCAGGTGTTCTAAAAGCTGGTAGTGCAGTTTATAACCCTGTTAAATCTAAACGTGAACGTGTTGGTCGTATTGTACAGATGCACGCTAATGACCGTCATGACATCGAAGAAATTCGTGCGGGCGATATCGCGGCATGTGTAGGTCTTAAAGATACGACTACAGGTGATACACTTTGTGATGAAAACAACGTAATCACATTGGAGCGTATGGAATTCCCAGAGCCAGTAATTGCACTTGCAGTTGAACCTAAAACTAAAGCTGACCAAGAAAAAATGTCAGTTGCTTTGGGCCGCTTGGCGAAAGAAGATCCATCATTCCGCGTTCGTACTGATGAAGAATCTGGTCAGACTATTATTGCTGGTATGGGTGAGCTTCACCTTGACATCATCGTTGACCGTATGAAGCGTGAATTCGGTGTTGAAGCGAACATTGGTAAACCAATGGTTGCTTACCGCGAAACGATTAAAAAATCTGTTGAGCAAGAAGGTAAGTTTGTTCGTCAAACTGGTGGTAAAGGTAAATTCGGTCACGTATATGTACGTTTAGAGCCAATGGATCCTGAAGCTGGTAAAGACTACGAGTTCGCTGAAGAAGTTGTTGGTGGTGTTGTACCTAAAGAATTCTTTGGTGCTGTAGACAAAGGTATTCAAGAACGTATGAAGAATGGTGTCCTAGCTGGTTACCCAGTTGTTGGCATCAAAGCGACATTGTTCGATGGTTCTTACCATGATGTCGACTCTGACGAATTATCGTTCAAAATGGCGGGTTCTTACGCATTCCGTGATGGTTTCATGAAAGCAGATCCTGTTCTTCTTGAACCTATCATGAAAGTTGAAGTAGAAACTCCAGAAGACTACATGGGCGATATCATGGGTGACTTAAACCGTCGTCGTGGTATGGTTCAAGGTATGGACGATTTACCTGGCGGTACTAAAGCAATCCGTGCTGAAGTTCCACTTTCTGAGATGTTCGGTTACGCAACACACATGCGTTCTATGTCTCAAGGTCGTGCGACTTACTCTATGGAATTTGCTAAATATGCTGAAACTCCACGTAACGTGGCTGAAGGCATCATTGCTAAGTTCCAAGCTGGTGGTAAAAAAGGTGACGACGAGTAATCTTTCGATTACTATAAGCCCAACTAATTCATAGTTTAAAACCAAGTGCTCATGGAGTGATCCTCCATGAGTAGTTTAAAAAGGAAGATCTCATGGCTAAGGCTAAGTTTGAACGTAATAAGCCACACGTTAACGTGGGCACAATCGGTCACGTTGACCATGGTAAAACAAC
>NZ_JBWYIW010000017.1:0-47011 GCF_056779915.1 Acinetobacter sp. ANC_7513
TCAATGCTAGAAGCTGGACTCGAAACACTTAACAACTCAGCAACCTGCTTCGTTCGTTTCCGTGTATCTCGTCGGTATGGGGTGCATTCTAGAGCATTTCGAAATCATTGCAAGTGCTTTTAACCCCATGTTTTATTGAGTGTTCTATTTTTATGCACCATTATGATTCATTAATAATCACATTTACACTTAACCCTATAATATTGAAGCAAAAATATTAATTTAATATTTCTGCTTCTTTTTTTAATCACTATTTCGCTTTTGAAGGTTTTATATTCACACTTAAAATTTTAATAGGATTTTTTGGCACATCTTGATGCATACCAAATCTACCAGTAGGCACTTTTGCAATTTTATCGACAACATCCATGCCTTTAGTTACCTGACCAAACACAGCATAACCAGGATTCATTGGCGCTTTATTTAGAAAATCATTATCCGCAATATTGATAAAAAATTGGCTTGTTGCTGAATCAGGCTGGTTTGTACGTGCCATGGCTAAAGTGCCACGGTTATTCTTTAAGCCATTATAAGACTCGTTCTTGATTGGAGGTCGATTCGCTTTTTCTTTCATCGATACATCTAATCCTCCACCTTGGATCATGAACCCTGGAATAACCCGATGGAAGATTGTGCCGTTATAAAAATTAGCTTTCGCATAAGTTTCAAAGTTCTTTACTGAAATCGGAGCTTTATCATTAAACAACTCGATTTCGATATCTCCTGCTGATGTTTTGATTTGCATATGCGTATTTGCTGCCAAAGACAAAGTACTCATCGCCGCAACAGAAGCACCTAACATCATTTTTTTTAACATACGCTATCCTCTTATTGATGTTTTATCTTATCTATTATTCATGAATCAATCGCCAGAAAAGATTCAGTTTTTTGTTAAGCATCAAAGTATTTTTATTCGATTACTCTATATAAAGAAAAAATCCTGAGTTTCGTTTAAATCTCAGGATTTGAAAGTAAGGATCTATTAACTATTTTTATCCCAAAATCTTCTAAACTCTTTACTCATTTCAATCAACAATTTTTTAGAACGCCCTGAGATTAGCGTTAGATTAATAAATCCGTGTGTTTGATCTTCAAAATCTTGATACAACACTTTAGTGCCATTTTGACGTAATTTGTGGGCGTAAATTTTGCCTTCATCATGCAATACATCATGTCCCGCTGTAACAACATAAGCTGGTGCCAATTTTTTTAGATTGCCGTATGTTGGGGAGATTAGTGGATTATCCAAAGCAACTTTATGTCTTGTCGCGTAGTATTCTGTCACATAGTCAATATCGCTGTTGGTTAATACTAAACCATCTTTATACGCAAAGAATGATGGATGACGACTTTTGAAATCCACCGCAGGATATATTAAAAATTGAGCTTGAGGCGCATAACTGGCATTCAATGCACGTTGAGCAACGACAGCACTAATATTACCGCCAGCACTATCTCCTGCTACAGCAATACGATTTTTTAAGATTTTAAAGTGACGACGATTTTGATATACCCATGCCAATGCGTCTTCACATGATTGAATCAATGATTGTGGAGAAACTTCTGGTGCTAAAGGATAATCAATACTGATTACTTGTGCTTTTGCATAATTCGCAATGATTCGGCACGCTTCATCATGTGTATTCACACTTCCGACAACAAACCCACCACCATGATAAAATACAATCATTGGTAGTTTTTTATTCGGAGCAGGATGATAATGTCTGGCAAATACAGTACCACTTTGTAAAGGAAGACGAATATCTTCTACATATTGAACATGAGATGATTTATGTGTGATGGATTGGATTTGATTTTCAAATTCTTTTCTTGATTTATCAATATCAGCGCCAATAAAGCCTGATTTTCCTTGTTTCAACTGTGCAGCCATCAAGCATTTTGTAAAACTATCGAGTTGAGGATAGTCATAGGGATAGCCAAGTAACTTCACTAGAGACTCTTGAACGATCTTTGGGAGTCGATCTAATGCACGTCCTGCAGAACCCTGACCATTTTCAAGTAATTGTTGTATTTTTTGATTCACGATTCCGATCCTTTTAAAAATCCGTATTCTTCATAATTTCTACACGATCAGCCATTTCATGACTATTTTGTTAACTAAGTCTACTGATCAATATACAAACTTCAATTCCATTTACGCTAATCTGACTATAGCAGTCTTGTCATTGACTATTTAATCCAACATCAGGAATTTTTTGGTTGTCCTGATTCAACATATAAAGGTGAAAGCTATGGCAATAAAAGTAATGATAATGTCATTGGCCACAGCAGTTCTTGCAGTCGGTTGTGTGGCCTTCCCTGACGATGGCCCTTATTATAATGGTAATTATGACCATCGTTATGATCGTGATTATGATCGCAACTATGACCGTCAACGTTGGGAGAGAGAACGCGCACAACGTTTACATCAACAGCGCCTTGAACAAGAAAAGCGCAAACGTGAATATGAACGTCAACGCCAACAACGTGAATTAGCAGATCGACGTAATAAAGAACGTGCTGAGCATGATCGTCGTAAACAGATTGAACAACGTCAAAAGGAAATTCTAAAACAACGTCAAGCTGAACGTAATCGTTGGAATCAAGATAATCGTAAAAAAGCGATTGAAGAACAACGTAAGCGCTTAGAACAGGACCGCAAGAAGCGAGAACAGGAACGTCAACACGATCGCCGAGATCGTTAAGCTTTCTTGGACTCAAGACAATTGATTTAAAGTTACCTCACAAACCTAACATTCACATTTGAATGTTAGGTTTTTTTAAGTGCTGTGATTCTAAAAATAGACAGTAAAGGCATCCTATTTACTCTCTATTCTCTGCTTTTTCATAAAATTTAATCCATTATAAGCAGTTTAAATGAATTAAATTTCATTGCATTTTACTCAACAACTTGAGGGGCTTCTGCACCTTCAGCTGGGACAGCTTGAATCGGTTCAGCAGACTCTACACTTGGGTCAGCTTGTACAGCCACACCATTTTGGGTATCCATTTCAGTAGTTGCCGCTTGCGCTATTGAAGCATCTGTTTGTGTGGTCGCTTGAGCAGTTTCAGCAGATTGGTTTGAAGTACAACCTACAGTAGCAAAACCAATAGCTGCAAATGCCAGGGAAATGAGACCTAATTTTTTCATTGTTTAATTCCTTACTTGAAACATTCAAAGTCAGAGTTAACTTTGAAGGCTTATCATTCCTGACTTTTTTATTTCATGCGTCAGTTCTTGGTTCAAGTTTCGATGACTTCAGGTTGAACTTATGAAAAAAGTGTAAAGAAAATGCAATTCAACTTTTATAGTTGAATATATCTCCTAAGCCATTTATTTAATTTATTTTTTAGTGAATATGTGGTGCGATATAAACCCTTTTTGAAGGTGACTGAATCACAGTGTGGCTACACGGTATATCGGTTGCTTAACATTGTTACTCAGATCTCGACAAGCAAAAAAAAACTCATCCAAGGAGGTTGGATGAGCTATTAAAAAGCAAAAACAAAATAAATAGAAACTACAGCGTTAGTATCTGGTTAAAGATAATACAGATTTGATTCTTTAAAAGGAAAGACTTGTTTTATCTGAATCTATATTTTTTATATATAAAATATACACTAAATCATATTTTTATAATCTTTCTCCAGTTCATCTCCTCGTCTTATTCTAGACTTTAGATTTCTCTAAATGAATCGAAAAATTTTCATTCCTTGTTCTAAAGATGAATTTAGTAGAAATAAACATCGTTTAAGCTTGAATTATTTATAGTCGCCCACATTACCTTTGTATTGATGAATTACACACGCATGGCAGTTCAGATTAACGCAGTTAACACTGATGCCAAAGGACTGTACATGTTTAAAAACCCATTTAAGCGGAGATCTTCCATGGCAAATGAGCAAAACGAACAAACTCAGGACGTTCAAACGGAACAAACTGAACAGCAAGTTGAAAATCAACAAGCTGAAGTTGAAGTTTCTGTAGAAGACCTTCAAGCGCAAATCGCAACGCTGACTGAAAACTTAAAATATGAAAAAGCAGTTGCTGCAAATGCGAAGTATGAAGCAGAAAAAACCAAAGAACGTTTAGAGCGTGAAGCGGATACTGCGAAAAAATTTGCTTTAGAGAAATTTGCAAAAGAATTATTGGATTCAGTTGACAACCTTGAACGTGCAATTGCTGCTGCAGGTGATGAAAAAACTCCTTTATCAGAAGGTGTAGAACTCACACTGAAGTCATTATTAGCAACATTAGAAAAATTTGGTGTTGTGGCAGTTGACACTGAAAATGGTTTTAATGCTGATTTGCATCAAGCAGTAGGTATTGCTCCAGATGCAAAAGCGGGTGAGATTGGTACGGTACTTCAAAAAGGTTACACCCTTTCTGGCCGTTTACTTCGTCCTGCAATGGTCATGGTAGGCCAATAAGTCAAGAAATACGGGAGTTTGTAAAAATTTTTTAAGTTTTTAACTTGAAAAATAATGAATGGCTCTCATATCGGATAACAAGTGAAAGATCACAACAAAATTTTCGAGGAACACATCAATGGCTAAAATTATTGGTATTGACTTAGGTACTACAAACTCATGTGTTGCAGTACTTGAAGGCGATAAAGTTAAAGTAATCGACAACGCTGAAGGCGCTCGTACAACTCCGTCTATTATTGCGTATAAAGATGGCGAGATCCTTGTTGGTCAATCAGCTAAACGTCAAGCGGTAACAAACCCGAAAAATACATTATTTGCGATCAAACGTTTGATCGGTCGTCGTTACGAAGATCAAGCAGTTCAAAAAGATATTGGTCTTGTACCTTACAAAATCATCAAAGCTGACAATGGCGATGCTTGGGTTGATGTAAACGACAAGAAACTAGCACCACAACAAATCTCTGCAGAAGTTCTTAAGAAAATGAAGAAAACTGCGGAAGATTACTTAGGTGAAACAGTTACTGAAGCGGTAGTTACTGTTCCTGCATACTTCAACGATGCTCAACGTCAAGCAACGAAAGATGCTGGTAAAATTGCTGGTTTAGATGTTAAACGTATCATCAACGAACCAACAGCTGCAGCGCTTGCGTTCGGTATGGACAAGAAAGAAGGCGACCGTAAAATCGCGGTTTACGACTTAGGTGGTGGTACTTTCGACGTATCAATCATTGAAATCGCTGACCTTGATGGCGACCAACAAATCGAAGTGTTGTCTACCAACGGTGATACATTCTTAGGTGGTGAAGACTTTGATAACGCGTTAATCGATTACTTGGTTGAAGAGTTTAAGAAAGAACAAAATGTGAATCTGAAAAATGATCCACTTGCGTTACAACGTTTGAAAGAAGCTGCTGAGAAAGCGAAGATTGAATTGTCTTCTTCGAATGCAACTGAAATTAACCTTCCATATATCACTGCTGATGCGACTGGTCCTAAACACTTAGTGATCAACGTAACACGTGCGAAATTAGAAGGTCTTGTTGCTGACTTAGTTGCTCGTACAATCGAGCCATGTAAGATTGCACTTAAAGATGCTGGTTTATCAACTTCTGATATCTCTGACGTAATCTTGGTTGGTGGTCAGTCTCGTATGCCTCTTGTACAACAAAAAGTACAAGAGTTCTTCGGTAAAGAGCCACGTAAAGACGTGAACCCTGACGAAGCTGTAGCAATGGGTGCTGCGATCCAAGGTGCTGTACTTTCAGGTGATAAAAACGACGTTCTATTACTTGACGTTACACCATTGACACTTGGTATTGAAACAATGGGTGGTGTGTTAACTCCAATCATCGAGAAAAACACAACAATCCCTGCGAAAAAATCACAAGTGTTCTCTACAGCTGCTGATAACCAGCCTGCAGTAGACATTTCGGTTTACCAAGGTGAACGTAAAATGGCTCAACAAAACAAATTGTTGGGTAACTTCCAATTGGGCGATATCCCACCTGCTCCACGTGGCGTGCCGCAAATTGAAGTATCGTTCGACATCAACGCTGATGGTATCTTGAAAGTATCTGCTAAAGATAAGAGCACTGGTAAAGAGCAATCAATTCAAATTAAAGCAAACTCAGGTTTGAGCGATGCTGAAATTGAAGCGATGATCAAAGATGCTGAAGCGAATGCTGAAGAAGATCGTAAGTTTGAAGAACTTGCTAAAGCACGTAACGAAGCTGATGCATTAGTTTCTTCTGCTCAAAAAGCAGTAAAAGACCTTGGTGAACAAGTGACTGCTGATGAAAAAACTGCGGTTGAAACTGCTGTTTCAGAACTTGAAGCTGCAACAAAAGAAAATGATGTTGACGCGATCAAAGCGAAAACTGAAGCACTTCAAAACATCATCATGCCGATCACTCAACGTGCTTATGAAGCTGCGCAGGGTGCTCAAGGTGGTGCGCAAGGTTTTGATCCAAATGCATTCCAAGGTGATGCTGCTGGTCAACAACAAAAAGCGGACGACGGCGTTGTAGATGCTGAGTTCACTGAAGTGAAAGATGACAAAAAATAATTTGTCTCTTTAAATAAAAGACCGCGCGAAAGCGCGGTTTTTTTATTTAGTAGATAATGATTCTTGGATTTTCTGATCTGCTAGAAGGAAGTTAAAGATTGAAGTTAACCAAATGATTAGAATGAAACATCTTTCTTTGGTAAAGCGATCTAAAATATTTCCATGAAGTATTTCATTTCGATCATTATTAATTTTTAATTCACTATCTATCTTATAAGCATCTAATTCCTCGAAATATATATTTGTATTTTTAGCTATTATAATTTTATGATATATACCAGTGATAGATTTATTATTTTTTATTATTTCTTCTTCATTTCTTTGATTTGTATATCTAATTTCTTCTCCACAATATTTATAAGATGTACCATTCCTGAGAAGAACATTTTGATAAACTAAATAATCAGTCAATATCCCCTCAAGTTGTCCATACAAAAGAGCTAAGCAACCGGCATAAAAATCTAACTCATAAAGCTTAAATGCTTCTTGGATTATATTTTTTCTCAGTTTAAAATTTTCTCCTAAATTTATTTCATCAAATTTCGAGAAAAACATTTCATCAAAATAGTTAGTTTTTATGACATCAAACAGATGTAAATTATCAAGATTATCTTCATTTTCAAAAATTAATTGAATGAAACAAGCCAGAGAAAGTGTTTCATTTACATGTGATAAATTTGTATTGTCTTCAAGCGAACCTAATAAATTATCTAGATATGGCTCATATTGTTGGAATTTATAAATTCCCTCAATGAAGTTTTTTAATTTTTCTTGGTCAATGCTGTTTATTATATTTTGTAAAGCTTCAGCCATAGGAATTAAAGCTTTACCAATTTCATTTACTAATACATATGTTCCTTCGGCAAATTTTTGAAGCCCTTTATAGAATTCAGTATCTGTATTTAATTTTATTTTTTCTAGAGCCATTAATTCTTTTTCTTAACATAAACATAAGATTTCAATCATATACATTTAAATAAAAAAGCCCAATCTAAATTGGGCTTTTTTATCACTCATTATTCATCAAACGAACTTTCCAACTCTTCAAGTTCCATCATCAGTTCAAGCATTTTTTCTTCTGCTTGTGCTAATTTTCCTTTTAGTTCCGTTTGTTCATTCATCAATTTTAAAAGATCATCTTTCCGAGACGCATCATAAAGTGATGCATCCCCTAAAGCATCCTCAATTTGAACTAAACGTGGTTGAATCTTTGCAATCTCAGCTTCCAATTTTTCGATATTTTTACGAATTGGGCGGCTCATTTCACGGCGACGCGCAGCTTCTTTACGCTGTGCTTCTTTATCTACTTTAGAAACTACAGGCTTATCGATCACTTGAGATTTTACTGGCTCAGGTGCTTGCTGCCCTTGCTTCATCAACTCTGTACGTGCTTGACGTAACCAGTCTGCATAAGCGACCAGATCACCTTCAAACTCACGACATTTACCGTTATGCACTAGGAGTAATTCATCACAGACACTTGCAATTAATTGGCGTTCATGTGAAACCAACACCACTGCCCCTTCAAAGTCTTGTAGTGCCATAGTTAATGCATGACGCATATCCAAGTCTAAATGGTTGGTCGGTTCATCTAAAATTAAAACATTTGGACGCTGCCAGACAATCAAAGCCAATGCTAAACGTGCACGCTCACCCCCAGAGAAGCTTTCACACGGCGTATCCATACGCTCACCAGAGAAACCAAAACTCCCTAAGAAGGCGCGTAAAGTCGCTTCACTAATCTTTTTATCTGCAATACGAGATAACTGCAACATTGGACTCGCATTACCATCTAATGCATCCATTTGATGTTGGGCGAAATAACCAATATTGAGGAGTTCAGATGCTTTGCGTTGACCTTGAATTAAAGGTAAATCACCCACCAATGATTTAATTAATGTGGACTTACCTGCACCATTCATTCCCAGTAAACCGATACGGCTGGTTGGCGTGATTTGTAGTTTCACATTGGTCACAATCAGTTTGTCGCCATAACCAATATCAGCACTATCCAGTTGTAACAACGGAGAACTCATTTTGGTGGGTTCACGGAAGCTAAAGGTAAAAGGCGTATCGACATGCGCAGCAGAAAGCTCTTGCATTCGTTCGAGCTGTTTAATACGGCTTTGTGCCTGTTTTGCTTTGGTTGCCTTAGCTTTAAAACGATCAATATATTTTTGCAGATGTGCACGTAGCTCAAGCTGTTTCTCATAGGCTTGTTGTTGCTGAGCTAAACGTTCACTTCGGGTACGTTCAAAGGTTGAATAGTTGCCGGTATAAAGCGTTAGTTCTTGGTTTTCAATATGCAAAATATGGTCGGTAATGGCATCCAAGAAATCACGGTCATGCGAAATCAGTACCAATGTGCCTTCATATGCTTTTAACCAATCTTCTAACCATAAAATAGCGTCTAAATCTAAATGGTTCGTCGGTTCATCAAGTAAGAGTAAATCTGAACGACTCATCAAAGTACGTGCAAGATTTAAACGCATACGCCATCCACCAGAGAAACTTTTTACACTAAGTTCTGACTGATGTTCAAAGAAGCCTAGCCCAGCCATCAGTTGTGATGCTTTAGACGGCGCTGAGTAGCCACTAATTTCATCAAAACGACCATATAGATTTGCCAAATCTTGATCAGATAATCCCTCAGGATGCTCAAGTTTGTGTTGGATATCCCAATACTCTTCATCACCGGATAGAACGAAATCAATCGCTTTCATATCCAGCGCTTTAATCTCTTGCGCCATATGCGCCACTGTCCAAACCGATGGTCGTGTTAATGAGCCACCATCTGATTCCATGCCTCCAAGTAATGCTGAAAACAACGTCGATTTTCCTGCACCATTGACACCTGTTAAACCAATCTTCCAACCAGGGTGAAGTTGCATAGACGCTTTTTCAAATAAAATGCGACCGCCGCGGCGAATGGTAAGTTGGTCTAACTGAATCATAGATATTCAAACAAATAAGTATTGGATGGCGCATTTTAATGGATTTCAACCAGAACAACCAAAAATTAATCCATCTTTCATCTTCATTTCATTCTTGACATAAAAAAGCCATCACTTAGGATGGCTTTTGAATCATTCAAAACTTTATGATTTAGTCAGTAAAAGTTACTTTAGCAATGGCCTTTTTACCTGCTTGAACAATCACTGTTTTATTTTCGTTAATTGAGAATGATGCATCCACCACCTCCCAATCGACTTTAACGGCTCCACGTGAAACAGCATCTTTGGCTTGCGCTGCATTTTTGGTTAAGCCCGCTGCACGAACAATAGAAGCAATAAACATTTCACCACCGAATTCACCACGTGAAATCGTCACTTCTGGCGTTCCTTCAGGAAGCTCACCTTCTGTGATGATATTCCCTGCACCTTTGTGTGCATTCGCAGCAGCTTCGCTTCCATGGAAACGCTCCACTAACTCGAGCGCTAAGATACGTTTAATTTCTTGAGGGTTACGACCTTCAGCCATTTCTTTCAATAAGCCTTCGATCTCTTCCATTGACTTGAAGCTCAGCAGTTCGAAATATCGCTCAATTAAGCTGTCTGGCATTGAAAGTACTTTTTGGTACATCGCACCAGGTGCATCAAATACACCAATGTAGTTACCTAAAGATTTAGACATTTTGTTGACGCCATCTAAACCTTCAAGAATTGGTACAGTGATACACACTTGTGGCTCTTGATTATAACGACCTTGTAAAGTACGCCCCATCAACAAGTTAAAGGTCTGATCCGTACCACCTAACTCAACATCTGCCTCGAGCGCGATAGAGTCATAGCCTTGCACCAATGGATATAAAAACTCGTGAATCGCAATCGGCTGTTGGTTGTTATAGCGTTTAGTAAAGTCATCACGTTCAAGCATACGTGCAACTGTTTGCTGTGAAGCCAATTGAATCAGGTCAGCAGCAGTTTTTTGAGCAAACCATTCTGAGTTAAACACCACCTTAGTTTTATTTGGATCAAGAATTTTGAACACTTGTTCCTGATAGGTTTTCGCGTTTTCTAAGACTTGCTCACGTGACAATGGTGGACGAGTTGCACTTTTACCTGTTGGGTCACCAATCATCGCAGTGTAATCACCAATCAAGAAGAATACTTCATGACCTAAGTCTTGAAACACTTTAAGCTTGTTAATTAATACCGTATGACCTAAGTGTAAGTCTGGTGCTGTAGGATCAAAACCCGCCTTAATTTTCAAAGGACGATTCAATTTTAATTTCTTCAGAAGATCTTCTTCTGAAATAATTTCATGTGTGCCTCGTTGAATGAGGGCAAGTTGTTCTTCAGCAGGCAGGAAATTTGACATCACAAAACCCAAATACATCTGTTGTTCAATTTGTGCGATATACTAACACTTTTTCAGCACAATGCAGGCTTAAGAATAATCATGACCACAATCTACATTGGTGTAATGACTGGCACGAGTATGGACGGCGTCGATTTTGTAGCCGCTTCTTTTGATCCATTACAGATCCATGCAACGCTGACATTAGCCTTTGATCCAGATTTACGTGATGAACTGATGGCACTTACTTTGCCAGACGATAATGAAATTGACCGCATGGGTAAAGCTGATGTCGCTTTAGCACAGATGATCGGTCATGGAATCAATCAACTTATACAAGAAAATAATCTCGATAGAACTCAAATAAAAGCCATTGGATCTCATGGTCAAACGATTCGTCATCGTCCCGAACATGGATTTACCCTTCAAATTGGTGATCCCAACATTATTACTGAAATCACTCAAATTCCTGTGGTATCAGATTTTAGACGCCGTGATATGGCTGCTGGTGGTCAAGGTGCACCTCTAGTGCCAGCATTCCATCAAGCCTTATTTCAGCATCCGACGATACACCGTGTGATCTTAAATCTCGGTGGAATTGCCAATGTCAGTATGTTACCTGCGGGTGATCCTAAAGGCGTATATGGTTTTGATACTGGACCAGCCAATATTTTGATGGATGCTTGGTGTGAACGTTACACAGGGCAGCCTTATGATGAAAATGGCAATTGGGCTGCTTATGGTACGCCTATTCGTGCTTTGCTTGATCGTTTGCAATCACATGACTTTTTCTCGAAAGAGCCGCCAAAAAGTACTGGTCGCGAAGACTTTAATTTGGAATGGTTGGATGAACAAATTGCGGATTGGCGTAGCGATGTTGAATACGATGAACTTGAAGATACGCCTGAAAATGTTCAAGCAACGCTGATGAAACTTACGACACGTGCCATTAAAAAAGCCATTTATCGTTCCCCTATGGACACAGGTGAAGTTTATGTCTGTGGGGGGGGTGCATACAACTCACAATTATTAGAACAATTACGTTGGCGTTTACGTAAACATGAGTGGAGTGTTCAAACCACAGCAGATTTGGGATTAGCACCGACTTGGGTGGAGGCGACCGCTTTTGCGTGGTTGGCTATGCGATTTGTAAACCAACTTGCTGGTAATTTACCTGAAGTGACAGGAGCTCAAGGAGATCGAGTTTTAGGAACGATCACTGCGGTTTAAATGAAGAATCGATGTATCCACTATCCTGAGTTGATACATCGATTTACTTAAACAGGTGCAAAATTCAATTTTGAAAGTGGCGAGTTTACAGCAAAAATTCGATGTCTACATTCAGTAAAGCCATTTTCCCTTAAACGCTGAAGATGCATATTTAGATAATCCTCTGCATCTGCTTGGCTTTCAAATAAGTAAATTCCACCTGCTTCTTTGGACGCTTCATTTTCAGTCCAAATTTTCCAAATCAAGCCTTTCTCATTTGCTATTGAATCCGCGAGTGTTTTGAAACTTTCAAACATTTCATGCCCCCAAGGTCCATCATAGGGAAAATCAATTTGTAGAATAATTGCCATTCAACTTTTCCTTATATACGCGCATCTTTGATTAAGTCATCAATAGCTTGTGTTAATTTTTCCAATGCCACATAACCAGAGCCTATGATTTTGACATTGTCTCCATGACGTATCACAAAACTTGGGAACCCTTTTATGCCCCAACTTCGGTTAAGCTTGAACTCTTCATAGGTCGCTGTTTGGGTCTCAGGTAATTCAAACAACGTTGAGAATACGTCAAAATCTAGCTCAAATGTTTCACATATACTTCGATAATATTCAAGCTCGTTCGGATCTTCACCATCCACATAAAATTTATATTGGATTGCTGAAAAAAATGCCAAAAGTTTTTCATCATGATGATCATGGTCTTGCCAAAGTTGTCGAGCAACGTAAATAGCACGTGCTGAAGGCTCAGTATCATAATTAAAATGTGCTCTTTCTAACAATTTTTCAGTGAAAGGTTGTTGAGTCAGTCTCTGAATATTTTTCCATTCGGTGCGTAAAAAATTCTTGAAAGTATCAGTCCAAGCATCACCTCCACCAGGTCTTAAACCACCGCTAATCACTTGAAAGCCAACACCATGCTGAATTGCATATTCACGCGCTTGTTTAATGATATTTGAACTTCCCCAACACCATGAGCACATTGGGTCACCCACATAAATCAGGCTGAGGTCAGATGCTACATTGACCACTGCATTTTGGCCTTTTTCCAATTCGGCTACTGAACAAGTACCAGTTTCTAAATCACAATTCATTGTCATTGCTATGTCCTCAATTTGCTAAATCAGATCATTTGCTACATCTGATCAATTGACTTAACTTAGCGGTTCTATAATGATGTGAATAGACAATAAAAATGAAAGGTGGTGTTCGATTTTATGAACAGCTTACCCTACTCAATCGATGACCTATATTGGTTCGTACTGATTGCAGATGCTGGAAGTTTATCCGCGGCAGCAAGACGTTATGATATTGCTAAATCCACGTTATCTAATCGACTTTCAAGACTTGAAGAATCCTTAAATATTAGATTATTAAATCGAAATACCAATTCAAGCTCACTAACTGAAGCTGGTAAGATTTTCTTAAAAGAAATCTCCCCCCTATTTCATCAGATTGAATCGCTGACGAACGACCTCACACAATTAGAAATACAACCCAAAGGTCGAATTCGAATAGCTGCTTCGGGAACTTTTGGAAAATTGGTGGTATTGCCTTTAATCTCTCAATTTTTAATTGAATATCCACACATTGATATTGAAATTGATTTGAATGACACTAAAGTTGATTTGATTTCTGGAGGATATGACTTAGCCATCAGACTTGGTGATTTAGCAGACTCTACACTCCATGCTCAAAAGGTTGGACAAGTTCGAAGAATTTTATGCGCCAGTCCAACCTATCAAATGCGTTATGGCATTCCTGAACACCCAGAGCAACTGTGTGATCATCATTTTATCTCGCATAACCGCGAGCTGTCCAAAATCACACTTTTCAAAAACGGTACGATAAAAAAATTTAAAATTTATACCCATTTGATGGTGACACCATCCGAACATGCACTTGCTGCTGTAGAAGCACATTTAGGTATTGCCGCCGTTGCAGAAATCCAAGTGGCCCATCAATTAGTCAACTCAACGTTAATTCATATTTTACCTGAATGGTCTCTAATCCCTGAAGATGTCCACTTGGTTACTCCGAGCTTAAGCTATCGGACCTTAGCTTTGAGACTTTGCTTAACGTTCTTACAAAAACAAATCCCAATACAAATACACCGTTTAATCAACCCATAATATTGTCAGACAATGAACGACCTTCTTTCACCTAGAACTGACCCGTTCAGCCCTAGTTCTATCATCCAAATTTGATAAAGATATGTAAAGGAAAGAGGATATAGATCATGGAAAAACAACAACGAATCACTGAGTTTCAAAAAGGTAATCTTATTTTTGATGTAATAGACAGCGGTCCAATCGATGGCAGTCCAATTGTGCTATTACATGGTTTTCCTGAAACATCAAAAATTTGGCAGCATAGTGCCGAAATACTAAACCAACATGGTTTTCGCACCTACGCGTTAAACCAACGTGGATATAGCTTAAGGGCTCAACCGAAAAAACGCGCAGATTATGCCATTCAACATTTAGCAGATGATGTAAATGTTCTACTCGACTTAATTGGAGAGCCTTCATATATCGTAGGACACGACTGGGGCGCAGTCGTTGCTTGGGAAGTTGCTCTACGTTATCCTAATAAAATTAAACATTTGACCGCGATCTCCGTCCCTCACAAAGCAGCATTTATGCGGGCTTTTTACAGCAGTACACAACTTTTTAAATCCTATTATATGGGACTATTTCAGCTTCCATGGATACCTGAGTTGCTCTTTAATAAAACACCTCAAATTGGCGAGGCTTTATTAAAAAATTCTGGGATGACAGTTGAACAATTAAATAACTTTAAACAAGAAATGATCATAGAAAAACGGCTCAGCCCATCACTCAACTGGTATCGAGGTTTACCTTTTAGCTCTAATAAAACGCTATTCAATAAAGTCAAAGTTCCCACTTTATTTATTTGGGGCAAAGATGACGTTGCAATTGATGCTAAAGGTGTTCAGTTCAATCAAAATTATGTTGAAGGTCCATATACGGAAATTCATTTAGAGGCGAATCATTGGATTCCAGTTCAAAATTATCATGAGCTGACTGATTTAATTCTGAAAGAACAGCAAAAATTATCATAAAAAAAGCCCGCTTAGCGGGCTTTTTTTGCTGCATATTAAATTGAGAATGAAGATCCACAACCACATGTCGTTGTCGCATTAGGATTTTGCACGATAAAGCGTGATCCTTCCAAACCTTCAACATAATCCACAACTGAACCAACGAGATATTGATAACTCAGTGAGTCAACAAGCATCTTCACATCACCATTCACAAATTCAGCATCGTCTTCATTTTGAGATTCAGCAAAATTGAATCCGTAAGAAAAACCAGAGCAACCACCACCTGTCACATATACACGTAACATCAAATCTTGATTTCCTTCGCTCTCACGAAGTTGACGAACTTTATTCGCAGCATTGTCAGTCAGCTCAAGTGCTTGGGCAGTCATGATGGATTCCTCAAAAAATTAAATAGGCTTTGAAATTAAAAGACCATATATCAAGTATAACATACTCAATATATGGTCATAACTCGAACTTTAAAGTTTATTCAGAGTAAATTTATCGGATTTAAATGTAACGTCCTATGAACTTATTTGTAGTTCTCATCCTGCAAGCTACATTCGAAGTTTGTCGGTTCATTCTTACAACGGAACTGCCAAAGTAGTTTCATCATTTGTTTGTTGTAAACACCTTGTTTAGTAAGTGCAATACGAGATTCACGCATTAATTTTTGATAACCAGGTTTATCTCCAGCTGGAACATTCATCCAATATTTAGCCGGAATATCCGCTTTCATTTTGCCTAAAATTTGATTCGCACGTGGTAATTGTGTTTTCACCCAATCACGCGATTTCTGTCCGAAACCTTCAGGGAATTTATCATGACGAATGATGATATTACCGGTCACTTGAAGAATTGGATAATTCACAATTGCACCTTTCGTTCCTAGCCCTTTATGAAGTTCTAAAGGACGGAATACCGCTGCTGGTGCACCAATAATATCAACTTGGCCATTATTGAATTTACTCCCAAAATTAGTGACATCAGAACTCACTGCTTGCGCACCAATTTGCTGTACCATAATTTTTTGTGCCTGATCATAATCAAGTACGGCGATCTTTTTACCCGCAGCTTTAGCAACCGTATTAATACTACGATCACGCACCATTAAATAAGCATCGCCAACAGGAATCACTCCTGCAACTTCATAGTTGCCATTTTTCATATGCTTTGCAAAGGTTGGACTTGCTAAACCTTGCATAACTTTGACAGCTAAATTGAGATTAGTAATCGCACCAATGGCATCTAAAGAGCCAGTGAAATTATTAAACTGACGACCGCGCATCCCTGTGATACTGACACCGTCACATTTACCTGCTTTGAAATCTTCAGCAATTACGCCTTCATTTTGTCCGACTTTAAGCTCAATATCAGCTCCCCACTGCTTAGCAGCAAGTTGATAATCTTTCATTAACGCATAGACATCGCCGTTTTTCCCGACGAGATCAAACACGCAGACGACTTGCTTTGCTTGTGAAGCCGTTGCAGCAGTCATTAAACCTGCTGATAATAATAATGTTTTGGTTAAATTCATTTTATTGTTTCCTATTCCTTCTTTCTTATAGTCTCGAATATCCCATATCGAACACCTTAAACTTCAGTGTCAGTGTGTTGAACTAAAATGAGATTACACGATCCAATTGTGTAGATACTGATCCTGAGATGCTGTATGTATATGGTTTTTAGATACAGATCATTTAAATACTACTTATTGTGATTAAAGCATACTTTTTTCTTATAAATGTGCATTGGCGAAAATGACATAAAATGAATAAAAAAAATCCTAGACCAGGTCTAGGATTTTTTCTTTAGAAATCAGAATTATTCACCACCAAGTGAACATTCGAAGTTGGATTTATCGACAGAGCAACGTGCTTTCTTAAGAACAGACATCATCTCTTTGTCATAAATACCTTGTTTAGTGAGATCCATACGACCATCACGAAGTAGTTTTTGATATTTCAGCTTTTCTTCAGCTGAGAATTGCATTTTGTACTTAGCAGGAATTTCACCCTCTAAACGCTTGATCATTGCGTAGCTTTTCGGCAAGTTTTTAACAAACCAATCACGTGATTTTTGACCAAACCCTTCAGGGAATTTTTCAGGCTTCATCACAAAGTTTGCTGTAATGTGTACCACAGGGAAATCAAACATTGCCCCTGTACTACCTAAACCTTTATAAATTTCAAGAGGCTTATAGGCATATGCTGGTGCACCCACCATATCCACCTGACCATTATTGAACTTCGCAACAAAGTTTGAAACATCAGATCCGACTGCTTGAGCACCGACACGTTGCACCATAATTTTTTGTGCGGGATCATAGCTTAATACTGCGAATTTCTTACCTGCAGCTTTTTCGATTGAATCAATTTTTTTATCACGCACGAAAATATATGCTGCCCCTAGTGGTGCAATACCAGCCACTTCATATTTTTTCCCACCGAGATTTGTGACCATCTTTGCAGCATTACGTTTGTCTAAAGCAAAAGTAATCGCACGTTGTGCAATTGCATTTGATGGTGCGCCACCTAAAGAGTCAATCGAACCCACAAACTTGTTATATTGACGAGCACGCATCGCTGTTAAGAAAACAGCATCACACTTACCTGCTTTAAAATCATTATCGGCTACAGCCTCATCTTGACGTGGAATCAGATTGATATCTGCACCCCAGCCCTTTGCTGCCAATGCCCATTCTTGAGCCATTTGAAACGATTCACCAGACTTACCGAGTAAATCAAATACACACACATCAACCTTTGCTTGAGCAGTTGAAACCATACCCATGGTTGAAGCCGCCAATAAAGCCAGAGTTGTTTTTTTCATTCTTAGTTCCTTTTAAGCATTTAAATGGATTCTTTTCCATGACAAAAATTTTAATCACTCTCTATTTAAAAAAATAGAGCTATTGCTCTATTTTTTATTATCTAATTATAAGTTATTGAATTTTATATTTTTAATTATTTATTAATTTCGTAAATGCTTATTTAATTATCTTTATATTTCATATAATAAATAAAATATGTGACTTCAAGCACATCATTTTATTGAAATTAATTCCCAAAAAATGACTTAAGATTTTAGATTGATACAAAAAAAGCACTCCTAAGAGTGCTTTTTTTAACTTATAGCATTAAGCATCAATATCTGCATTCAATGCATTCTCTTCAATAAATGCACGACGTGGTTCAACATCATCACCCATGAGACAAGAGAACATGCGATCTGCTTCAATTGCATCATCAATCGTCACTTGAAGCATATTACGATTTTCAGGATCCATCGTGGTTTCCCAAAGCTGCTCTGCATTCATCTCGCCCAAGCCTTTATAGCGTTGGATCATCATGCCACGGCGTGAATCTGCCAATACTTGTTGCCATACTTGATGGAAGTTAGCAACATTGACTTTACGCTCACCTTTTTGCAAATAAGCCCCGTCTTCAAGTAACGTAAACCAACTCTTTGAGTTTTGAAGTAAACGTTTATATTCACCTGAACCCAACAAACCAGCATCTAATAAATAGTGATGAGGAAGGTTGTGTACATACACTGTTAAACGTGGCCAATAATGTGTTTCACGTGAACCATCTGCGAGTTCTTTTTCGAATGCTTCGAGCGTGAATTCAGGTCTTAAGCTTGGCTGTTGTGTTTCAATTGCTTGACGCAATTGCTCAGCCCAAGACGTCACATAAGCTTCATCTTGATTTTGATCTAATTTAAATGCATCTAAACCAAGTAAAGCATCTAACAAAGTTGCAGGATAACGAATCGTTAATCGCTGTAAGCTTTTTTGTGATGTCTGATAATCAGCAATGACTTTTGCAAGCGCTTCACCACGAATCGCAGGTGCGTCAGCACTGATATGTAATGCCAACTCATCAATTGCATTCGAAATTAAATATGTTTCAAGCGCATCATTATCTTTAATATACTGTTCTTGCTTACCTTTCTTTAATTTATAAAGTGGTGGCTGAGCAATATAAATATGACCACGTTCCACTAATTCCGGCATTTGACGGAAGAAGAACGTTAATAACAGCGTACGAATATGTGAACCATCCACGTCCGCATCGGTCATAATAATAATTTTGTGGTAACGTAATTTGTCTGGATTATATTCTTCACGACCGATACCACAACCTAATGCTGTAATCAGTGTTCCAACTTCAGCAGAAGAAATCATCTTGTCAAATCGAGCACGTTCCACATTTAGGATTTTACCTTTAAGTGGTAAAATCGCTTGCATTTTACGATTACGACCTTGTTTCGCTGAACCACCTGCTGAATCACCCTCGACAAGATATAGTTCAGATAAAGCTGGGTCTTTTTCTTGGCAATCCGCCAATTTACCAGGAAGACCTGCTATATCAAGCGCACTCTTACGGCGAGTCATTTCACGTGCTTTACGCGCTGCATCGCGTGCACGCGCTGCATCAATAATTTTACCCGCAATCGATTTAGCCGCAGCTGGATTTTCAAGAAGATATTCTGAAAAAGCTTTATTCATTGCTTGTTCAACAGCAGGTTTTACCTCGCTCGATACCAATTTTTCTTTGGTTTGAGAAGAGAATTTTGGATCAGGAACTTTCACTGAAACAATAGCTGTTAAACCTTCACGTGCATCATCACCAGAAACCGCAACCTTCTCTTTTTTGAGTAAGTTTTCGTTTTCCATGTAGTTATTTAGGCCACGAGTTAAAGCAGCTCGGAAACCAGCTAAGTGAGTACCACCATCTTTTTGAGGAATGTTATTGGTAAAGCAACGTACGTTTTCTTGGTACGTATCATTCCATTGCAATGCAACTTCAACACCAATGCCATTATCAGCTTGCGTGGTAAAGTGAAAAATATCGTTAAGATGCGTTTTTCCTTCGTTAATGTATTTAACGAATTCTGATAAACCACCCTCATAATCAAATACATGTTCTAAACCAACACGTTCGTCACGTAGAACAATTCGAACGCCCGCATTTAAAAATGACAGTTCACGTAAACGACGAGCTAAAATATCGACATTGAAAATGGTCTGACTGAATGTTTCAGCACTTGGATAAAAACGTACACGTGTACCCGAACGATCTGTATCGCCCACCACCTTTAAAGGGTATTGAGGGTCACCATGGCGGTATTCTTGTTCATGAATTTTACCAGCACGATGAATTGTGAGTTCCAGTTTACTAGACAAAGCGTTTACAACTGAAACACCTACACCGTGTAAGCCACCAGAAACCTTATAGCTGTTGTCATCAAACTTACCACCCGCATGAAGAATCGTTAAGATGACTTCAGCAGCAGATACACCTTCTTCAGGGTGAATATCTGTGGGAATACCACGACCGTTATCTGCGACAGAAACAGATTCGTCTTCGTGAATGGTAACCAGAATTTCATCACAGTGACCAGCAAGGGCTTCATCAATCGAGTTGTCCACCACTTCAAACACCATATGGTGTAAACCAGTACCATCATCCGTATCACCAATATACATGCCTGGACGCTTACGTACTGCGTCTAAACCACGTAATACCTTGATGCTAGAGGAATCATAAGCCTTTTCAATGGTTTGTTCTGTTTGAGAAGCAGCTTGATCTTCTGAACTCATGGTTACTCCCTAGTGAAAAAAAGGTCTATCCAAAGATGGAGAAAACTTCAAAAAATTATTGCACAACAACTTGAACAGAACCGTTTTCAACATTGAATAATTGATAGGAAATAGACAAATCATGTAAATGCTTTTGTACAGATTCATGGTCTAAAGTGGTAATGAAAACTTGACTACCAAGTTGGCTCAATCGCTCAATTAAACGTTGTTGTGCGGTTATATCTAATTCTGCTGTCACATCATCTAATAATACCACAGTTTCCTTATTAGACGCATGCAACATTGCGATCTGTGACAATTTTAAAGCCATGATTAATAATTTTTTTTGCCCCCGTGACAGTACGGCATCTGCATCTCCTGTTGGGGTTTTTAACTTTAAATCTGCACGGTGTGGACCATATTCTGTATAGCGTCTTTCGCAGTCTTTTTGATGATACAAAATCAAGTCTTCAGCCAAGCCATGTTCCACATGAAAGCCTGCTGCATACTCCATATGGATCTCGATATCTGGTAATAGTGTTTTAAGATCTTGCTGAAAAAATATCTGCCACTGTTCAACAATAGCCTGACGTTGTAAATGTAATATTTCACCGTACTCACTAAGCATTTTGTTCCATGCTTCTAAATCTTGCAGCGTCAGATTACGTTTTGATTTTAATAAGCTATTTCGTTGTTTTAATGCTCTAGAATAAAATTGCCATGCATAGTAAAAATCTGGTTCCACGTGAAACATTAACCAATCAAGCAATTGTCGTCTTGGTTTAGCTCCGTGATCAATAATATCTGTACTCAGAGGGTCAATAAGCTGTAATGGTAAAATTTTGGCTAGCTGTCCTTGAGTGGCAATACTATCCCCATTCACTTTAATATGTTGCTCACCTGTAATGAGCTTTTGCATACCAATCTTTTCAGTAGCAGACTGTGCAAATACAATCGCATCCTGCATTTGATTTTGAATGTAATGTTTAGGAATATGTGTACGAAAAGATCGACCAGTGGCCAATAAGTGAATTGCTTCTAATATAGACGTTTTTCCTGAACCATTTTGTCCATAAAAAACATTAAACGGTTGCAACTCTTGGAGTGCAACCGCTTTTAAATTTCTCACACGCTGGATATTTAAACGCGTAATGAACATGACCAGATTAAACTAAATCAAAAACAACATTAAACACGCATCGGCATGACGACATAGGTTTGATCTTGATGTGCTGGATCTTGAACCAATACAGATTGGTTTGCCTCAGTCATCGTCATTAATACATCATCACCATCCAGCACATTCAATACATCCAAAATGTATTGTGCGTTGAATGACATTTCCATAGGTGCATTATTGTATTGAATCGCAAGATCTTCAACTGCCTCATCTTGCTCTGGATTATTGGCACGAAGTTGCAGTGAATCTGGATTGAAGTTTAAAAATACTCCACGTAATTTTTCATTACTCAGGATAGCAACTCGCTGTAATGATTGTTTGAAAATATCATGTGCAATCGTAACTGTTTTATCACCGCCACGAGGAATAACACGTCGATAATCAGGGAATTTACCATCAATTAATTTTGTAGTAATACGAACAGTAATATCACCCTGCTCTTTATCACGGCTTGGAATTGTCAAAGTAACATTCAGGAGCTCACGACCAATTAACAGCGAGAGTTGATTATCTTCGATACTCAATAGACGCTGTAATTCACCGACCGCTTTACGAGGCACAATTGCTTGCACTAACTGCGAAGCATTTGAACTGGCCAATGTTTCACAAAGAGCAAGACGATGTCCATCTGTCGTCACTGCACGAAGCTGATTTTCATCAATTTCAAGTAAAGTACCTGTAAGATAAAAACGGACATCCTGAACAGCCATCGCAAAAGAGGTTTTTTCAAATAAACGTTTTAGTTCACGTTCAGTGACCTGAACTTGAGTCCCTTGACTATTTTCAGTCGTTAATAAAGGGTAATCCTCAGCAGATAATGTTCCTAATACAAAGCGGCTATTACCAGATTTCAAAATACAACGCTGGTCTTCTGTGATTTGTAAATCAATCAGTGCTGCTGTCGGTAAAGATTTACAGATATCCATCAATTTACGTGCGGGTACTGTGGTTTGACCTGCTTGTAAACATGCTCCCTCTAAAAGCGTTGTACTCGCAACAAGTTCAACTTCAAGATCGGAACCTGTAATCGTCAGTGCATCTTGAGTAACCTGAACTTTGACGTTTGAAAGAATATTTAACGTATGGCGACGTTCTACAGCACCTACAACATGAGACAAAACATTGAGTAAGCTTTCTTTCGCGATCTTCAAACGCACGATGGATTTCCTCTAAAAACAGTATATCGACGACAGACTAAAACACTTTTAATCATGTACTATGCGGCAGAATATGCCGCATTGCAAGAATAGAATTTAAACAGATTTAGCTTTGTAATAAGCGCATTAAATTTTTGTAATCTTCATTAAAGATGGGATCTTCAGCACACAAACTCTGCACTTTTTCACAGGCATGCATGACTGTACTGTGATCACGACCACCAAATGCCATGCCAATTTCAGGAAAACTGTCGCCCGTTAATTCTCTCGCAAGCCCCATTGCTAATTGACGTGGTCGAGCATATATACGAGTTCGTTTAGGTCCAACCAACTCTTTCAATGGGATACGAAAATATTCACTGACTACACGCTGAATATTTTCGGTGCTAATAGTACGAGCACGAATCGCAAGAACATCTTTCAGTGATTCTCGCACCACATCTAAGTCGATTGGTGTCCCTTTAAAACGAGAAATCGCGACGACTTTATTTAATGCACCCTCAAGTTCACGTACGTTTGCCACAACTTGCTGTGCAATAAAGAGCGCACAGTTACGAGGCAAATCGATACCATTACTTTCAGCTTTTTTAAGTAAAATCTCAATTCGAGTTTCAATATCAGGCGGTTCTACCCCTACCGATAATCCCCATGAAAAGCGAGATACCAAACGAGGATCTAACTCGGTCAACTCTTTAGGATAGCGATCTGAGGTCAAAATAATTTGTTTAGATTCATCTAATAAGGCATTAAACGTGTAAAAAAACTCAACTAAGCTGGCTTCTTTACCTGCAAGTAAATGGATATCATCCACTAAAAGTAAGTCCAGTGAACGGCAATTTTTTTTAAATTCTTCGACTTTACCTTGTTGAAGTGAACTCACAAAGTCCTGAACAAAACTTTCAGCAGTCATGTACATCACACGAGCATTTGGTTTAGCTTGTAATAAAGCATTACCCACTGCTTGCATCAAGTGGGTCTTACCTAAACCAGTCGGACCGTATAAAAATAACGGGTTATGTTGAGGTTCGCCTAACTGAGTTAACACTTTACGGCAGGTTTCTGCCGCCATCTGATTTGAACGCCCTTCGACGAACAATGCAAAATTAAACAGCGGATTTAATAATCGTTTTTTTGATGTTTTTGTATTTTGCTGCTCATTGCTTTCTTTTTTTGCTCTGACTACAGGTGCTGCTGCTGAAGACTCAAGCGCTGCAGTTGTTGTCGCAGGTTGCTCTGAAGCAGATAAAATCGCGCCTGGTCGTGAGTCGACTAAAATTTCAACTTTACAAACACGTCCTTCAGACATTTGTTCTGCAAGAATGCTAATTAATTCTAAATGATGTTCTTGAATATAGCGTGTCCAGTAAGGATTAGGTGCATAAAGCTTTAAAACACCATCTACCTCTTCGGCAACCAATGGACGTATCCACATTGCAAAGACATTATCTGAGAGCTCTTGTCGCAAGCGATTTAAGCAGTCTGTCCACAGCATGTGAAACCCCTCATTCCATTTAAATTTAAAAACAACCCCATGAGATTGGGGAGGCAATCATACCCAAGTTATCCACATATGTCATGAGTAATTTTGAACTTTAAACACAAATAATCAAATTTAAAAGTCTAAATTTAAATTTAAAATAGGGTGTGGATAAGGTTTTCCACAAACTGTGGATAAATAAAAGTAATAACTTATCCACAATCTATAAAAAATATGAAAACATAGTTATCAACAACCTAAGTATATATATTTAAAAAAAAATAATGCCTTATCCATAGAAAATTACAACCCTAATAGTAATAAATTTAAATTTATAAATTTGAATTTATTTAATAAGATTCGGTTTTCTGTGGATAATCATTCCTTGTGTTTAAATTTAAATTCAAATTTAAAAATCAGTCATAATTAAATTTCATCTTGTGTATAAGTTTATGGATATTTCTGTGGTTAACTTAAATACTATAATAAAAACATATATTTATTTTGTGTATAAATAGATTATTTAACAAATTTGTATCTTTCTCAGACTCAAGCAACTTTCATCAAAAGTGTTACACAATACTGTTTAATATTGACAGAACAAACAATGCACAATACAATCGCGAACCTTTATAGAACACCAACTTTGGAGTTTCGATATGAAACGTACTTTCCAACCATCTGAATTAAAGCGTAAACGCGTTCATGGTTTCCGTGCTCGTATGGCGACTAAAGCTGGCCGTCAAGTATTAGCTCGTCGTCGTGCAAAAGGTCGTCACAGCTTAACTGTTTAATACCAGTTTAGTTTATCGACGATTTGGGTGTTATGACACTTTATAGTTTCAGTCCAGAGGTGAGAATCCGCTGTGCTGCAGATTACAAAGGTGTATTTGATGGTGCGCTTTTTAAAGTGCATCAACCCCATTTCTTATTTTTAGCTACACCGACTAAACAGCCTAAAAGCCGTTTAGGTATTGTTGTTGCTAAAAAGAAAGTGCGCCGTGCACATGAAAGAAATCGAATAAAACGTATTGCTCGCGAAAGTTTTCGCTTAAATCAGCAAGATATAGATTTATTGGATATTGTGGTCATGCCTAAGGTAGGTATTGAGTCGATTCCGAATGCTGAATTGCATAAGCAATTACAATTTGCATGGCAGAAGCTACAGCGTCTTGTAAAAAAACATCATAAAATATCAGTTCCCTCTCCTCAAAGTTAGAGGTGGCCAATGGTCCGTATATTGCATTGGTTGATTCGTTTCTATCAAATTGCGATTAGTCCGCTCCTTGGACCTCGTTGCCGTTATTTCCCAACTTGTTCTCAATACTCGTTAGAAGCTATTCATATACATGGCCCGATTAAAGGTGTCTGGTATGCAACGCGACGGATTTGTCGTTGCCATCCGTGGGGTGGAAGTGGATATGATCCTGTTCCCAAAAAAGCAATTCGTTTTATTTCATTTCAGCAAATAGATTCTCAAATGACTCACGTTACTGTACCCTTGCGTGAGCGTTTATTGAACCAAAAATCACTCTAACCAATTGGGGTAATCGATATGCAACAATGGGCCAGGTTTGCAATTCTCGGGGCCATGTTTGTCACCGCATATTTGCTTATTCTTGCTTGGCAAAAAGACTATGGTCAAACTGAAACAACTGCTGCGACAGCACCTGCTGCCGTCGTTGCCCAAGATGTTTCTGCTGATCTGCCAACGAGCCAAACGACAGCGGGTTTAACTGATATACCGCAAGCAAATATTGCAGCTGAACAACAAGACACAACTACACCTGCAACAGCAAATCAACAATTAGTTGCTGTTCAAACTGATTTATATCATCTTTGGATTAACCCTAAAGGTGGTGACATTGTCCGTGTTGAACTACTCAATCATGATAAAAGTAAAAATAGTGAACAACCGTTCGTTATGCTTGAAAATGATGAGAAACGTACTTATGTCGCTCAATCAGGTTTAATTGGTTTAAATGGACCTGACAGTAGCCGTAGTGGACGTCCAACATTTGAGTTTGAAAAGTCGACTTATACTTTAGCTGATGCTCAAGCAACCACCAATAAAGATGGTGAAGCTGAGAAAGTGTTAAAAGTACCAATGGTATTAAAAACGGCTGATGGTGTTGAAATCATCAAAACGTTCACTTTCCAAGAAGGTGCATATCCAGTTAACGTAAGTTATCAAGTGATTAACCGTAGTCAGCAAAACTGGCAAGGTCAAATGTTTGGTCAGATCAAACGTGACAATTCTGAAGATCCAGGTAAAACTGATCAAGGAATCTTTACGCTGGGCACTTATTTAGGTGGTGCTTGGGGTACACCTGATGAGCACTATAACAAATTAAAATTTGATAATTTTAATGAAGAAAAGTTAAGTGTTGAGGCTCAAGGTGGTTGGGTTGCAATGGTTCAGCATTACTTTGTAAGTGCTTGGGTGCCTGGTAACTTCGGTAACCAGCCGTATTCTGCAAAAATGGAGTCACGTAAATCTGCTGATGGTATGAATATCATTGGCTTTACTTCGCCTACCATTAATGTACCAGCTGGCAAAACAATGACTGTTGATGCAACATTCTACTCAGGTCCAAAAATTCAATCTGAATTAAAAGACTTGGCAACTGGTTTAAATCAAACGGTTGATTATGGTTGGTTATGGCCAATTGCGAAATTGCTATTCTTAGGTTTGCAATTCTTCCACGGCATTGTTGGAAACTGGGGTTGGTCAATTATTCTGTTGACAATTCTTGTGAAACTTATTCTTTGGCCTCTTTCATCTAAGAGCTATCGCTCTATGGCGAAAATGCGTGTGATTGCACCAGAAATGCAACGCATGAAAGAAGAGTTTGGCGAAGACCGTATGCGTTTCTCACAAGAAATGATGGCACTTTATAAGCGTGAACAAGTCAATCCATTATCTGGCTGTTTACCTTTACTTCTTCAAATGCCAATTTTCTTGGCTTTGTATTGGGTGCTCATGGAGTCTGTTGAGTTACGCCACGCTCCTTGGTTAGGTTGGATTCAAGATTTATCTGCAATGGACCCATGGTTTATCCTACCATTGTTGATGGGGGTGACGATGTATGTTCAACAAATGTTGAACCCACAGCCGACAGATCCAATGCAAGCAAAAGTCTTTAAGTTTATGCCGATTATTTTCACGGTGTTCTTATTGTTCTTCCCTGCTGGTCTTGTGCTTTACTGGATTGTCAACAACTTGATCACGATTCTTCAGCAAGGTCTGATCAATAAGAGTGTTGAGAAAGCTCGCTTAGCAAAAGAAGATACAGCATCTACGAACTAAGTTTTGTTAGTAGCTGAATCGATCCGCTTAAGGTGATATCCTTAGGCGGATTTTTTTTGCCTAGCTTTGAGATCAATTCAATGACGAACCTACAACATCAAACCACTATTGCTGCGATTGCAACACCGCCAGGTCGTGGAGGTGTAGGTGTAATTCGACTGTCTGGTCCTAAGGCATATGCCATAGCAGAGGCTTTAACTGGTAAGGCACTCGGTCCTGCTCGTTATGCTGCATTTCGTCAATTTCTTGATGCGAATGGGCAAGTCATGGATGAGGGTTTGGTGATTTGTTTTCCAAATCCGAATTCTTTTACGGGTGAAGATGTAGTTGAGTTACAAGGTCATGGTGGACCGGTGATTCAAAACACATTATTGGGTCGACTGTTAGAGTTAGGCGCAATTGCAGCAAAAGCGGGTGAGTTTTCAATGCGCGCTTTTGAAAATGGAAAAATGGATTTAGTTCAAGCAGAAGCAATCGCTGATTTAATTGATGCTACTTCACAAGCAGCAGCTCGTTCTGCAGTACGTTCATTGCAAGGCGCATTTTCTTCTAAAGTAAATACAGTATTAGAAAAACTCATTCACTTACGATTACATGTTGAGGCGGCGATTGATTTTCCTGAAGAGGAAATTGATTTTCTTGCAGATGGAAAAATTTTAGCGTTATTGGAAGATGTGCAGGCATCAGTGGGTGCAGTACAACAATCAGCACGCCAAGGTCAACTTCTGCGTGAAGGTTTACAAGTGGTGATTGCAGGGAAACCCAATGCAGGTAAATCGAGTTTATTGAATGCATTGGCTGGTGTTGAGCGCGCGATTGTAACGGACATTGCAGGTACAACGCGTGATGTACTACATGAGAAAATAAGCCTAAATGGTTTGCCAATTACCCTGACGGATACAGCAGGTCTGCGTGAAACGGGAGATATTGTTGAGAAGGAAGGTATTCGTCGAGCGATTAAAGAAATAGAAAATGCTGATCTCCTACTCTTGGTTTACGATTTGAGTCAAGGTGAAGATCCGATGCATTTGGCAGATACTTACTTTGCTAATTATATCGATCCTAAACGCTTAATTTTAATCGCTAACAAATGTGATTTAGTAGATAGTGAAGCTAAAGTTGCTGATCTCCAAGGCTTTAGACACATTACGGTCTCAGCCAAGCAAGAAATGGGTGTTCAATCGCTTGTAGATGCGATTACAGCACATGCAGGCTTTCAGCCTGAAGAAGATACCTTTATTGCAAGAACACGCCACCTAGACGCAATGAAGCGCACTCAATCTTATCTTGCGGAAGCTCGTGAACAACTTGTTGTTTACCATGCAGGAGAGCTTGTCGCAGAATCGTTACGTCTCGCACAGAATGCATTAGGTGAAATTACTGGTGATTTTAGTGCGGATGATTTACTCGGAAAAATCTTTGGCTCTTTCTGTATTGGGAAGTAAACGAGTTTTTATCTGTGGTTTAAAAAGCCCAGTAAGGGGCTTTTTGGTTAATTGGCTAAAGGTAACTTGCTTGGCTTAACCATCATCTGCTTTATGAATAAAACAATCAGTAAGATTGAAATTGCAATACAGAACCAAATCACTGCATTTGTAAGCCCAAAATGGTCAGCTAAATATCCTACTGCTAGGATGGGTAGAATCGTTCCGAGATAGCCGATAAAGAGATAAGTAGACATGACGGCGGCTCGATTGTGAGGTGTGGTCATGTGATGAATAAGTCCGAAAGCCCCAAGTAAAGCTAAGCCATGTCCAATCCCAAACAGACCATCGCTTAGGAAAAATAACCAGCTAATTTTAAACTCCATACAGAGGAATAAAGCGATCACGCTCATGAAGCAAGTCATGATACCGAGTAATAGGCTGGATTGCGGTTTGATTGATCTTGAAAAAAATTGTGTCGCAGCTGAAATCAGTAAAATGACAGTAATGGCAGAACCACTAATCAGTGGACCGTGCCAAGGCAAAATGTCTTTAACAAATGAAGGAGATAGTGAGGCGTATAAACTAAATCCTGCAAAAACAGCAAATGCAGTCAAGCTCAGTATAAAAAATTGAGTGCGATCATGTGATTGTGGTGTTAATAATTTGGGAGCAAAATTAAATTTTTGCACATCAAAAGGTATAGGTTTGAGTGTAAATAGACTAAAGAAGCAAAATATTGAACCTATCACAATGGGTACATAAGGTATTACCAAAGGATATGCAAAGAATTCAGCAAAAAATCCCCCAAATAAAGGACCTAACCCAAATCCAACAGCAGTAATGATTGAGCTTAATTGTGGTGCAATTTGTTTATGGGAAGTTGGAACAGTTTGAATAAGCCCAATAAGAGCAGATGTTGTCATCAATCCAGATGCGATACCAATGATAAATCTTCCCCATGAGAGAGACATGACATCGCTCGCAAAGATAGACATTAACAAGCCAATGGTGATAAAAATGAGCCCAAGTTGCATAGTTTTTACATAACCAATGGTATTACTGGTTCTGCCCAAAAACAGTAAGGTGGTCAGGCACCCTAGCATGTAGGAAACGAAAATAAAGGTGATATCGCTCGGGTTTAACCCCCATAATTCTTGGTAAATTGGATAAAGTGGGCTAGCAAGCGCTGTTCCAATGGTGCCGATACAGAGTGCGATACTTACGAGAATAAAATCTCGCCACGATTGGTTTTCATTCATTATTTGTCTTATAGAACAGCAGTGCTGATACGAAGATTCATTAGTCTATGTCGACTGTTAAGCATGAGTCAATTATCTTCAATCAGTTAAAATTCAACTGTCATATTTGGTTTCACGTGAAACAATTTATGAGGTTTAAAATTACATAAAAACTGATCTTCGTAGAAAGTAGAAGATTAGAATAAGCAATAATATCCATCAAACATATGCTCAACTTATGTATAAAAAAATTTTAATCAGTGCTTTACTTGCACTGTCTACAAGTTCTAGTTTTGCGAATATTGAATTGCTTCAGCAAAAAATTAAAACGCAGCACCCAAAATTGAATATTCAAAATTTACAAAAAACTGAGATGAAAGGTCTCTATAGCGGATCTTTAGACAATCAGATTATTTATATTGATGAAGAAGCTAAGCATTTATTCTTTGGATCAATGATTCGTATCGAAGATCAAAAAAATCTAACACGTGATTTGGTGCTGAAACATAATTCAGTCGACTTTAAACAACTTCCACTTCAAGATGCCATTAAGACTGTAAGGGGGAATGGTAAGCGTCAGCTCGCGATCTTTTCTGACCCAAATTGTCCATATTGTAAGACGCTTGAAAATAATTTAAGCCAGTTAAAAGATGTGACAATTTATACGTTTATGTATCCAATTAAATCTCAATCGATCCAGCCCTCTAAACAAGTTTGGTGCTCCGCAAACCGTGAGTTTGCATGGAATGCCCTTTTACAAAAGAATCAACAACCAACAGCCCAAGCTGATTGTTCAAACCCTATTGAAAGAAATTTGGAACTTGGACGTCGTCTAGGTGTTCAAGGAACGCCAGCAATTATTTTTGAAAATGGATTTAAGGTAACAGGCGCTTATCCAGCTTCAGAAATTGAAAAAATTTGGAAAGAGCTGAACTTATAAAATCTAGTTCATAGAAATGAAAAAAAGCACCTTAACAAGGTGCTTTTTTTCGTTAAGATTTTTTGGTAACGAGGTTATAAATAAACAGAACGATAATTGCACCTATGACTGAAGCAATAAAACCTGCCGATGAACCTTCGGGATAAATATTAAGAAGGCGTCCACCATATGTAGCAAGTAATGAACCAGCAATACCTAATAACGTCGTGACGATGAAGCCTGCTTTATCGTCACCAGGATGAATTGCGCGAGCAATTAAACCTGCTATAAAACCGATAAGAATAGCTCCAATAAGTGAAAACATATTTGTTCTCCTTTTTATCATGAATTTTTATTGTGTCGCTCAAATATAGTTGATTATGTATCGATGTTTGAAAAGAAGAATCACGCTACATGTTGTTGTTATTTTGTTGTTTATAAAAAAAGTGGCATATGCCACTTTCTTAAAAAAAATTACAGACCGATTTCACCAATGAATGGAATGTGACGGTATTTTTGATCGTAATCTAGTCCATAACCTACGATAAATTTATCTTCAACTTCAAATCCTAGAAACTCTACTTCCAAGTCGATTTCTCTTCGAGAAGGCTTACTGATCAGCGTGCAAAGTTTGATAGAGTTTGGCTCACGAGTTTCAAGGATTTCTACCACTTTACTCAGCGTATTGCCTGAATCGATGATGTCCTCTACGACAAGAACATCTTTACCACGAATTTCACCATCAAGGTCTTTTAGAATTTTAACATCACGACTAGAAGTCGTTCCACTGCCGTAACTTGAAACTGTCATAAAGTCGAGTTCGTGTGGTTTTTCAATTGTGCGGCATAGGTCTGCCATGAAAATCACTGAACCGCGAAGTAAGCCTACAAGAACCAATTCTCGATCACTATTTGCATAGTGAGCATTAATTTGATTACCAAGTTCATTAACTTTCGCTTGAATTTTTTCAGCGGAAATCAACACTTTCATGTCAATGGTCATGGGTAGATACCTAAAACAACAATTCTAAAATTAAAAAAGGTGTTGACCTGCAACACCTGAAATATGCTTCGATTTTAAAACATATCCCAGAATGTTGCACCCTTTTTAAAAAAACGAAATGTAAACTAATGGTTTATTAATGCGCATCGCGTTTTAGTACGACAGCACAAACTAAGAATACAGCACCAATCAACACATATTTTTTAATTGGGTGTTGTGGTTGAGTCTGAGCATTAGGATGCTGATTGTTGATATGCTTTTTGTCCATAAATATAAGTCGCCTCAATATTTCGATCATCACCCATGGTAAACAATGCGAAAAGTGCATCTTCAATATTTTTAGCGCGTTGTTGTCTTAATGTTTGTAATGCAGTGGCATTCAAATTTAATACAACAAAATCCGCTTCTTTTCCAATATTAAAGTTACCAAGTTTACCCTCGAGCGCTAATGCTTTTGCTCCACCTAGGGTCGCATGATAAAGCGATTCAAATGCAGATAATTTGTCGCCTTGGAGTTGTTGAACTTTATAGGCTTCATTCAACGTTTGAAGCTGATTAAATGAAGTCCCCGCACCGATGTCTGTGCCAAGACCGACTTTGACTTGTTTATCCCAGGTTTTTTTCAATGGAAACAATCCACTTCCTAGAAAGAGGTTTGAAGTCGGGCAGAAGGCGATTGCAGAGTTTGTTTGATGCATACAATCCCATTCATGCTCTTCTAAATGAACGCAGTGAGCGAAAACAGATTTATTGCCTGTTAATCCATAGTGGTGATACACATCTAAATAGCCATTTTGCTCAGGAAAAAGCTCTTTCACCCAAGCGATTTCATTGGTGTTTTCACTCAAATGAGTATGAATATATACATCAGGATATTCAGTTTTTAACTGCCCTGCTCTTTTTAATTGTTCTGGTGTAGAGGTAGGCGCAAAGCGAGGCGTAATGGCATAAAGGTTTCGACCTTTACCATGCCATTTCTCAATCAATTCTTTGCTATCTGTATAAGCATTTTCAGCGGTGTCTATCAGTGTTTCAGGTGCATGACGATCCATCAATACTTTGCCTGCAATCAAACGCATCTGGTATTGTTCTGCCGCTTCAAATAGTGCATCAACAGATTCTTTATGAACTGTACAAAAAACCAATGCAGTCGTTGTGCCATTTTTCAGCAGCTCATTGACAAAAAAGTGTGCAATTTGGTCTGCATAAGCTTTGTCTTGAAATTGGATTTCTGTAGGAAAGGTATAAGTGTTCAGCCATTCGAGTAATTGTTCGCCATACGCACCTACCATTTCAGTTTGAGGAAAGTGAATATGCGTATCGATAAAACCAGGAACAATCAGTTGATCTGGGTAATGCTCAACTTGGATAGAGGATTCAAGCTGACGGAGCTGTTGTTGCCCATCTTCCCAACGACCAAACCATTGAATTTTACCCGCTTGAGTAATCAATAAACCATCTTCTACGTAACGCACTTGGTCGTGAATTTCACGCGCTTGGGCAACCGTATTCTGAATATCTAGGAAGCGACCGCGAATCGCCGTCGATGCAACTACAGAAGACATTTAAAACCTACACTTTTAATTTTTTCGATTGATTGTAACTGATCTATCTTAATTAAACTGTATATCGTTTGCTGAGCCCCCACTCTGCGAGAATACGACGATAAGTAGTCGAAGATCGATCAGCCTCAAAATGCGCTTCCATCATTAAATCAAGTGGTAATTCTTCAGGTTTTTGCGATTCTACGATATCTTGGTCTTCGGCAAAAATTTGGGCATTAAAATCATAGACTGCTTGTAAATCTCCAGTCTGATCAAAATTACGCGTCAAAGGAACAAATAATCTGGTTTGATTGACCGATACAGGACAACACGCATTCAAGATTTTTAAAATCCCATTGTCTGGAAAATCTACAGTTAATATCGCTGAAAATGGTGGGTAAATATCAAAAGTTCTTTTCCACTCAAAACCTTCTGGCTCTAGGTGTTTCAAAGCATGCGGGTAATTACTGACACCACTAATATAAATTGTTTTTAAACCATAGTCTGTTCTCTCAGTATGGTATTTCGGTACAACTGGGTTGTTTCGATCTGCAAAAGCTTCGTGATGCACCCATGCAAAGTGAGCTACATCAATGAATCCTTCGAGTTGACGACCTGCTGAGCCTGCAATATCAACATATGGAGGTAAAATAGACTGATGATCAGGATGATCCCAAGTGTCAAGTTGGGGAATATTATTGTGTTGAAAATCACGTCCATGCAAGCTAGTCCAGACCAGTCCATATCTCAAAATTACTGGAAATTGAGTTAAACTAAAACGGTCAGATATCTTAGTTAAATCAGGTTGAGCAGGAATTTTTGTACACTTCCCTGCAAGGTCGAATCTTAGACCGTGATATCGGCAAATAATTTCTTCACCCTCTACCCATCCTTTACTTAGAGGTACACCACGATGAGGGCAGATATCACGCACTAATCGAATTTCCCCATTGTCAGTTTGGTAAATCGCCATTTTTACATCAAGTAAAGTGACCTGATGTGGTGTGGTTGAAACATCTTGAATACGAGCCACTGGATACCAATATTGCGCGAGAATTTCCCAATCTTGTAAGTCGAAACTACATTGGCAAGGTGCACTGAGTGGATTTAATGCGGGAATCATATTCATCGTCATTTCCTAAAAAAAGAGCTCCGAAGAGCTGCGCTAAATTTACTGAGCTTTTTTCTTTGGAGATGATGCAAGATCTTTGCCAACCGTCTCTTAACATTTAAAATTGGAGAGCTGAGTGGAAATATTAAATTCTAATCAAAATATATAAAGTGAATTCACCCATGGACTTATATGAGAAGTTAAGCCATTTAATACGATCTAATGCAGATATCTATGAACTTTTACAGTGTTTACGGCAGATTGATAGTGCGGCCTATTTTAGTGCGGGCTTGATTCGAAATTGGATCTGGTCTTATTTACATAATCAAAATTATTCCATTTTTGAAACTGAAATTGATGTCATTTATTTTGATCCTTCAGAAAAAATGGATGAGAGACGAAATTATTTAAAGGGTGCACTTCAACATAGATATCCTAATATTCATTGGGACATTACAAATCAAGCTCTGGTACATCATTGGTACAGAACTGATGAAGGTGCTCAAATTGATCCATATACTTCAGTACATCATGCTATGAGTTTTTGGCCAGAAACGGCAACCGCAATCGCTATCAAATTAATGGAGAATAATCATATTGAAATCCTCGCCCCTTTGGGGCTTGAAGATTTATTTACTTTAAAATTAAGGTGGAATAATCGTTTGGTTTCACGTGGAGTCTTTGAACATAGGGTTAAGTCAAAATGTTTTTTGGAACGATGGCCTAAGTTAAGCATTGTGAATTAGATGGCTCATCTAATGATATAAATAAAGCCTTCAGATGAAGGCTTTATTGAATCCAACAAAGTTTGACCTTATAAGGTCGTTTGATGATGTTTTTTACTATAACGAATTGAAAGCCATGCTGTAATTGAAAGGGCAATCACGATAAAACTTAATGAGATCCAAATTGGCATATGGAATACGTCAAGCATAAGCATTTTGAAACCGATAAAAATTAAAATAGCCCCAAGTCCATAAGGCAAATAATGCATTTTTGAAGCGGCTCCAGACAGTAAGAAAAACATAGCCCGTAGACCGAGGATAGCCATCAAGTTAGCTGTAAGGACGATAAAAGGATCAGTGGTGACCGCAAAAATCGCTGGAATAGAATCGACTGCAAAAATAACATCAGATGCCTCGACTAAAATTAGCACTAAAAATAATGGGGTTGCCCATAGAACGCCATTTTGCCTTACGAAAAACTTATTTCCTTCCAACTGTGGAGTAATTCGCATGTGTTTACGTAGCCATTTCAGAATGGCCATATCTTCAATATTTGGATCATCCTCTTGTCCTTTAAGGAATTTAAATCCAGTGTATACAAGGAAAGCACCGAAGATATAGAGGATCCACGAAAATTCCTGAACGAACCACGCACCGATAAAAATAAAAATTGTTCTGAGAATAATAGCGCCCAATACACCATAAAGGAGTAATTGACGTTGAAGTGCAGGAGGTATAGCGAATGCAGCAAAAATCATTAGCCACACAAAGACGTTATCAATTGCGAGTGACTTTTCCAGTAAATAGCCGGCAAAATATTCCATAACTTTCGTATTGGCTACGTTTATACCAGCGGTATTTTCTAGATATAGCCATAGTCCACCACCAAAAAGTGTTGCGACAGTGACCCATGCAATACTCCAATAAGCAGCAGTTTTAACTTTAACTTCTTGACCTTCTTTTTGTTTAAAACCTAGAAAGTCAATTAAGAGCATAATCGTGACGATGCCAAAAAAAATGACATAAAGCCAAATATTGCCTATGGTTTCCATAGTGATCTCCAATACTGGCAATTGATTTTGGCATAAAAAAACCTCGACCAGTTGCCAGATAATAATTCTGAAACAACATGATCAAGGTCTTGCCTACACCATTTTGATTATGCATTTTAGATAATCGAAATGATGCTCAGATACCGACTTCTTTCAAAGTGTAATGACGATATTCTGACACAGTATTTAAGTACTGTTGGAGGAGGCTACTCCCCTTGTTCAAATTTGATAATAAATTACGTTGAAATCGTTTCATTTGATTTCGAGTGCACAAAGGATGACACACTTATAAGTTGTGTGCAAATTATTTAAATGGGTTATTAAATTTGTCTTTAAAAATTGAAATTAATAAGATTATTGCAATGATGATCAATACTACAATTGATATTAAATAGATATCCATTTCACTTACTCATTAATTTTTTAACAATAATAATACATTTATATGTTAAAAAAATAACATTTAATGATTATGACTGACAATATATATTTTTGTTTTTTATAATATTTCTTTTTTTAAAATAAATTAAAGTTTTGAATTTGTAATTGATAGACAAGTTTGTCCCATTTTTTCATAGTGTTATGTAAATATGTCGTTCTAATCTATATTTAATAACGAATGATAGGATAATGATAATGTTAGAAATTAAACATCAAGAAAATGGATCAAAAGGTGAGTTTTTTATTGGTGAAGATGGCCATCATTTAGCTGAAATGACTTATTCATGGGCAGGTGAAGATAAATTTATTATTGATCATACTTGGGTTGATGATTCATTAAGAGGGCAAAACGTGGGACGTCAACTTGTTGACCGTGCGGTGGAATTAGCACGTCAAAAGAATGTTAAAATCTTACCGCTTTGTCCATTTGCTAAATCTGTTTTCAACAAAGATGAAGCAATCCACGATGTTCTGTTTAAATAAAATCATACAGTGAGCAGTCATATGCAGTTTGAACATATCGATAGTGTGAAAGGCGGTGAGTTTTATCTCACGGACGCAGATCAATCAAGAATTGCAGAAATCAGCTATCGTTACCAAACTCCACAGATCATTATAGCGGATCATACTTGGGTCGATGATCGTTTACGTGGACAAGGAACTGCAAAGTTATTGTTAGATCGACTTGTAGAATTTGCTCGTACAGAAAAATTAAAAATTGTTCCAACTTGCTCTTATGTGGTTGTCATGTTTAAGCGTTTTCATAATGAATATCATGACGTTATCGCTTATAAATAAAAAAGCCCGCAGAGCGGGCTTTTTTATTTATTCTTTTGCTTTGAGTGCTTGAATGAGTTTTTGATGCAAACCACCAAAACCACCATTTGACATGATCACAACGGCATCCCCCTCGCCTGCATCATTCACGACAGTTTGAATGATCTCTTCTAAAGTACGCGCTACCACAGCTTTATTCGGAGCAGCTTCAACAACAGGTTGTAAATCCCAATCTAAACCCTCAGGTTGATACCAAATCACCTCATCTGCCAATCGAGCAGAATATGCTAAACCATCTTTGTGGCTTCCCATTCGCATCGTATTTGAGCGAGGCTCAATAATCGCCCATAGTTTACGTTCGCCTAATCGTTTACGAGCACCATCCAGTGTTGTGTCAATTGCTGTTGGGTGATGAGCAAAATCATCGAAAACTTCAATACCTCGAATGGTATCGAGGAGCTCCATACGGCGTTTTACACCACCAAAATTCGATAATGCTTCGCATGCAGTTTCAATGGAAACACCTACATGCTCTGCAGCTGCAATGGTTGCTAAAGCATTTGCAACGGAGTGTTGACCTGTCATCGACCATTGGACTGTACCTTTTACTTCGCCGTCTTTTAAGACTTGGAAATGAGTACCATCTGCAGAAAGTTGGTTTGCAGAGATAGTTGCTTGATCATGAGATTCGAGGGATGTGCGGACGATCGGTGTCCAACAGCCTTGTGCCAAAACTTCATCAATATTCGTTTCAGTGATTGGTGCGATGATACGGCCTTCACTTGGAATAGTACGAACCAAATGATGAAATTGTTTTTGAATGGCAGCGAGATCATCAAAGATATCTGCATGATCAAATTCAAGATTATTAAGAATAGCTGTCTTTGGATGGTAATGAACAAATTTAGATCGTTTATCAAAGAAGGCAGAGTCGTATTCATCTGCTTCTACACAGAAATATTGACCTCCGCCTAGACGAGCACTTTCTTTAAATCCAAGTGGTACACCACCAATTAAAAAACCCGGTTCCAAGCCCGCTTGATCTAATACCCAAGCTAACATCGTGGTAGTAGTTGTTTTTCCGTGTGTACCAGCAACCCCTAATACATGTTTACCTTGTAGCACATGGTCGGCAAGGAACTGTGGTCCAGAGATATAGGGTAAACCCTGATTTAGCATGTATTCAACGGCGTCAATTCCACGTTTCATGGCATTACCAACGATCACTAAATCTGGGTGTGGTTGCAAATGACTACGGTCATAACCTTGCATTAAGGTAATACCCGCATTTTCAAGTTGTGTCGACATAGGTGGATACACATTTTGGTCCGAGCCTGTCACTGTGTGCCCTAGGTCTCGAGCTAACAGTGCTAACGATCCCATAAAGGTGCCACAGATTCCCAAAATATGCAGATGCATGATGATTTACTCCACTACTCTTTTCGACACAAACATCTTTTTGGTGCTGTTGTCATGTGTTATTTGATTTGATGTCAACGATAACAAGGGTCTTGGTGAAAAGATAGTGATTATTAGAAGGCATTCCGTAAAATTTTGCAGAAATAAATTTTTAAACTTATGAGCTAAAATATATGAATATTTTTAATCTAGTATGATGAAACGAAATGATTTAATCGTAGAATAACGCGGACGATTTAACTTGAGATTTAAATGATTTATTTACCTTTATTGCTTCTGATTTTAGCAAATTGCTTTATGACTTTGGCGTGGTATGGTCATTTAAAATTTTTGCCGCATGATGCCCCTTTATGGCAAGCCATTCTATTTAGTTGGATCATTGCATTATTCGAATACAGCTTAATGATTCCTGCAACCAAGATGCTGGCTCAAAATGGCTGGGCTGTGGGACAAATGAAAATCACTCAGGAAGTCGTTACGCTATTGGTATTTGTTCCTTTCATGATTTTCATGTTTAAACAGCCTTTCAAATTAGATTATGTATGGGCTGCACTTTGCTTATGTGGTTGTGTCTATTTTGTATTTAGAACACCATGATTCAAAAGGATGAAGATTAACTAAAGTTATTTTCATATTCCCGAACTAATCTTTGACGATCAGGTTCAAAATCAAAATGTTTTAAGCAGCGTGCCAAGATTTCATGTGCCATTTCATGAGCAGCTTCCCGTAGTTCCGGTTCAGATACATTTTTTTCAATCATGGATAAGCATTTAATTATTCTTTGATTTAATTCGATATTACTTATACAGTCCCGTGCCATCGGTGCAAAGCTACTGCTAATAAACTCACGAATATCAAACATATCGACACTGATATTCGAGAAATTAAAAGTTTTCTGTTCTGGATCTGGCTGACTATCAATAATAATCCGCGTTAAGGCATTGATCGCACTAATTGCTGAACCCACATCATTAATTGCAGCTGACATCGCTTTTTGTCCAACCTCGCTCATGACCAATAAACCAAATCTTGGGTCTTGTAAAAAGCTACGGTTCGTTTCGATAATTACGTATTCATGAATTTGTTGTTCTAAATTTTTTAATTCTTCATCATCTATTAGATTTTCTGCAAAGACTTCAATCAGAACCAGTGATGGGTCTACAAATTTCCCAGGAAGAAAAGCAAGATGAATATGTGCATTGTGAGTTTGAGCAAGAAGATTTAAGGACTCAATATCAAAATGAGTAAAATAACCTGTCTGTTTTGGGTGTATTTTGAGTTGGCTGTCGCTCAATGGTTTTTGTCCAGAAGCGCCAAAGTTGGGATGTGTACGAAATGTACTTAAAGCTTGAGATGCTGCTGTTTCAATTTTAGAAATAGCATTGGTTAGTGTGCCAAGCTGAGACAATGTTTGTACCCAGCGAATTAATGTCACAATCAAATAAATAAGAACCAAAATGGTACTTACGAATAAGACAAATCGACCCGAAACTCCATAATATTGTAAACCTAAAGCGATTTTTGCGATGACGGCATAGATAAATGCGGAAATAAAACTGGTAATTGCGAGACGAGTATTATCATCATTCATCATCAGCTTATAAGCACGTGGCGTACCACTCGATGAAGCTGAAGCAAATGCGGCGACCATAATCGAAAGTGAAAATGTAGTGACCGCCAGCATACTCGAAGCAATGATATCCAGTAGGCTACTTAGTGTTTCAATACTGATATTTGGAACCGCGTGTGATGGAATAAAATAACGACTTGCAGTTGCAAATAAAGAGAAAAAAATCGCTAATAAAGCTCCAAGTGCTGGTGTAAACCATAAATTTTCTGCAGGGTTATTCCACCATAATTTCAGTTTAAACCACATTCTATATTCTCCTTTTTATTTTTTAATTTGAATGGCTTAGTTCAGTTTAATCCAAATTCAATTTCAATTTATCTTGAATGAGCCAGATGTTTAAGGTGGATGAGGCAGAACAATGACCAATCATAAAATTCATTTTTATGTCTATTAACAAGTATATATTTTTAATCCTTATTTTATCAGCTTAACTTTAGACCTATTCATTTTCAGTCTATAATAGTGAGTTCTTATTAAAGCTTGGCTCTCGTCGAGATTTATCTCTCTTACTTTAATCTCTGGAAACATTGCAATGAATGCGGCCGCTTCACAAGACACTCCTCTCGTTGGAATTATCATGGGCTCTCAGTCAGACTGGGCGACACTCGAACACACTGCCAATATGTTGAATCAGCTTGGTGTACCCTTTGAAGCGGAAGTTGTTTCAGCACACCGTACGCCAGATCGTTTGTTTGAATATGCTGAGCAAGCTCGTGATCGTGGTATCCAAGTGATTATTGCGGGTGCTGGTGGTGCAGCGCATTTACCGGGTATGTGCGCAGCGAAGACTGATCTTCCTGTTCTAGGTGTGCCGGTTAAATCTTCGATCTTGAATGGTGTTGATTCATTGCTTTCCATTGTACAAATGCCAGCAGGTATTGCTGTCGGTACATTGGCAATTGGTCCTGCAGGTGCGACCAATGCTGCGATTATGGCGGCACAAATTTTAGGTTTAACTCGCCCTGATATTGCAAAGAATGTAGCCGATTTTCGTTTAGCGCAAACTGAGAAAGTTGCGAGTAAAAATATTCCTGGTCAAGCTTAATTCGAGAGAAATCTTATGGATAAAACCATCGGTATTTTTGGTGGCGGTCAATTGGGTCGAATGATGGCGCAGGCGGCACTTCCATTAAATATTCAATGTACTTTTTTTGAAGCAAGTACAGACTGCCCTTCTGCTGCTTTGGGTCCAGTGATCTCAACTCAAGCTAAAAATGGCTTACAGGATTTCATTAATAGTGCAGAAGTCTTTTCTTTAGAATTTGAAAATACGCCATTGTCAGATGTAGATGTATTAACTGAAACCAAGCAACTGCATCCCCCGCGTCAGGCTTTAGCGATTGCTCAGCATCGCTTGTCTGAAAAAGCGTTATTTGATGAGTTAGATATTCCAGTAGCACCTTACAAAGCGGTGACATCACTAGAAAGTTTACAAAACGCGGTCGCTGAACTTGGTCTTCCAATCGTACTAAAAACTTCACGTGGTGGTTATGATGGTAAAGGTCAGTTTGTCTTACGCACTGCGGATCAAATTGATCAAGCATGGGCGGAACTTGGTCCTGCGGGTGAATTGATTGCTGAAAGTTTTGTGACTTTCTCGCGTGAAGTGTCAATCATTGCAGTACGTGGTCAGAATGGTGATGTGAAAACATGGCCATTGGCTGAGAACCACCATCATAATGGTATCTTATCGCACTCGATTGTCCCTGCACCGAACAGTGTAGATCTACAACCTGTAGCACAAGATTACATCACTCGCTTGCTTAACCATTTGAACTATGTCGGTGTGCTGACGCTTGAGCTATTTGTGACGGACAAAGGCTTGTATGCCAATGAGATGGCGCCACGTGTACATAACTCAGGTCATTGGTCGATTGAAGGTGCTGTGTGCTCTCAGTTTGAAAACCATATCCGTGCTGTTGCAGGCTTACCTTTGGGTTCAACTGAGATGATTCGTCCAACGGTATTGGTGAACATTATTGGTCAGCATCCAAAGACTGAAGATGTGTTGGCTTTAGAGGGTGCACATTTGCACCTTTATAACAAGTCAGAACGTGAAGGTCGTAAAATTGGTCATATTACCTTAATGCCAATCGATAGCTCAGAATTGACTACACTCTGTCGCCAATTGTCGAAAATTTTACCAAACCCATTAGCATTAAGTGAAGATATGACCATCTAGACTTTAAGTTGCTGATAAAAAAAGCGATCACACGAGTGGTCGCTTTTTTATTTATCTTGTTTAAGGCATGATTGCGCCTCTTTAAAAATCACTTGCCATTGGTCGGATGAAATTTTAAAAAAATTGCATAATAATTATACTATTAGTTCTGATTAGAATACATATTTTGAACTGTGTATAAGTTTGATTATGGCTTATGTGAGCCATCTTAACTTTGAATTCAAAGTGGGTTTAAATTCAAAATAATAGGCTTGCAGGATATTTTGAATTCAAAGTTACTATTGAGGTTTGAATTCAAAAATGTATTTAAAGATTTATATCTAAATTCTTATCTATTGAGTAAATTAAATTATTTTAATATTTATAATTTTCAATGATTTAGGTTGATTTGCAGTATTGGATGACTGTGGATAAGTTTTTTGAATTTAAATGTTGTGTGGCGGTTTAACTTTAAATTCAATAACAAATGAATTTAAAACTAGGTTGTGGATAAGTTATTAAATTTAAATTTTCAAAATAAATTTAAAAAAGTAGAAAGTATGAATTTAAATTTACGATTCGATGCTTTAATTTTTAGAGTGAGCTGTTAAGGTAAAGACATAATTCCAACATTTTAGAATTACAGGGTCTTATGCAACGGCTTGCACTCACGATAGGTTCATTTTTTTTAGCGATATCTCAAACTCATGCTGAGTTGATTATTAATGGTCAGTCTGTGACAGCCTCGCCATCCATGACGCCAACTGTGTCATCCGCTCCTAATTTTCAGCAATGCATCTCGAATTTAAAATCACAAGCGATCACTAGAGGGGTTAGTTCGGCGACGTATGATCGTTACACGCAGAATTTAACTCCTGACTATTCTGTGATTGAACGTTTAAATTATCAGCCTGAATTTTCGACGCCAATTTGGGATTATTTGTCAGGTTTAGTTGATGATGAACGTGTTCAATTGGGGCAACAGAAACTTCGACAGCATCGAGAAACACTTGACCGTGTAAGTGTGGCTTATGGCATTCCAGCTGAAATGGTGGTTGCAGTTTGGGGAGTTGAGAGTAACTATGGTGATATTTCTGGACGCTATCCATTACTTCAAGCTTTGGGAACTTTAAGCTGTGAGGGGCGCCGTCAATCGTATTTTAGAGGTGAATTTTTTACCACCATGAAACTTTTACAGCGTGGTGATGTTCGGGAAGAACAATTGAGAGGATCGTGGGCAGGGGCTTTTGGTCATACTCAGTTTATGCCTTCAACCTATGATGAGCTTGCTGTAGATTTTGATGGTGATGGACGACGTGATCTAGTCTCGAGTATTCCAGATGCTTTGGCTTCAACAGCAAATTTTTTGAAGAAAAGAGGATGGCAAACTGGTCAACCTTGGGGATTTGAAGTGCAGATTCCTGCAGGAATGTCAGTTGTAGGTGAGGGGCGACGTAATAAGAAAGCATTGTCTTATTGGGTCAATCAAGGATTGAATAGAGTGGATGGCTCCCCTTTAATTCAGGGTAATCTTTCTGCATCTTCTCAAGCTGGGTTGCTTGCGCCTGCTGGCAGTGCTGGGCCGGTCTTTCTAGTATTTAAAAATTTTGATGCTATATATAGTTATAACGCAGCAGAAAGTTATGCGTTGGCAATCGCACATTTATCAGATCGATTGCAAGGAAAAGCTAAAATTGCAAAAGCTTGGCCGACTGATGATCCTGGTACATCAAGAGCAGAACGCCGAGAAATTCAACGCTATTTAATCCGGCGCGGTTACGATATTGGTGCGATTGATGGTTTAATTGGGGATAAAACTCGACAGGCAATTCGTCAAGAGCAAACCCGATTGGGCTTAAATCCTACAGGTCGAGCGGGACAGCAGATATTGAGTGCATTTAGAAATGAGCAGGCTCAGCTGATGATGCAATAAATAGGTTCTCGGATTAAAAAAGGTCAACATAGGTTGACCTTTTTTTGTGATGATGTTTCTAAATAATAGAGCGATCGATTTTAACAGCATCGAGTAAGTCAAAAATGACTAAGGTTACATCTTGACTTAATTCTCGATCGTTAAAAATTTCATAAGCTGTAATGGTGACATCTGTATCGCTTGGAAGCTGGCGTTGTTCCTCTTCAATTAAATCTTGAATAGGTAATAATGTTTGCTTAATTTGAATATGTAAGACGTCTTCGAATTTAATGTTCTCATCATCGAGTTCGATGAGTTGTTTATTGAAATATGGCAGTAAAATTGAGTAGAGATAAGGTTGAAGCTCGACAATATCAAATATTTCAATATCACGAGTTTCCTCGATCGTGCTGATATGATCATTTACCTCAAGAATAATATGATAATAACTCACGTCTCTCTCCTCTGATTAATTTTAAAATACCTTAACACGAATTCAAAACTATTCAATTAAATCCGTAATTTAATTATGGGATTGAGCTGTGGCGCTGATTTTATCGACTTTTTAGCAGTTCGAGGTCGGCAGTAGTCAATTTAAAATTGGAGAAATTCTGCTTTTCTAGAATTGGATACATTAAGGCATTGGGGTCATTAGTATGCTGAAGACCTAATGCATGGCCAAATTCGTGAGCTAATGTGATTCGAAGCTCATCTATAGATTGAAATTCATAAATATTGATTTCACGACCATTAAACTCGCCTTTGTGGAACATTTTGGCTTGAAAAACTTGGTTAAACTCATTAATAGCTTTACGTTGTTGGTGTTGGGATTGGTTGAATTTTTCAACTTTATCGTTGAGTTCTGTTCGTAAGATGTTAAATCGTTCAATATTGCTTTCAATCCCAAGCTTCTGCTGTGTGAGCCGTGTCTTAGAGTTATTGATCTGCTGAAGTTGTGAATCTGTAATAGATGTGTTTAAGCCATTAATGTGGTGGACGAAATTATTATGTTGATCTAGATCATTACTATAGTTGTGTTGCTGCTGTTCAATTTGCTGTTTTAAAAATTCAAGTTGTTGTGATTCTTGCTCTAGCTGTAATCTCATTTGGTCGGCTAATGATTTGCTATTTTCAAATTGCTTTAGCGTATGCTTTCTATAATTGGATTCATTTTGACGTTCATCAAAAATGAGATTAATTGTAAGACGAGCATTGGGGTCGTAAACGAAATACTTTTGTTGAGTTTGATTTTCCCAGATATTCGCTGCCTCTTGAGTTATTTGGCGTAATGCCTCTGTATCAAGTTGAAATCTTGGGTCAATAAACCCAATACGATATCTTAGGCGTTGATCAATGGGGTGTTGAAGCCGATCTAAAGTTGAATTGTGATTTAATTGAGGATGAATAAAACGTTGTACAGCAAAATATGCAACGCATAAAAAGGAAAAGATCAGAATAATGGAGCGCATCATGCGAGCAATTCAACTTAATTTTTATTCAATGTAGCCTAAAAAAACATTTTGGAAAATAAAACATCAAAATATATGAGCTCCAGTGTGTATAAAAATGAAAATTATTCGTAAAACTTAAATGAATGATGAAAATAAATATGAATAATGATTAAAAAACGAGTGAAAATTCATGTTTTTCATCTTTTTAGTCGAAAAAAGCAACACCCGTTGAAAATAAGTGAAATAAGGGGTTGCAAGGGAGGAAAAAATCTATAGAATGCACCCCATACCGACGAGATACACGGAAACGAGCGAAGCAGGTTGCTGAGTTGTTAAGTGTTTCGAGTCCAGCTTCTAGCATTGACGAGATGTTAGAAAGATCATTAAGAGATTATGAAGAACA
>NZ_JBWYIW010000018.1:0-18739 GCF_056779915.1 Acinetobacter sp. ANC_7513
GGGTGCCTTGATCGGTGACTTGATCGACGGCCACTTGTGTGCCGATGAATTGTTTGAGTGGAATTAAGGCATTGGTCGAGAGACAGATGAGGTCTGCTTGCACGCCTTCGTTAAGGACATGGCTGCCATCGATGCGTTGTAGGAAGACTTGGCTATTCAGTTGTGAATGACTGAATTGGATGTGGAGGGCTCTGTTTTGGGCGGTTAGACCGAGCTGTTCCAATGCCGAAAAGATGTTGGCAAGCATGGTTATTATCTGTCTTTTATAATTTAATAAGGCTAAAGAATTTCTTAATATTTAATCAAAAAAAATACGATTTACCTAGTCTTGGTTACATAAATGAACTTTAAAAAATATAAAAAAATCGGCAGTAAATTGCCGATTTTTATTTCTTATTAAGATGAGATTTATTCTGTTAGCATTAAATCTGCACTCATACCAACCGTATTGTAACCAGCATCTACATATAAAATTTCGCCAGTAATACCATTCGCCCATGGTGAACATAAGAATAATGCCGCATTACCTACATCTTCAATCGTGACATTACGTTTTAAAGGTGCAACCTTTTCATTCAGATCAAGCATCTTACGGAAAGACTTAATACCTGAAGCCGCAAGCGTACGAATTGGACCAGCTGAAATTGCATTTACACGAATTCCTTCAGCACCCAAACTTGAAGCCAAGTAACGAACGCCAGCCTCTAAAGATGCTTTCGCCAATCCCATAACATTATAGTTTGGCATCACACGCTCTGAACCTTGGTAAGTGAGTGTGAGCAAACAGCCCTGACGAGCAGTTAAAAGTGGTTTTGCCGCACGAGCCATGGCAATAAAGCTATAGGCACTGATGTCATGCGCGATTTTAAAACCTTCACGATCAGTAACTTCAGTAAAATCACCATCTAAAGTATGTGCTGGTGCAAAACCAATTGAATGCACTACGCCATCCAAACCATCCCAATGTTTTGCTAATTCAGCAAATGCCTGTTCGATTTCAGCATCAACAGCAACATCACATGGAAAAACTAGTTTTGAACCAAACTGTTCAGCAAAGTCATCAACACGCTTCTTCATTTTTTCATTAGGATAGGTAAATGCCAATTCTGCACCTTCACGGTGTAAAGCTTCTGCAACACCGAATGCAATCGACAATTTACTCGCAACACCCGCGATTAAAAAACGTTTACCTGCTAATAGTCCTTGTGCCATGTGACTCTCACTCAAATTAATTTTCATGCATGATGCCAAGTCTAGAGCATTTACGAAATTGCATAATGCATCTTTTTTCAAAAAATTGTTAAACCGAATTAGACGCTAAAAAAAGATCAGACATCAGTCTGATCTTTTTACACGCCTTAGCTGAACTGCATTAGTCATTACTAGACAGTAGGCCAATTAAACGCAAGAAAGAGAAATACATCCAAACTAAAGTGGCTAACAAGGCAACACCGCATAACCATTCCATCGCTTTAGGCGCGTATTGAGCTGCGGCATTTTCAATCAGGTCGAAATCTAAAATTAGATTCAATGATGCAATAATGGCGACAAAAGCTGCAAATCCTAAACCTAGCCAATTATTATCAAATATATATGGAATGCTCGAACCAAAAGCTAGACTCATAATAAATTGGAGAACAAATACAATCGCAATCGCAATGGTGGCTGACAACACAACCGCTTTAAATTTCTCAGTCGCACGAATAATTTGAAACCGATAAAGCGCGAACATCACCAAAGTCGTGACAAATGTTGCGAGCAAGGCCTTTAAAGGAACACCAGGGTATTTCAGTTGAAATATGACTGAAATACCCCCTAAAAAAGCACCTTGAAATAAAGCATATGGAATAGCTAAAGTTCGAGCAGTATTCGGCTTAAAAGTAGTAATGAGTGCCAGAATGAATCCACCAATCGCCCCCACCATCGCACTAGCATAGGCGAGTGATACATTTAAAGTCATAAAACTATAAATAAACAGCGCGATACCCACCGCTGCCGAAATCACAGTTAATACAACAGATTTCTGAATCGCACCTTGAATGGTCATGGGTTGTTGATAATTGGATACAGTCTCTACACGGGTTAAAATCGGATTACTACTTTGCATAACTTAGTCTCTGTTATCATTCTTAAATTTTCACTATTCTGAGATCCATCAGCATAAAAGTCAGTTTATTTTTTGCTATCAATTTTTAAACATTTTAATTAATATTTGGTTCTTTCGATCATTTATAAAATCTATAAAAAAAGAGGCCTCAGCCCCTTTTCTAAAAATGCAACTGATCTCTTTAATTATTTGAGATGAAAAAATATTGACGGTAATACTTCAATTCAGCAATTGAGTCACGAATATCATCCATCGCAAGATGAGAAGCATTTTTCTTTAAACCACTCATAATTTCTGGGCGCCAGCGTTTTGCTAACTCTTTAACAGAAGACACATCCAAATTACGGTAATGGAAGAACTGCTCAAGCTCTGGCATTAAACGATGTAAGAAACGGCGATCTTGGCAAATTGAGTTTCCACACATCGGAGATGATTTTGGATTGACCCATTTTTTTAAGAATTCAAGTGTTTGTTGCTCAGCATCTTGCGCTGTTAGCTTACTACGGCGTACGCGTTCAATAAGTCCAGATTGCCCGTGCTGACGTGTATTCCATTCATCCATCGCATTTAAAATAATATCTGACTGATGTACAGCTAACACTGGGCCTTCAGCAAGAATATTTAAATGATCATCCGTAATAATCGTTGCAATTTCAATAATTTGATCGTTGTCTGTATCTAACCCTGTCATTTCAAGGTCGATCCAAATTAAGCGGGTATCTGGGGTGCTGCTCATAAAGTGCAATCTTATTGGGCTAAATTAAAGATGGATAGTAGCAAATTATTCCGATCTTGGCTGTAAATCCAGGGCTCATCATGCTATTTTTGCCATCTAAATTTCAAGGTTTTTTAGGTTGTGAATGGCTTTAATTCGTAAGCGTCGTTTGACAGAGCAACAACAACGTCGTATTCAGAAACAACATCAAACACGTCAAGAAGAAATCGACACGTCTCACGACTTGGAAGGCTTAGTCGTCCAACACTATGGTCGACAACTCGAAGTACAAGCCCTCTCCTTACCTGATCAACATCCAATAAAACCAGATACCAAAGAAGGTGAGCCAGAACCTTTTTGGAAACCTATTGAGCTGAATAGCGTTTGGCGTTGTCATACCCGTACCAATTTAGAATTATTGGTTACAGGAGATCGCGTAAAATGGCAAGCAGATCCAAATACTGGCTTAGGTATTATCACAGCGATTCAACCGCGACAATCCTTGTTGACTCGCCCAGATCGTTATCACAAAGTAAAACCAGTAGCTGCAAATATCAGCCTGATCGTCATCGTGATTGCACCGTTACCAGAACCTGCACCAACCCTAATCGATCGTTATTTGGTTGCATGTGAAGATGCCAATATTCCTGCTTTATTAGTATTGAACAAATGTGATTTACTGAAAGAAAATGATCCAATTTTGCTGTTAGCAGAAGAATATCGTCAACTTGGTTATGATTTCATCCTGACCCAATCCAATGGTAATTTAGATGAGTTGATTCAACGTATTGACAATCAAACTGTTGCATTTGTAGGTCAATCGGGTGTTGGGAAAAGTACACTTATTAATGCCATCATTCCTGATGCTGATCAAAAAACCAATGTCATTTCAGAAAACTCCGCACTCGGTCAACATACTACGACCTCAACACGTTTAATTCGTTTTGGTGAAAATGGTGCTTTAATCGATTCCCCAGGTATTCGTGAATTTGGCTTATGGCATTTAGATCATGAGAAAATCGATGGTGGCTTTCCTGAAATTTCTGCGCTCTTAGGACATTGTCAGTATCGCAATTGCACCCATACGCACGAAAAGCAATGTGCGCTTAAAGAAGGTGTCAAAAATGGTGATATTTTACAAAGGCGTTTAGAAAGTTATTTACGTCTAATAGATGAGATTACTGAGGCGCAACAAAAAAATTAGTTTTCTTTAAGCACGCCCTTGAAGCAGTGATTTTGATCACCATATATATACGTTATACTCAACGCAGTTTTTAATTAGTCATTAGGTGATTTGTGGAACGTTGGTTCGAATTTATGGGGAGTCACCCCTTTTTATTTGCAATTTTAGGGGCCCTTATTGTTTTGTTTTTCGTTTTTGAAGGACAACGTAGTGGTCGTAAAATTTCTCCACAATCGCTCGGAATTTTAGTGAAAGCTAAAAATGCGATGCTGATTGATTTGCGCGATGCTAAAGATTTCCGTGAAGGTCATATTAGCGGTAGTCGTAATATTCCATATAGTCAAATTGCTGCAAATGTTGAAGAATTAAAAGCTGCGGACCGTCCATTGGTATTCATTTGTAATTTAGGCCAAGTTGCAGGCTCTGCTCTACAACAAGTCGGTCATACAGATAGTTATCGTTTAGACGGTGGCATCAGCAACTGGAAAGCTCAAGGCTTACCTTTAGTAAAAAGCAAAAAAGCTTAAGGAGTTTGTAAAATGACAGCTCAAGTGACTGTATATTCAACAACGATGTGTCCTTATTGCGTACGTGCAAAGCAACTCCTTGAACGTAAAGGCATTGAGTACAAAGAAATTAATTTATCAAAAGAAGCACCTGAGGTTCGTGTTGAGTTAATGCAAAAAACCAACCACCGCACAGTGCCACAAATTTTCATTAAAGATCAATTCATCGGTGGTTTCGACCAACTTTATGCTTTAGAGCGTGAAGGTAAACTAGACGAATTATTGGCATAATCACTAAATCTAAGGAATTAAGAATGAGTGAAGAACAACAAGTTCAACCACAATTAGCATTAGAACGTATTTATACAAAAGACATTTCTTTTGAAGTTCCTGGTGCTGCGGTTTTTACAAAAGAATGGCAACCTGAGTTAAACATCAATCTTTCTTCATCAGCTGAAAAAGTAGATCCAACTCATTTTGAAGTTTCTTTAAAAGTGGTTGTACAAGCTGCGAATGCAGGTGAAACTGCATTTATCGTAGACGTAACACAATCAGGTATTTTCTTGATTGATGGCGTTGAAGATGAACGTCTTCCGTACATTCTTGGTGCTTATTGCCCTAATATTTTGTTCCCATTCCTTCGTGAAGCGGTGAATGATCTTGTAACTAAAGGTAGCTTCCCTCAATTACTTCTTACACCGATTAACTTCGATGCTGAATTCGAGGCAAACATGCAACGTGCTCAAGCTGCCGCTGCTGAAGGTCAAGCTTAATCATCTGATTAAGTTTGCCCTTATAAAAAAGACCGCATTTGCGGTCTTTTTTATATCCTACATTTAAACAGGTCGTTTTTCTTGATGTAATGCATCATGGATAGCTTCAACTAATTGCTGTGCAATTTCTTGCTTTGAAGCTTTTTCAAGATCACGTTTTTCCATTTCATATTGTTCAGCAAAAAACACGGTCATCGCATTTTCATCTGAAGCAAAACCAATATCCGCTCTTGAAACATCATTGCATGCGATCATATCTAGCTTCTTAGCCACCAATTTACCTGCGGCATATTCTTCGACATTACGCGTTTCAGCTGCAAAACCGACCATAAATGGACGTTTGTCTTGCAAAGCTATCGTCGCCACGATATCAGGATTTTTAACAAGAGAGACAGCTAACTCATCACCAGCTTTTTTGATTTTATGTTCCGCAACTTCTGCGACACGATAATCCGCTACGGCAGCTGTCGCAATAAATACATCACATCCCGTTTCCAACTGATTCATGCTTAAATCAAGCATCTGTCTCGCTGAAGATACATTTAAACGCTTGACTCCATTCGGTGTATCTAAACTGACAGGACCCGCGATCAGTGTCACCTCAGCACCTGCTGAATAACATGCAGCAGCAATAGCAAACCCCATTTTTCCAGTGCTGTGGTTTGAAATATAACGCACTGGATCAATTGCCTCTCGAGTTGGACCTGCGGTAATCGTCACTTTTTTACCCGCCAGCAAGCCAAATTTTTCTGCAATTGCACGCTGCGCTTTATGGAAATATTCTCGTACCTGTTCAGCTAAATCTTCAGGCTCAGGCATACGTCCTAATCCAACATCGCCACACGCTTGAGAACCCGCCTCAGGCATAATGACATGCACACCATCCTCAACCAAACTACTTAAATTGCGCTGTGTTGCTTTAGCCGCCCACATTTGTTGATTCATGGCTGGTGCGATCCAAACAGGTGCTTTTGTTGCCAAATAGAGTGTACTGAGTAAATCATCCGCTAATCCACAAGCAAATTTGGCAATACTGTCACAACTGGCAGGAGCAACAAGTACCAAATCCGCCCATCGTGCTAATTCGATATGCCCCATTCCAGCTTCAGCTTCTGTATCTAGAAGTTCAGTATGCACTGGATTACCCGACAATGCTTGAAAGGTAAGCGGCGTAATAAAAGCTTGGGCACCTTGAGTCATTACAACTCGGACATTAAATCCGTAATCTTTAAGTCGGCGTACTAAGATGGCACTTTTATAAGCAGCAATACCACCAGTAACAGCAAGAATAATATTTTTATTGGAGAACACACTAAGATCAAAACTCAAGATCACGTCACCTTTTTATTGCAGTGGCGCTCACAATAGCATTAAATATTCTGCCACCCAAGATATACCTTGGTGAATATTCAAAAGTTAAAATAATTTAAAACAGTGAATAATAATGAATAATTCGATCAAACAATGGCCCGAACAAGAACGACCGCGAGAAAGATTACTCCGCCAAGGTGCTCATAGCCTCTCTGATGCAGAACTCCTCGCCATCTTTTTAAGATCAGGATCTCAACAACATTCTGCGGTCGAATTAGCAAGATTGATGTTGCAACATTTTGGAAGCTTAAATGCAGTGTTTGATGCATCGATAGACGAAATTCGCATGTTCCATGGCATGGGAGACACTAAATACTCTCAATTGATGGCTGTAAAAGAGCTTGGACGGCGTTACTTGCAACATCAATTGAACCAACAAATTGATTTAAGTCGCTCTGATTTAATTCAAGATTATCTTCGCTATGAACTTATTGGCGAATCTCAAGAGATTTTCGCGGTACTCTGTTTAGATGCAAGGCTCAGAAAAATTAATTTTAAAAAATTATTCTTTGGTTCTACTAACCACTGTGCAGTTTCAATTAATCAGTTTATTCGACATATCATCCACACTCAGGCGAGTGCTGTGATTATTGCACATAATCATCCTTTAGGAATTCCTCAGCCCTCAATTGACGATATCAATTTGACGAAATCTTTAAGTAGAGCTTGTAATTTAATTGAGGTTAAATTACTCGATCATGTCATCATTTCCACCGAAGGCAGCTACTCTTTTATGGAGCACCAACTGATCCGAGAATAAGTCTATAAATTACAGAATAAAATTGCTCGAAGTTTCCATTTTTTATCATTGACAATACTCGCTGAACTAGTGAAGATCATAGAAAAATGAAAGATTGATTTACATGATTGTTCGTGATCAAACCGATACGCTAAAACTATTATTTTCATGGCGTGGAACCATCTTACCGAAGGTATTACCTCCACTTGGAATCGTTATGCTGATTTCAGCAATCGTGGGGGGAATTGAATATATAAATCTCTATAGATTCCCTGAAATTCCTTTGGTTGGGTTTACACTGATCGGAGTAGTATTGTCGATTTTTTTAGGTTTCAAAAATTCGGCATGTTATGACCGTTGGTGGGAAGCGCGTAAATTATGGGGAAGCTTAATCGCCAATGCTCGACATTTCGATCGAGACTGCCGGATCTTGCCGCAAGGTCGTCGTGAACGTGTAATTCAGCATATGATTGTTTTTGCTAACGTACTGCGTGACCGTCTTCGTCATCAAACAGTCAGTCCCGATGCTTTGCATCAAACCAGTGGCATGAGCCCACAAGCTTTAACTCAACTTTACCAGCAAGCCAATGCACCACAATACACATTAAGTTTGATTCAATGGGAGTTGATGCAGTCACTGAAAGAAGGCGAAATTTCAGACATTATTTATACACAAATGAACCAACATGTAACTGAATTAAGTTTGGTTCAAACAGGCTGTGATCGTATTGCTACAACTCCTTTACCTTATGCTTATTCAGTACTCTTAAACCGTACCGTTTATTTTTTCTGTTTTATGCTTCCATTTAGTTTAGGCTCGGTGCTCGGTTTGGCGACGCCACTTTTAGTCGGTATTTTAGCATATACGTTTTTGGGGCTTGATGCGCTCAGCTCTGAAATAGAAGAGCCTTTTGGTACACAAAGTAATGATCTTCCACTCGATGCCATGGTTCGTACAATCGAGATTGAACTACTCGGGACTTTAGGAAAACCAACTCCTCCACCGATCCAAGCACAAGATCACAACTTACTTTGATTCATGACAACTGAATGTCTTATCGCCGCCTGAAATTCTCTTATCCGTTGTTATAAGAGAATTTCTATACAATAAAACTTTCCCAGATGCCAACCTGCCCCTCTTTCACTTGAGGGATATTCCCCAATTTTATCCATGGCATATTATCTCCATGGAAATCACTTCCAACTGATACTTTAAGCCCAAATTCGGCAATCATTCGGTCTACCATTTGTCGCGTCGAGGTAGGCTCAATCGCAGGTGGCAACTCAACTGCGTCGCCTCCGTAACGTGCAAATATTTCAATCAAATAACGAATGTTCGTCGCAGATAAATCATAACGGGTAGGATGTGCCAAAACAGCAAACCCTTGAGCCTCATGAATTACACGTATCGTTTCCTCCAGACCAAGTCCTTCAAACTGAACATAAGCTTTTTTACCTTCCTTGATATATTTGTCAAAAGCTTGTTGCGGACGTGAAACATGACCCTTCTCGACCAGCGTCTTCGCAATATGGGTTCGTGTCACACGATCAGGTATACCCTCGACCTTCGCAACCACATCCGCGTAAATATCCTCTCCAATAAGAGGCTTCAACAATTCACAGATGAGTTGAGCACGTTCAGCTCGAATTATCTTTTGTTGTTCTAGTAGCTTATGCAAAGGATCAGGTGATTGCATATTCAGTGCGACCACATGCACACCATAACTTTTTTTGGTCGAAGGTCTAGACCACTGACTTGAAATTTCCACACCTGAAATAATTTGAATTGGTTGATTTTTTGCAACTTTTTCAGCCAAAACCAAACCATCCATGCTATCGTGGTCAGTCAGTGCAAGGGTATGTATCCCTTTTTCGAGCGCAGCTTGAACCAGTAACTCTGGCGACAAAGTTCCATCAGAAATATTACTATGTGTGTGTAAATCTACGCCTTGCATCTTTTATACTAATCCATCCACCTGAACTGCATAGATACTTTAACATGAAAGCACTTTTAGACTTTGTGCCACTCATAATTTTCTTTTGGCTTTACAAAACTGTCGATCCCAAAGATAACAATCACCCTTTACTGCAATGGATCGGCTCTGCAGGTGGCGTCGATAATAACCATATTCTCGTTGCTACAACGGGCTTAATCATTTCTATGCTCGTGGTCTACGGTGCATTATTTGTCCGCCAAAAATTTCATCTCGATAAACAACAATGGATTGTTTTATTTATGACGGTGATTTTTGGTGGGATTACTCTCATGTTGAGTGATGATTTTTATATTCGTCTCAAAGCAGCGATCTTGAATTTTGTATTTGCTGGTGCTTTCTTAATTTCACCTTATTTTGGTAAAGACCGCAAACCTCTCATTCAACGCTTATTTGGTCCTATTTTAAATTTAACACCGCAGGGATGGAAAAATTTAAACTATGCTTGGGCCGCGATGTTTGTTGGTATGGCATCATTGCATATTTTCTTTGCTTTCGTGTTCATGGATGGAAAATATTGGGGTGAATTTACTGCTTTTGGTGACATGATTGTGATGTTTTCATTTATCATTATTCAATTCATCATTTTACGAAAACACTTTAAATCTGCAGAAGAATAATCGTGTTGAAAGAGGATATAGAGATTTCGCCATGCCCTTATTTGTAGTGACGTGTACCGACCAAGAAGGTACTGTTGAAAAACGCTTAGCAACACGCCCACAACACCTTGCACGCCTTGAAAAACTGGCTGAGGAAGGTCGCGTAATCGTCGCTGGCGCGATGCCAAAAGATCGTAATAACCCACAAGCTGGATTTTATGGCAGCACCCTTATTTTAGATTTTGAAAGCCGTGAAGCGTTAGATGAATGGTTAGCAGATGAGCCTTTTTTAAAAGAAGGTATTTATGCCAGCATTGACGTAAAACCTTTTAATAAAGCATTACCACATGAATAAGATGATGAATTTGACACGCTCTGCTCTTTTCATCAGTTTTGCATTGGTATCTTCAGCTTGGGCTGAACCCGCAGCAACTACTGCTGCACCAGCGAATCCAGCTGCACAGTCTCAGCCAGCAACAGCTACGCCTGCAAAGCCACTTACAGCTGAACAAATTGCACGAAATAAAGCGCTTCAAGAAGCAAAAGTAAAGGCTTTAGTCAAAGACCAAGCAACACGTCTCCAACAGCTTGAAAAAGCAAACCTAGAAGCTTTAGCACAGAATCAAGAATTACAACTAAAAAATGATAATTTAGGTGTACAAATTCAGGTGCTTCAAAGTGAACGTAGTGCTCAAATGTTTTTGTACGGTGCAGCAACAATGGCTGTCGGTATTTTTGTCGGCTTTATTATTGCCAGTTACATCTATACAAAACGACGTCGTCAGTGGTAAACCACTGACACGCTTTTCAAAGGTTTCAAATTTTGACTCAGGCCATTCAAACTGCTGATCTCGATTGGCAACTCGTTGATGGAATCGATATTCCAGTTTCTAAAGTTTTCGGTGATGTTTATTTTTCAAAAGCCAATGGCCTTCTTGAAACGCGTCATGTCTTTATCAATGGTAATGATCTACATGAACGCCTATCGGACTTAAAACCATTTGAACATTTCACAGTCGGAGAAACTGGCTTCGGCACGGGTTTAAATATCCTCACCCTTTGGCAACTTTGGCAATCAATTCGTCCAAATAATCATAGTCAACTGCATGTCATTACGGTGGAAAAATTTCCATTGAGCAAGACTGATCTGATCCGAGCTTTAAATGCTTGGCCTGAACTGAAACATTTATCAGATCAACTCATTGCCCAATATCCACTGCCGATTGCAGGATGCCACCGCCTTCATTTTCCAGATGAGCGTTTTAGTATTGATATTTGGTTAGGTGATGCACATGATGTTTTTCCAGCTATTGCCAAAACTAGCACTGTCAATGCATGGTTTTTAGATGGATTCGCTCCTGCCTGCAATCCTGATATGTGGGAAGAACAAGTTCTGAATCAAATTATTCGACTATCAGATATTGGAACTACTTTTGCCTCTTTCAGTGTTGCTGGCATCCTCAAAAGAGGATTAAAAAAACACGGCGTGAAAATTACACGCCCAAAAGGGTTCGGACACAAACGTGAAATGCTAAAGGGAGTTTTACTGCCTTTAGACGAAGAGGCTGAAAAAAGTGAGCTCTCTCCCGAAGATTACCAATACAAACCACACTCAAGTTCTCAACGCCGTATAGGCATTGTAGGCGCTGGAATTGCGGGTTTAAGTTGTGCCTATGCCTTTGCATTAAGAGGTCACCGCGTCAGCCTATTTGACCGCCATGAGCCATTAAGTGGCGCGTCAGGAAATCCTCTGGCTTTATTGAATCCCAAACTCTGTCCTATTGAACAAAGTGCCGATCATTTGATGACATTAGCATGGCAACATGCGATGAACCATTATTCAAAATTTAAAGCCTTTGACGAAGCACAAGTCCATCAAATCCCTCTTAAACACGTTGATGAACTTCTCGATCTTGCAAATCAATATCCAGAAAACATACTCGAAGCAAATTCTGCCGCTGAAAACAGCCTGTTCAACCAAGCATTCCTCACCCTGAAACAGGCTGGAACAATCAGACCGCATGATTTGGCTAAAGAAATTTTATCGAATGAACTGATCGAATTTCAGCAAGCGACAATCAAATCGTGGGATCTACTTGCCAATCATCAAGTCGGTATAACAGATCATGTTGGACAACAATATCAATTTGACCATGTGATTATTTGTTGTGCCCGTGAAAGTATGAATCTTTTTGATGATTTCCCGATTTTAAAACCAATACGTGGTCAAGTTAGCTGGTTTAACCATGTTTCATCCACACAGTTCAAGAAAAATGAAGCATATAGCTATGGTGGCTACTGTATGCCTTTAAATGATCATCAAATCATTTTAGGTGCTTCTTTTTACCCTAATCGAGATGATCAAGATGTTCTTGATGAAGATCATGAACATAACTACAGGTTACTTGCAGATTTCGCACCAGATATTGCTGCACAATTTCCTGACCATCATTCTTGGCATGGTAGAGCTTCTGTTCGTGCACAAAGTCAGGATTATTTTCCGCTTTTAGGTCAGGTTAAATCTGATACTGAAATTTATACACTCTCAGGTTTGGGCTCTAAAGGCTTTTTATTTGCTCCTTTGTGTGCTGAAATTCTAGTGGCTCAAATCTTAAAAACAGCATGCCCTGTATCTGAAACTTTACTCAATAAACTCAATGTTCATCGATTTAGAAAGAAAGTAAGAATAAAGAAGCCATATTTTCAGGCTAAAACTCAATCACCATGATTTATTGAAACTAAAAAAGCGCCATAAGGCGCTTTTTTTCAACCATGATTAACCTTGCTCTAAAGGTAATCCTGCCTCACGAGCAGCACGAGTACCACCCATTAAGACCACATATTCACGTGAACTATCAAAGCCTTCTAATAGTTCTGCAGCACGTGGTGCTTTACTTCCGCCGCCACATAAAATGTAAATCGGTTGATCCGCTGCAACTTGAGTCAGGCTTTCTGCTGAAAGTGTGGAAATCGGTTGGTTCACCGCTCCTTTCACATGTGCTTCAGCATAAGCACTTGTATCACGTACATCCCAGATAATCGCGTCAGCTGGGAACTCAAATGTTGTAATTTCTTGTTTACGGATCATTGCGCACTCCTTTGATGTAAACAACACTTGGCAAATGAAGAAAACATCCCTAGCATCTCAGATATTCTTTCTATTTGTAAAGGTCTAAACTATGCCATCTTTCGATATTGTTTCAGAATTAGAGATTTTTGAAGTAAATCATGCAGTTCAAAACACACAAAAGGAAATCGGAACGCGTTTCGACTTCCGTGGTCAAGACGTTTCGATCGAATTAAACGAAAAAAATAAAGAAATTAAGATCTCGACTGAAAGTGACTTCCAATGTGAGCAAGTTTACAACATGCTGGAAAATCACTTTTATAAACGTAAAGTCGACGTTCAAGCACTAGATCCGCAAAAAATGACAGCATCTGGCAAAAATGTCATTCAAGTGATTAAACTTAAAGACGGTCTTGACTCTGATACAGCAAAAAAAATTAATAAAGCCATTAAAGAAAGTGGTATCAAAGTGCAATCTTCTATTCAGGGCGATAAAATCCGAGTCACTGACAAGAAGCGCGATACATTACAACAAGTTATGGCGTTCTTAAAAGAACAACAATTCGGTATCCCACTTCAATTTAACAACTTCAAAGACTAATCTCTTTGCTCCATCATAGGAACTGATCATGGCAAAAGGCAATCGTTTATCTAAGTTAGTAAAAGCGACATCTAAGTTTCCACAAGGTATCCGTAGTACTTTGTGGAGCAAAGCTTTTGGCCGTGTCGTTCCAATGGTGGGAACCGCCAAATTACGTTATCTTGAAGTTAGTCATGCTAAAGTTGTCGTTAAAATCGAAAACCATAAAGCAATGCAAAACCATATTGGTCAAGTGCATGCATGCGCAATGGCGCTGATCGCTGAAACAGCTACAGGCTTTGTTACCGGCATGAATGTACCCGATACCTCAATCGTATTAATAAAAAGCTTAAAAGTAGATTTCAAACGCCCATCTAAAGGTGCGATGACCGCAGTCGCTACATTGACTGATGATCAACAAAAACAGATGCAAGAGTCTGAAAAAGGTGAAACCCTTGTCAAGGTGATCGTGACAGATGAATCTGGCGAAGAGCCAATTCAATGTGAAATGCTCTGGGCTTGGATTGCAAAATCTCAACTTAAGCAATAAAGCTCATGATCATATTGATCCTAAAAAAGTTTCCCTAATAAAAAATCTCAACGATGTTGGGATTTTTTGTGATTAGATGCTTAGAGATTCTTGAAACTTTTGTTTAACATCATCTGGAATCTGGCGTTTTGCCCCTTTCACATCCACCGCAACAAAAGTGAAAACACCTTCTGTCACTCTTTTCGCTGGACGTGAAGAGTCGTGACTATCCCATACTTCAATTTGCATTTGAATTGAGGTATTTCCGAGCTTTAAAATTTTAGTATAACAACTAATGACATCACCCACCTTAACAGGCACAAGGAATGTCATTTGATTAATTGCAATGGTTGCACAGCGACCTTTTGTATAACGCTCTGCATGAATAGCTCCAGCCAAATCCATTTGTGAAACAATCCAACCACCAAAAACATCCCCACTCCAGTTGGTATCTGCAGGCATAGCAATGGTTTGAAGGGATAATGTACCTTCTGGCTTAAGTTGAGAATCTGACACAGTCACTCCAAATATTGGCCTATTGGTTAAGCATTTAATTGCTGATTTAACCAATCTCGTAATTGATTTGCACGTAATGCACCACTTATTCTAGCAATTTCATTCGTTTTATTCATCAATACCAACGTTGGAATACTACGAACATTAAAGGCAGCACTTAAGCGCGGATTCGCTTCAGTATCTATCTTCGCAAAAACCACATGCGGATTTGATTTGGCTACTTCAGCAAAATGCGGTGCCATCATTTTACAAGGCCCGCACCATTCTGCCCAGAGATCAATCAATACTGGTAAATCACTGTTGGTAATAAAGTTGCTAAAGTTTTGCTCATTCAGCTCAATAGGGGCAAGCGGAATCAAATGCTCATGACATTGACCACAATTCGGCTGAGATTGGATTTTATCTTCAGGTACACGATTTTTTGCGCCACAAGATGGACAAACAACAATCATGAGTTTACTCCTCTATTTTGATCTAAGAATTCTAATTGAAGCTTGATTGCGCTTTCCATCCAATTTACTTGATAAATATCAAAATGTGTCATATTCCACTCATGGTATTCCACATAAGGTGCCATATTGGTTACCGTTTCACGACTAATTTCTATGGGAATAACTGCATCTTTCTTGGCAGCAATAAATAACACAGGAATTTTAATACTTCTTGCCGTAGTAATCGGTCGAAATCGTATGACGTCCAACATAGCTCTTGCAGGCACCTCACCGCTCCAATAATAGTTTGAATCAACGATCGACATATACCCTTGATAACTATCCTGACTCGGGTAAAAACTTAATGCATAAGGATGAACGACAGGCATTTTTTTTCCAACACGTCCAACTTTGGCTGCCATTAAATCCTGACTCGATAACTTTAAAGCCTGCGCCATATGTTGAATTGGATAAATTTTACTGCTGGCATTTCCGTCCACAAAGGGTACTTGCGCTATTGCAGCCCGAATCCCATTTAACTCAGATGCGAGTTTTAGAACATATCCGCCACTCAGACCCGTTCCCCATAAGAAAAGCTGGTGCCCATCAACCAAAGGGAATAATTTGATATGCGCAATCACAGCATACCAATCTTCTAGCTGCTGACGAACAGAGATCATTTCTCTTGGTTTACCCGTACTACCTCCCCAACAACGATAGTCAAAGAGTACAACCGCAAAACCTGATTGAGCAAAACGTTGCGCATATTGGATTAGTTTGAATTGACGTAATCCTGCAAAACCATGCGCCATAATAAGCACAGGAGGTCTTTTAACTTTGACAGGCAAATAAAGGTCAGCAGCGATCAACTCATTTGCTTTTTGTACGTACAGCGGCTCTACGGTGTAATCGTACATAGGTGCTCCATGCATGTATTCATACGATTTTTATTTTAAATTTTTTGTGTCGATCAAAGCTCATATCTGAGCGAGATGCTATGATAGTAGCATAGTCTTTTAATTTATTTTGGGAGTGACGCAATGAGTGAAAATGTAGGTTTTGCTGGTCAAATTGGGCCAGAACATTTAGTCCAAGTTGTTGAAAAAGGATTTAAATCTGTGATTAATAATCGCCCCGATATGGAAGGCGGACCAGAACAGCCAACAAGTGCCCAAATTGAAGAAGCTGCACGCGCTCAAGGCTTAGATTATGTATATCAACCTGTAGTTGCAGGTCAAATTACTGAGCTTGATGTTCGTACTTTTGCAAATCATTTCAATGAGCTACCAAAACCAGTATTAATGTTCTGTCGTACGGGAAATCGCTCTAACAATCTTTACCAATTAGCAAAACAAATGGATTTGCTTGATGACTAAGATGTGGTTTAGATTCATCCTTTCCACCTTCATTTTTAGTATCGTAACGCTAAGTCATTCAGCATCAGAACCGCTCAGTAAAGCACTTAATCCATCTGTGAGTGTATCGGGTCATATGACGGCTACAAAATTCAATGCCTTAATGCAGCAGGGATTTAAGTCTGTGATCGTTAACCGTCCTGATCAAGAATCAGGTAACGAAACAACTGCAAGTGAATTAAGAGCTTTAGCCGAAAAGTCTAAAATCAGTTTGATTTACCAACCTGTTATTTCAGGTCAAATAACAGATGCAGATGTTCATGAGTTTGCGAAGTATTACAATAGTCTACCTAAACCTATACTTTTAGTATGTAAGTCAGGTAGTCGTTCTACGTTACTATTTAATAAAGCAAATTCATTAGGACTTATTCATGAATAAAATTTGTATTGCATTATGTTGTTCGTTTCTTTTACTCGGTTGCACATCGATGAATGTAAAACCAACTGTTGGTGTGCATGCAGGTACATCATTATAAGATAAATGTATTTTATTCATTTTAAAGGCGCACAAGCGCCTTTTTCTTTCATCTTATTTCAATAACAACCATGAAAATACTTAGTTTTAAATGATACAAATTTTCAATAATGTGGATATCACCAAAAGTTAAAGGTTTAAGTGTAATAAATTGAAAAAAAAACTTCTTCATCGAAGGTTTTTTTATATAGTGAATTCAAATCATTCTTAGTCAATACAATATGTACGATATCATTATTATTGGAGCTGGTACTGCTGGTATTTCAGCTTATAAAGAAGCCATTAAAACTACACAAAATATACTTATTGTGAACGACGGTCCGTGGGATACCACTTGTGCTCGAGTAGGTTGTATGCCGAGTAAAGTTCTAATTTCATCAGCTAATCTTGCATATAATGCGAGAACTTCAGAGCAACTTGGGCTAAAAATTTCTTCTCAAATTGACACTAAAGATGTTATGCAACATGTACAGCAATTACGTGATCGATTCACAAAAGCAACACTGAAGGACGTTAATTCATGGCCTACAGCGCACAAAATTTCAGGTCGCGCAACATTTGTAAATGCAAACACAATCAATGTTAATAATAAGAAATACCAAGCTAAATCGTTCATTATCGCTGTTGGTTCAAGACCAACAGTAAATCAAGATTGGCAACAAAAACTTGGCCATTTATATTTAACTTCTGATCAAGTCTTTGAAATACCTACTTTACCAAAAAGTTTAGCTGTAATTGGAAGCGGTGTCATTGCAATCGAACTTGCACAAGCCATGCAGCGTCTAGGTGTAGAAACTACAGTTTTTGCTCGCAGTAAAAAAATTGGTTCATTGACTAGCCCAGACTTACAAACGCTAGCTCAAGAAATATTCTCAAAAGAATTAAATATCAAATATGAGATTTTACCCGAGCAGGTTGAGAAATTAGGCGAAGATAAAGTTCAAATTAACTTTATCGAAAAAGATAGTAATCAATCTATAGAAGTTGATTACCTATTATCTGCGACTGGTCGTACCACGAATTTAGATTCTTTAAATATTCAGCATATAAATGATGAATTCATTGATCTAAAGAAATTACCTGTTGATCCAATCACTAAACAGCTTGGTGACTACCCCATTTACATCGTAGGTGATGCTTTTACTGCAACGCCTATCCAGCATGAAGCATCTTATGAAGGTAAATTGGCGGTTCATAATTGCCTCGATCAACATCAATCGAGTCATAAAAAAAGTCTTACCCCATTGGGTATTATGTTTAGCTCACCAGAAATGGCAGGGATCGGCTCCAATTATCACACACTGCGTAAAGCCAATCATGAGTTTGTTACAGGTATCGTATCCTACGAAAAGCAAGGACGAGCGATTGTCAATGGACAAAATATTGGGGCTGTAGAGGTTTACGTCGATCGATACTCACGTAAACTTCTCGGAGCAGAATTTCTTTGTTATTCAGCAGAACATTTAGCACATTTGCTCGCTTGGGCTATCTCCAGTGATCTTACTGTTGATGAAATTCTAGATCACCCTTTCTACCATCCAACGCTAGAGGAAGGCCTAAGAACTGCGTTAAAACACGCTCGACGACAACTTTAATCTATTGTTTGATACAAGCCCCTCTAATGAGGGCTTTTATTTTTATATCTTTATTTCAATTTATATATATAAAAAAACACCCCCTTGTATTGAAGGGGGTGTTTAGAATAATGAGCTGGCGATGACTTACTCTCACATGGGTAA
>NZ_JBWYIW010000019.1:0-9700 GCF_056779915.1 Acinetobacter sp. ANC_7513
GTAAAGCTTCATTAATTTCTTGTTGAAGTGCATCACGTGTTTCATCAGTATATCTTGCTGACTCTTCCAACTCTGCATTGTCATCAAGTTTCTTTTGAAGTTCATTCGCCTTCGTCTCAAGCGCGACTAAATCCGCTTCTGTAGCAGGCGTATTTTCAAATTCTTGCTGTGATTCAGTTTTTAGATTATCAACAGCATTATTTAGTTCATCACTAGCGTTGTTTACATCATCAATGCTTGGCTTATCACCAATATTGTTATTGAAGTCATCTACAAGCTTTTGAGCTTCTTCAATTTCTTTTTCTAATTCTGATTTAGTTTCATCAGTATATGGATCATTTGGATCTTCATTTTCCAACTTATCCTTTGCATTTTCCAAATCAGCTTCAAGATTATTAATTGCTTCTTCTAATTTAGCAGCATCTTTAGCTTCTTGATCTTTTAAAGCATCTTCAACAATAGAAATTAAATCATCAGCCGTCTGGTCAAGTAATTCTTGACTTGATTCTGGGTCTTTTAAAACAGCTTCTGCATCATTAATAGCATTTTCAACTCGCTGTTTTTCATCACCATCCAATTGATTTAATGAATTTTTAGCATCATTGATTGCATCAACTAATTTGCTGAGATCTTTGGAAGGTTGTTTTGTGTCACTTGATCCATTAGCTGCATCAAATACAGCAACGCCAACTCCAACTGCGCCTAGTGCTAATGCTCCACCAGCTAACCAATTATTTAATATTGTTGCACCAGTTCCAGCACCGCCCTCTAATAAAGCTTCGATATTTTCTAATGGGTTATATTCTACATTTTTGAAATCAAGGACATACATTTCACCGTTTTGATTACGGAAAACAAGATCTGAAGTTTCATAATTGAAGTTATCTAAAGTAATTGTTTCCCCGTTATTTAATTTAATAATGACCTGATTTTCATTCACAATGAGCTCTTGAACATCTTCAGGAGCCACGTCGATCATTACAACTGAGTCTTCAACAATTTTAATTATATTGCTCTCTGAAGTGATCGTATTATTCAAGGTTTTTTTTGAGATAATCTGAGTTTGCATATACAAAATACCCATAGATTTAAAGAAATTTTACTTAATAGCATTAAACGATCATTTAGTTTTCTAATCAAGATTTTTTTAGATTAAAAATCATATATTTCAATATATTGTGATTTGCATCACACTATTTTTTAATAAAATTGATTTTATTTTATACAGCAACTAAATGATCTTAAGTAGACTGCTATTTACAAATTCAATACATTGCTTACTTATTGTTCATCTTTTTTCTTGCTTTTAATTTTCATTATTTAATATCAGAAACACAAATTTTTTTTTGAAAAAAGCAATGGTATAATCTCAAAAAAATGAATAATTTTTATGAAATATTTTTCTTGCGCGCAGTGCAATCGGCAAATTTTTTTTATGAATTCTACATGTACTCATTGTGGAATTAATTTAGGATATGTTGTAGAAGAAAGAGAAATGGGAAGTTTCCATAAACATACTAGTCAGTTGTGGAAATCTATTAATCCCAAATTCAAAAATAAACTCTATAAACCCTGTTTTAATTATTTGCATCATCATGTATGCAATTGGATGATTCCTGCAGAAAGTTCTGATATTTACTGTGACTCTTGCAAACTAACCTCTATTATTCCAAATTTAAATAACCCTGATCACACCATCTATTGGAGCAGATTAGAGCATGCGAAGCGTCGTTTCCTTTATATGATGCAACAACTAAATATCATGCCGAGACCCAAAAAAAATGATCAAGATCAATTTGGACTTAGATTTAATTTTTTGATGCCCGAACCAGATCTTCCTGTTTTAACTGGTCATGCTCAAGGTACAATTACATTAAATGCAAGCGAAGCAGACGTCGTATACCGCGAAACAACCCGAATAAAAATGGGTGAAAACTATCGAACCCTACTCGGTCATTTTCGCCACGAAAGCGGGCATTACTATTTCGATCTCATTCAACAGCTTCGACCAGATCTGATTGATGCGTTCAGAGTAATGTTTGGAGATGAACGACAAGATTATGCTGAGGCTTTAAAGCGACATTATCACGAAGGTCCACCCATAGACTGGCAGAAAAAATTTATTAGTTCCTATGCAAGTGCTCACCCATGGGAAGATTGGGCAGAGACTTGGGCACATTATTTACATATGATGGATACCTTAGAAACAGCATACTATGCGGGTCTGAGTGTTCAATCTAAACGTGCTGATCTCCCAAGTATGACGATCGAAGAAAATCCGATTGGTGCTAAAAACTTTGAAACTGTTTTACAAAACTGGTTAACCATCACTTTTAACTTAAATGCACTTAATCGCAGTATGGGTTTAGATGATGCATACCCATTTACGCTATCAGATAAAGTCTTAGACAAGCTCAGATTTATTCATCACAAACTATTAGAAATTTCATTTCAAAAATAAATATTTTTGCTTTATCAAAGGTTGAAGTTACTTATTATTTAAATACAATCTTCACCAAGTCGTATTGATTGTGTGTAAATGAAAATAAACGAACAGATTGTACTCGTTACAGGTGGGGCACGAGGCCTTGGCTTGGCTATTACCAAGGCATTATTGCGCGAAGGCGCTCGTGTCGTTGTCAATTATCATAGTAGTCATGAGTCCGCTAAAACATTAAAACTTTCACATCCTGATCAAGTTTTTAGTTATCAAGCAGATATTACTGATGCAGATCAAGTTTCAGAAATGTTTAACGCTGCCAAACTGCATTTTGGTGAAGCTATTCATTCAATTGTGAATAATGCACTCGTTAGATTTAAATTTAACGGGGATGCAAGACCAAATATTTCACAAATACAATGGAATGATATGCACACTCAGTTTGAGGGTGCTGTCAAAGCTGCCCTTAATACCACTCAAGCCGCTTTAGCCGACATGAAAGCTAATCGATTCGGTCGAATTGTGAATATAGGAACAAACTTGGTGCAAAATCCTGTTGTGCCATATCATGACTATACTACTGCAAAATCTGCCCTTCTCGCATTGACGAGAACATGTGCTCATGAATTAGGTGAGTTTGGAATTAATGTCAATATGTTGTCTGGTGGTTTACTTCAACAAACTGATGCAAGTAAAAGCACGCCACAGGAAGTTTTTGATTATATTGCTTCCGCTACCCCCTTGCGTAAAGTAGTCACTCCTGATGAGTTTGCTTCAGCCATTTTAATGTTTTTGTCACCGTACTCCAAAGCTGTTACTGGTCAAAATTTAATAGTGGATGGCGGTTTAGTTAAAAATTAATAACGATGCTTAGAGCTTAGGCTATTTTTTGTTTAAGGAATAGCCTATCTATATAACCCCAATCGCTTGCTCATAGAGTATTTATGAGTGTTATTTTACAAGGATTTCATGAAACATATGTCTAAGCCATTGATGGCTGGTCTTATGATGACAGGACATATGCCAGTATTGTTTAACACCATATGTCGGGAAAGCAATAGGTGCATCAAAGATTTTTAAATTTCCTCGTGATAATAAAACTTCGCTCAAATAATAAGGCACTGTAGCAATCGCATCAGTTTCTTGAACAACAAGACCAACACCAAGATAACTTGGTAATCGCATTAAAATATTTCTTTTAAGTTCAAGGTTTAACAGCTCATTTTCAATATGGTAATGCCCCATTCCCGCATCAATATCAATGTGTGATTCTGCCAAATACTGCTCTTTGCTGATTGAATCTCCCGTTAAACGAGGGTGATCTTTTGCTGCAATTACAACATAATATTGCTCGAATAGTTTTTGTTGATAAAAGCCATTTTCCAAATGAGGCAGAAATCCTAATGCAAGATCAATTTCACCATTTGCCATTTGATAACTTGTTTCAGAAGTTATTGGACGCACATTTAATCTGACATGAGATGCTTTTGCTTTTAGATATTGGGAAATCTTAGGCAGTAATACTAAATGCGAAACATCAGTCATCGCCAAGGTGAATTGTTGATCTGATATAGCTTCATCAAAATCGATCGTAAAATTATTAATCGCTTCAACTTTACTTAATGCTTCACTGACCAATGGGAATAATTGCTTTGATAATTCCGTCGGGATCATTTCATTCCCAATTCTTAAAAAAAGCGGATCGTTATAATGTTGTCGAATTTTATTAAGAATATTACTTACAGCAGGTTGACTCATCTGCAATTGTTCAGCAGCAACCGAGACACTTTTAAATTTGTAAACATGAAAAAAAATACTGAGTAATTTGCAATCTAATTCGTACACGAAACGCGCCTTCTCCTAGTAGATGAGAATGTAAAGTAAAACAGATCTCATAGTACTTTTATATTTTTATTTTTTCTAGGATCTATTCTGACATTCTCTAAAACCATCCCATAAAAAAAGAGCGAAAAATCGCTCTTTTTATCATCATTCAAGTTTGAATAATTTAGAAATTATAAATTGCTACAGCACTTACACGATTATCCTCACCTGTGTTAGAACCATTTGGTGCAGATACTACAGCTTTACGCTCACCATACACATATTCCAATCCAAGGCTAATCGGTTTGATCGGACTATAGAATGCATTGACCCAACCTTGCCAAAGCTCCTTATTGATCTCTGTCAGATTTACTGCACCACCTCGATAAGCATTTGTTACATCTTGATTCATATAACCAAAACCAACAGTTCCACGCCATTGAGGATTAAATTGCTGCGTTAGACCTATGGTAATTGAGTCAAATTCATTCTCATCTAAAATTTCACCAGATGAGCTACGGCTGATACCAGGATTCGTCCATGAAACGAAACTGCTATCTCCTTTTACATGATAGTAGTCAGCTTTCAGTGTAGTTGAAGGAGCTAATTTATATTGCATACCAAGTCCTACGCCCCATGCAACGACTTCATCAACTTCTGTTTTCTTTTCATTGACCATAGTACGTAAACTGAGTTTAGCATCATCATTTAATTGATGATTCAATCGCGCTGTGACTGCAGGTGTACGCATTTTAGATAATCCATCTTTTGGATCTTCTGCTGCAAGGACCAAGCCTGTTGCAGGTGCTAAACTCATACTATAACGAACTTGAGGTGTACGTTTTACAGCACCACCCACATAACCTAAGGCATCAATCGTTTCAGGCATATAGTCTGGCACAGCAAAGTTAGACCAAGTTTGACCAATTAACCATTTATCGTAATTCATATAAGCATGACGTATACGAAGATTATCTAATCCAGCTCCACCCAAAAAGTCGACTTCAACTTTACCTGAAACTTTTTTATCATTAATTTGACTATGAATATCCAAACCTAAACGTGTTGCTGATAGAGTCGACTTAAGCTGATCACTCGCCTCATTATTACCGGTTAAAGGAACCTTATTAATATTATTATATAGGCGATCTAACCCACTACCTTCAGCTTGATATGAAGCATCTAGACGAACATTTCCATAAAAATTAAAAGTGGTATCTTTACCAACATTTAGTTTTGGTTGGGGTTTAACAGATTCAGTTTTTAATGTCTCAATCGATTTTGTCTGTACAACAGCATTCTTCTGTTGTTGTTCCATCATTGATTTAAGTGCTTCAATTTCTTGACGTAGTTGCTCTATTTCAGACTGTTGTGGACTATTCGCGTATGCTGCAGTAGATGTTAAAACAGCTAATGAGATTAAACTTAAAGTAAAAGGTTTGTTTGAAAAGATCATCCTAATCTCTCTTATCCAATAAAATGGTTTAAAAGTCTAAGTAACAGCCACCTTCTGGCAGCTGTCTTATTTATAAAGAATTTTTACTGAGTTTGTTCTACGACTTTAGAAGAGTGTACAGATTCTTCCTGAGCAATTTTACCATCTACTGAATTTTTCAGATTCACCATGAAAATTGCTAAGGCTGCAATCACACCAGGAATTGCGATGACCAAGAAATTCATTTGGTGCGGAAGTTCCATGGTTAACAAAGCACCGGTGAGTACTGGACCTACGATTGCACCTATTCGACCAATACCAGATGCCCACCCCATACCAGTTGAACGAACTGTTGACGGATAATATTGTGCGACGAATGTATAAAGTAGAATTTGTGAGCCAATCGTTGCAGCGCCCGCGATTGCAATTAGCGTATACAACACGATTTGTGGACTATTAAAGCCGAGAAGGATAAGTGCAAGTGCACCGCACACGAACATAATTGTCAGTACTTTTTTGATGTGGAAACGATCTGCAAGATATCCACCACCAATTGCACCCACCATACCACCGATATTTAATGCAAATAGGAAGATCATACTTGCACCAAGCGAGTAACCCGCTTGAATCATAAGCTTTGGCAACCAGCTTCCTAAAGCATAAACCATAAGCAAACACATAAAGAATGCGATCCAAAACATGAATGTACTAAAGGTACGACCTTGCTGGAATAATGCTTTTAAAGGAGCTTCATCACCTGCTGTGACTTCATCTAATACAAATTGAGTGTCAGCAGTAATATTTTTTTCAGGTGCGATTTTCTTAACATTAATTCGCACTTGCTCGGTTTGGTTTTTGTTGGTCAGGTACATCAAAGATTCTGGTAGGAATTTCCAAATCAACGGCAATGCGATTAAAGGCAATGCAGCGATATAGAACATAATTTTCCAGCCATATTGTGGAACTAACCAAGCACCTAATAATGCTGACGTCATACCACCAATTGCATATCCACTGAACATAAGAGCAACTAAAGTACTTCTAATTCGCTTAGGTGCATATTCAGTCATTAAAGCAACAACGTTAGGCATCACACCGCCAATACCCAGACCAGCAAGAAAGCGTAAAATACCAAATTCAGTCGGATTTGATGCAAATGCCCCCAAAAATGTAAATCCACTGAAGATTGCCACACAAATCATGATGGTTTTTTTACGACCAAGCTTATCTGATAATGTACCAAATGACATAGCACCGAACATCATCCCAAATAAAGCTGTACTTGCTAACAATCCAGCTTGTACTGAAGTTAATGCCCATTCCTGCATTAATAAAGGTAATGCAACTCCGTAAATGACAAGATCATAACCATCAAAGATAATAATCAATAAGCACCAAAACAATACACCCCAATGAAATGGTGTGAACTTAGCATCATCAATCACACGATTGATATTTAATTTGTTTGCTTCCAAGGTTGCGCCTCCTGCAAATAAACTCTCCAAAAATATGACGCAACATTGACGTAAAGCTGAAAAAATGTCCAAAACCGAATATATCTATATATATACCTTCAAGGTCTAAATAATCTCGAGGGCTTATTTCTATTATGATTGAATAAAAATTAGACGAATAATTACTTAAAAAAAAAATTCTTTGAGAATTTCTAATTTGAATTTTTTATTGCAACCTACTTTTTCTTTAAAGTTAAAATTATTTGTTTGAAATTTATCAAAAAAAATTAAGCCCCTTTTCGGGGCATAAGCTAAAGTCGTAGTTATTTTGAGTATTTAAGATTTTTGATTGCTATTTTTTATCCAATAGCTTTAGACCTAAGTCTAATTATTGTATTAGACCCTATCTAAATTAAATTTCTATCATATTTAATTGCTTCTAAATCATACACTTGGTAAATACAATCTATTAGAGACATGATGTCCTCGCTCTCATCTAGATTACGTATCGTCATAAATACTGGACTTACTGCAGTTTCATCTAAAATTGGGATGTAAAGCAAATGGGATAGCTGAATTGATTTCGCACTTTCTGGAACAATACAAATACCTTCACCAGCTGCAACCAAACCAAGAGATAGCTGAATTTCTCGCACCAAACGTATATTTTTAGGTTCTAAATTATATTCTGCAAACAAGGCTTGGACTTGAGTTGCAAAGCTAGGGGTTGTATGGCTAGGGTATAAAAAAATATTTTCATCAGAAATATCAGATAGATAAACACCTTCTTTTTTTAAACTTAAAGGATGACTCGCATGCACTGCCATCATTAAGCGCTCTTCACGAAGCAAAATTCGCTTCAATGCTGGATCTGAAATTCTAAGCCGCCCAAATCCAACATCAATCTTCCCCTCTTTGAGTGCTTTAACTTGTTCTAACGTGGTCATTTCAACAAGTTCAATCTTTAAGTGGGGTTGCTGCTGCCTATATAAATATACAATTTTAGAAAGCAGCCCATAAAGCAGTGACCCGACAAACCCCATTGTTACTGTACGTTCAACTAGACCTATACGCTTTGTCATAGACTTAACTTCTTCAGCATTGGCAAGTAATTTCACTGCGTGCTGATAAAAGAAATAACCGGCTTGTGTTGTTTTTAATGGACGGCTACCTCGCTCAAATAAAGCAATGCCAAGCTCTGATTCCAAATTTTGAATTTGTCTACTTAATGGTGGCTGCGCAATAAATAACTTTTCGGCTGCTTTTGTAAAACTTTGTTCTTCTACCACTGCGACAAAATATCGTAGATGTCTAAGCTCCATGACTTCCATACCTTTTAAATATATTAAAATGCAAAAATGATCTTCGACTCTATTTTTGCATTCTTTTAAGGTATACCACATGAAATACACAATGCAAGAATGCGTAGAGTGGAAATGATTACATCAGTTGAAACCTTGCTCGTTGAAATCCCGACGATCCGCCCACACAAGATGGCGGTCGCAACGATGCAAACTCAAACCTTAGTCCTCATTAAAATCGAAACTTCGGATGGTTTCATTGGTTGGGGCGAAGCAACCACCATCGGTGGCTTAGGCTATGGCGAAGAAAGCCCTGAAAGTATCAAAACCAATATCGATACTTATTTTGCTCCACTACTCAAAACTTTTACTGATCTCAACGTTGCTCAAATTATGCAAGTGTTGAAGAAGAATATTAATGGCAACCGTTTTGCAAAATGTGCCATTCAAACTGCTTTACTCGATATTCAAGCTCAACGTTTAGGCTTGCCACTGTCTGAAGTGCTAGGTGGCCGTCTGCGTGACAGTGTCCCTGTACTTTGGGTGTTGGCTTCTGGTGATACGGATAAAGATATCGCTGAAGCGAAAAAGATGATCGAAGCTAAACGTCATAACTTCTTTAAATTAAAAATTGGTTCTCGTGCTGTAGAAGCAGATGTTGAGCATGTTCTCACCATCAAAAAAGCGTTAGGTGCTGATATTTCTATCCGTGTCGATGTGAACCGTGCTTGGTCTGAGTTAGAAGCGATCAAAGGTATTCAGCTTCTGCAAGATGGTGGTGTGGATCTAATTGAACAGCCATGTGCGATTGACAATATTGATGCCATGGAGCGTTTAACTCGTCGTTTTGATATTGCCATCATGGCGGATGAGTCATTGATGGGTCCAAGTACAGCTTATCGTTTAGCGAAGCGTAATGCTGCTTCTGTGTTTGCTGTAAAAGTTGCTCAGTCTGGTGGCCTACTCGAAGGTCGTGATGTAGCAACCATTGCAAACCTCGCTGGTGTAGATCTGTATGGTGGCACGATGCTTGAAGGTTCTGTTGGCACCATCGCTTCTGCACATTTGTTCTCGACCTTTGAGAATTTGGCATATGGCACTGAATTGTTTGGTCCATTGCTGTTAACTGACGAAATTTTAAAGACCCCGCTTCAATATCGTGATTTCGAATTACATCTGCCTCAAGGCAATGGTTTAGGTATTGAGTTGGATTTAGACAAGATTGACAACCTTCGCCGCAAATAAG
>NZ_JBWYIW010000020.1:0-6149 GCF_056779915.1 Acinetobacter sp. ANC_7513
CGAGTTCAATTAAGCCATCGATGAGTTCAGCAGGCTGACCTGCAGTACCAAACCCACCAATCATAATGGTTGAACCGTCTTTAATTTGGGAGAGGGCTTCGGTTAAAGACGCTGAGCTTTTATCAATCATAATCACTTCCTAAACAAACGATCTACATTTACCTTTAATATGATCAGGTCGATGTAGACGATGATGGGGTAGTATTTTGACGCTTCGTTAAAATCACGTGCGCTAAAATACCAATACAGATTCCCCAAAAAACTGAACTTAAACCTAAAAATTGCATACCTGAAACAGTCGCCAAGAAAGTAAGGAGAGCTGCGTCACGATCCTTTTCTTGGAACATAGCAACGTGTAAATTTGTAGCAATAGCACCTAAAAGTGCTAAACCTGCTAATGCAGCAACAAGTTCTTTAGGCAGTAAGCTAAAAAGCATCACAATGCTGCCTGCAAATAAACCACCTAAAATATAGAAAATACCGTTCGCAATACCTGCGATATAACGTTTCTCTTTGAGCTCATGTGCATCTTTTCCTGTACAGAGTGCGGCTGTTATTGATGCCAGGACAATGGTGATTCCGCCCACACAAGCAACAGCTAACGATGCGATACTGGTAGTGGTAATAATGGGTTTTGCTTGAATGTCATAGCCACTTAATTTCAAAATTGCCATGCCAGGTAAAAATTGACCAGAAAGGCTGACTAAAATAAGAGGTACTGCAAGATTTAGAAAAGAGTTAAGCGTCCACTCGGGCGCAATGAATTGGGGTATTGCAAGTGAAAACTCCATATTCACAGCATTGAATTTTCCGAGGACTAAACTCATGAAAATACCAGCTGCCAATACAAAAAGCATGGCATATCGAGGTGTTAAACGCTTAGCAATCAGATACGAAATAAGCATTCCAAACACGATATATGGCATGGTATTGGTCGCGGTAAAAAGACCAAATCCGAACTGACATAAGATACCCGCCATCATTCCTGCAGCCACTGATTGCGGTATCAAAGCCAATAGTTTGTCGAAATATCCGGTAATACCAATGATGAAAATCACTACAGCTGTAGTGATATATGCAGCAACTGCTTCATTCAGTGATATATCTGGAAAAAGTGTGACTAGCAGAGCAGTACCAGGTGCCGACCAAGCGGTAATGACAGGAACTTTAAATTTTATTGATAATAGAATTCCAGCTACAGCAGCACCAATTGAGATACCCCAAATCCATGAAATCATCATGTCTGGTGAAACTTGGGCTTGTTGTGCTGCTTGAAAGAAAATAATTAATGGTCCGGCATATGAAATCAATACAGCTAAAAAGCCGGCGACAGTGGCGGAAATAGACCAATCTTCTTTTAGTGTTTTAAACAGGGTTGCCATTGTATTTGCCTCCTTGCGTCAATGATCCTGTGAATTTAAAGAGTCCGTGATCAGGGTTAACCCTGATCACCACCACCTACAGGTACGACTGTGCCTGTAATGTATGAAGACTCATCTGAAGCAAGGAACAAAATAGCATTTACTTGTTCTTGAATAGTGCCATAGCGTTTCATGTAGCTGCGGTCAATTGTTTGATCAACCACTTCTTGCATCCAAGCTTGATCTTGCTCAGATAGTGGTGAAGTATTACGTGGAATTACACGTGGTGGAGCTTCAGTACCACCTGTAGCCACAGCATTGATGCGGATACCATCTTTAGCATGTGCAAATGCCATTGATTGAGTAAAACTATTTACACCACCTTTAGCTGCAGAATATGGAAGACGGTTAATTCCACATGTGGCGATAGATGATACATTCACGATCACACCAGATTTTTGGTGTTGCATGTGTGGTAAAACTGCACGACAACTCCATAAAGTAGGAAATAAAGAACGATTGATCTCTTTAATAATTTCCTCTTCAGAAAACTCTTCAAAAGGTTTCATCCAAATCGCACCACCAACATTGTTGATCAGCACATCAATTCGGCCAAAAGTCTCGATCGCTTTATTTACAACGGATTGTGCACCAGCATAGGTTTCAAGATCAGCTAAGACAGTAACACCTGTGCCACCTTGAGTCGTAATTTCTTCAAGTGTGGTCTTCACGTATTCAGCACGGTCAGCCAGTACAACTTTTGCACCTTCGCTAGCTGCTTGAAGAGCAACACCGCGACCGATGCCTTGAGCGGCACCAGTAACGATTACGATTTTATTTTCAAATCTTTGATTCATGTTCCTCTCCACTTTAATTCGCAGAGAATTTTTCGAATAAGAAGTTTGCAGGTTTAACGCCTTCAGCATCTAACCAACCACGAACTGCATCTACCATAGGAACAGGACCACAGAGGTAAACGTCTACATCACCACCGTTGAGCCATTCAGTTTCAATGTGACCTGTCACATAACCTTTACGTTCGTGTGCAGATTCTGGGTTTGCAACTACGGTACGGTATTCAAACCAATCAAGTTTTTCTTGAAGTTTGTTGAGTTCTTCAATAGCAACTAGGTCAAAGTCATTGGTTACACCAAAAACTAAACGTACTGGATGTTCAGAACCTTTTTCTTCTAATACTTGAAGCATCGACATAAATGGAGCAATACCTGTACCACCAGCAAGCATTACTACAGGGCGTACTACATTACGTAAGTAGAAGCTACCAAATGGACCAGTGAATGTCATTTTGTCGCCGACTTTCGCTTCGCTGCTTAAGAAGCTACTCATTTTACCGTTAGGAACGTTACGAACAACAAAGCCGGTCAAACGGTTGCCTGGCTTAGAGCTGAAAGAGTATGAACGTGTTTCAGTTGATCCAGGAATACCTACATTTACATACTGACCAGCAAGGAAATTGATATCTGGCTGACCCTCGTCTAGTTGAATATCAAAGGTAATTGTAGATTCAGATAAGTTTTCTACACGAGAAAGCGTACCTTGATATTGATGAATTTGAGTTTTACATACATCAGATGATGCTTGAATTTGGAAAACTGCATCTGAAGTAGGACGGCACTGGCAAGCTAAGATATAGCCTTGCTCAGCCTCTTCTGGTGTAAGTGCATCTTCAATATAAGTTTCTTCAGGCATGTCATAGCTGCCAGACTCACAAAAAGCTCGACAAGTACCACATGCACCATCACGGCAATCCAGCGGAATATTAATCTTTTGACGATATGCAGCGTCAGAAAGCGTTTCGCCTTGTGCAACTGAAATAAATCGGGTTACGCCATCTTCAAATTGAAGTGCAACATTATGGTTTGACATGGCTGAATATCCTTTAAGAATCTTTTGAACAATTTTTTGGTGTAACTACCAAAATTCCATTTGGTAGTTACTGAACTTGTTATTTACTAATTACAGGTGATATACGTCGATTACTTGATTGATGTAATCATTTTTGAGTACCACATATTTATTTAAAATTTGTGGTTTTTCACCAGACAAATTGATTTCGTAGCGTGACATACCAAAGTAGCTGTATGACTTTTGGTAGCGGTAACTTAAAGTGTTCCAGTTGAAACGAACAACAACCTTATCTTCATGACGTTCAAGTATTTCAATGTTGTTAATATTGTGGCTTGTACGTGTATCAGGCATTGTTGCAGAAGAGCGTTCAGTTTTGATACGGAACACGCGGTCTTCTAAACCTTGACGATCTGGATAATAAATTAACGAGATTTCTGATTGAGGATCTTCAGTTAATGTATTGTAGTCATCCCAAGATGGCATCCAGAACGATGCTGTAGGTGCATAGCACTCTAACCATTCATCCCACTGTTCATCATCAAGTAGGCGCGCTTCTTTAAATAAGAACTGGCTCACTGATTCTAAAGTTGCTTCAAGATTCGCGTTACTCATGCGTTATCTCCTTGTTCAGCTAAAGCTTGTTCTGCTTTAATCGCACGTTTCATTTCTTCTAACCAATGTTGATGTTGCGCAAGGTATAAACCTTCGTCTTCAGTTTTAACGCCTGAAAGTTTAGGTTTTAGACCAATTTCGTTTGCTGCCTCATCTGGGCCATTGATCCAATGCTTTGAGCCACGGCACATATCGTTCCACTCAAGTTCGATACCAGCATAACCTGCTTGACATGCACGGAATTCTTCTAAGTCATCTGGTGTCGCCATACCTGAAGCATTGAAGAAATCTTCATATTGACGAATACGGCGTGCGCGAGCTTCTGGCTCTTCACCTACAGGTGCGATGCAGTAAATTGTTACTTCAGTTTTATCAACAGCAATTGGGCGAAGTACACGGATTTGTGAACCGAACTGATCCATCAAATAAACGTTTGGATATAAGCAAAGGTTACGTGAGCGCTCGATCATCCACTTCGACATAGCAGGACCGAATTTCTCAGAGTATTCATCTGCTTTAGGGAAGTTAGGGCGGTCTTCAGGGTTAGCCCATTGTGTCCAAAGCAACATGTGACCATTTTCAAAACCGTAAGAACCACCGCCTTGTTTACCCCAAGATCCTGCGCTCATTGCACGGATATTGTCGCCAGCTTGTTTTTCTTTACGTTGTTGCGTAGTCGCAGCATAATTCCAGTGAACTGCAGATACATGGTAACCATCTGCACCATTTTCAGCAGTGAGTTTCCAGTTTCCTTCGTATGTATAAGTTGAGGCACCACGTAAAACTTCTAAACCTTGATCAGACTGACCCACGATCATATCGATAATTTTAGTCGTTTCACCTAAGAATTCTTCTAATGGCAAGACGTCTGGGTTTAAGCTACCGAATAAGAAGCCTTTATAACTTTCAAAACGTGCAACTTTCTTAAGATCATGTGATCCTTCTTTGTTAAAGCAGTCAGAATAACCTGCATCTGTTGGGTCTTTAACTTTTAAAAGTTTGCCTGAGTTATTGAATGTCCAACCATGGAATGGGCAAGTATAAGTAGCCTTATTACCACGTTTGTTACGGCAAAGTTGTGCACCACGGTGTGAACACGCATTGATCATTGCATTTAGCTCGCCTTGACGGTTACGAGCAATCACGATTGGCTGACGACCGATGTGTGTCGTGTAATAATCATTGTTATTTGGAATTTGGCTTTCGTGTGCCAAGTAAACCCAATTACCCTCAAAGATGTATTTCATTTCAAGGTCAAAAAGGGCTTGATCAGTGAAAACTGAACGATGAAGTTTAAACTCACCTGTCTCAAAGTTGTCTACAAGTAACTCATCAAGACGATCTAGATGGCTGGTATTAATTACAGGAATACGTGGCATGGACGTTCTCCGACTTTCCAAATTGAGGGGAAGTCATCGGGATAACTGACTTATCCCGATTCCGACTAATTGATTTAAGCTGATGCGCGGCGGCGTTCAACTTCAGTAGAAGGCGCACCTTCAACGTCTTTCACTAATTCAATGTCAAATTGAATATGTTTGAACGCACCTTTCAGACCACGACGAGCAATTTCAGCTTCATCAGTTACGTCTACAGCAGTTGCCACTAAGCCATCACGCGTTGCAAATGCAAAGTCATCCCAAAGGTATTTATCACCTTCGATGTTGAACTGCGTAGTTAATTTACGGTAGCCAGGTGCAGTGACGAAGTAATGCACGTGTGAAGGGCGGTTACCATGACGACCAAGTTTGTCTAATACAAACTGAGTTGTACCTTCTGGTGGGCAGCCATAACCTACAGGCATTGTGGTTAATGCTGTATATTGACCTTGTGCATCCGTGAAGATCGTACGACGTAAGTTAAAGTCAGATTGAGACTTATCAAAGAACGAGTAGTTACCTAAGCTGTTTGCATGCCAAACTTCAACTTTAGCGCCTTCAATGATGTTACCTTCAGTATCTTTAACGATACCTTCAATAATTAAAGTTGGAATTTTGCCTTCTTCAGAACCATCATCCATACGTGCAAAACCAACTGATTCTGGTGCACCAGCGACATACAATGGACCTTCAATTGTACGTGGAGTACCACCTGTAATACCTGCTTGAGCATCTTTCTCATCTGCACGTAAATCAAGGAAATGCTCAAGACCTAAACCAGCAGCCAAAAGACCTAATTCGTTTGCTTGACCAGCATCAGTAAAGTACTCAAGACCCTTCCAAACTTCAGATTGGCTTAAATCTAAATCTTCAATCGCTTGGAATAAGTCAGATACTAAACGTACAACGATTTGCTGAACACGTTCAT
>NZ_JBWYIW010000021.1:0-5571 GCF_056779915.1 Acinetobacter sp. ANC_7513
AAGATCATTAAGAGATTATGAAGAACAACTTGTGTGGATTTTTACTGGTTGATTGATCGATATATATTATCATTGATAATTGGTAGAAATTTCTCGAAGTTTATTTGAGCAAATTTTTTGTCAGTAATTGATGAGCCAAGATTGGTACCCTTTAGGTACTATTGATTTTAAACTGAAGAGTTTGATCATGGCTCAGATTGAACGCTGGCGGCAGGCTTAACACATGCAAGTCGAGCGGGGGAAGGTAGCTTGCTACTGGACCTAGCGGCGGACGGGTGAGTAATGCTTAGGAATCTGCCTATTAGTGGGGGACAACATCTCGAAAGGGATGCTAATACCGCATACGTCCTACGGGAGAAAGCAGGGGACCTTCGGGCCTTGCGCTAATAGATGAGCCTAAGTCGGATTAGCTAGTTGGTGGGGTAAAGGCCTACCAAGGCGACGATCTGTAGCGGGTCTGAGAGGATGATCCGCCACACTGGGACTGAGACACGGCCCAGACTCCTACGGGAGGCAGCAGTGGGGAATATTGGACAATGGGCGGAAGCCTGATCCAGCCATGCCGCGTGTGTGAAGAAGGCCTTTTGGTTGTAAAGCACTTTAAGCGAGGAGGAGGCTACTAAGATTAATACTCTTGGATAGTGGACGTTACTCGCAGAATAAGCACCGGCTAACTCTGTGCCAGCAGCCGCGGTAATACAGAGGGTGCGAGCGTTAATCGGATTTACTGGGCGTAAAGCGTGCGTAGGCGGCTTTTTAAGTCGGATGTGAAATCCCCGAGCTTAACTTGGGAATTGCATTCGATACTGGGAAGCTAGAGTATGGGAGAGGATGGTAGAATTCCAGGTGTAGCGGTGAAATGCGTAGAGATCTGGAGGAATACCGATGGCGAAGGCAGCCATCTGGCCTAATACTGACGCTGAGGTACGAAAGCATGGGGAGCAAACAGGATTAGATACCCTGGTAGTCCATGCCGTAAACGATGTCTACTAGCCGTTGGGGCCTTTGAGGCTTTAGTGGCGCAGCTAACGCGATAAGTAGACCGCCTGGGGAGTACGGTCGCAAGACTAAAACTCAAATGAATTGACGGGGGCCCGCACAAGCGGTGGAGCATGTGGTTTAATTCGATGCAACGCGAAGAACCTTACCTGGTCTTGACATAGTAAGAACTTTCCAGAGATGGATTGGTGCCTTCGGGAACTTACATACAGGTGCTGCATGGCTGTCGTCAGCTCGTGTCGTGAGATGTTGGGTTAAGTCCCGCAACGAGCGCAACCCTTTTCCTTATTTGCCAGCGGGTTAAGCCGGGAACTTTAAGGATACTGCCAGTGACAAACTGGAGGAAGGCGGGGACGACGTCAAGTCATCATGGCCCTTACGACCAGGGCTACACACGTGCTACAATGGTCGGTACAAAGGGTTGCTACCTAGCGATAGGATGCTAATCTCAAAAAGCCGATCGTAGTCCGGATTGGAGTCTGCAACTCGACTCCATGAAGTCGGAATCGCTAGTAATCGCGGATCAGAATGCCGCGGTGAATACGTTCCCGGGCCTTGTACACACCGCCCGTCACACCATGGGAGTTTGTTGCACCAGAAGTAGGTAGTCTAACCGCAAGGAGGACGCTTACCACGGTGTGGCCGATGACTGGGGTGAAGTCGTAACAAGGTAGCCGTAGGGGAACCTGCGGCTGGATCACCTCCTTAACGAAAGATTGACGATTGGTAAGAATCCACAACAAGTTGTTCTTCATGACGATGTATCTGAGGGTCTGTAGCTCAGTTGGTTAGAGCACACGCTTGATAAGCGTGGGGTCACAAGTTCAAGTCTTGTCAGACCCACCATGACATACTCATACGATACATTGATCTAAATGATAAGCTGGGGACTTAGCTTAGTTGGTAGAGCGCCTGCTTTGCACGCAGGAGGTCAGGAGTTCGACTCTCCTAGTCTCCACCACGTATTCATTCGAATACGTAGTAAGCAAACGAGTTGATAGCTTATAGAGCTTAGTAATAAAGCTGTGTATACTGCACGCCTTGATTATTAAGCTCTGTGATTTATCACAGTTGACTGCGATCTGACGAAGACGTAGTGAATCATTAACAGCATATATTTGAGTTGAAATAATTTGTTCATACTCATAGAAAGAGCGGAAACGAGATAACGTAAGTTATTGAGTTGAAGTGATTGAAATGAGAACTAGCGAAATTAACTGAATCAAGCGTTTTGGTATATGAATTTGAATTGAAGCTGTACAGTGTTTAGATACACAGTACTTCAAACTGTAATGTTGAACGATCTACTTGTAGGATCGAACGACTGTTTGGGGTTGTATAGTCAAGTAATTAAGTGCATGTGGTGGATGCCTTGGCAGTCAGAGGCGATGAAAGACGTGATAGCCTGCGAAAAGCTCCGGGGAGGCGGCAAATATCCTGTGATCCGGAGATTTCTGAATGGGGGAACCCACCTATCATAAGATAGGTATTGTAACATGAATACATAGTGTTGCAAGGCAAACGCGGGGAAGTGAAACATCTCAGTACCCGTAGGAAAAGAAATCAATTGAGATTCCCTCAGTAGCGGCGAGCGAAAGGGGAAAAGCCCATTAAGTTATGTAAGCTTTAGTGGAATGCTCTGGGAAGTGCAACCATAGTAGGTGATAGTCCTGTACACGAAAGGGCTTACATGATGATGTCGAGTAGGGCGGGGCACGTGAAACCTTGTCTGAATATGGGGGGACCATCCTCCAAGGCTAAATACTCCTGACTGACCGATAGTGAACCAGTACCGTGAGGGAAAGGCGAAAAGAACCCCTGTGAGGGGAGTGAAATAGATCCTGAAACCGCATGCATACAAGCAGTGGGAGCATCTTCGTGATGTGACTGCGTACCTTTTGTATAATGGGTCAGCGACTTACATTCAGTAGCAAGGTTAACCGAATAGGGGAGCCGTAGAGAAATCGAGTCTTAATAGGGCGTTTAGTTGCTGGGTGTAGACCCGAAACCAGGCGATCTATCCATGAGCAGGTTGAAGGTGAGGTAACACTTACTGGAGGACCGAACCCACTGTCGTTGAAAAGCCAGGGGATGACTTGTGGATAGGGGTGAAAGGCTAATCAAGCCTGGTGATAGCTGGTTCTCCCCGAAAGCTATTTAGGTAGCGCCTCGGACGAATACCATTGGGGGTAGAGCACTGTTTCGGCTAGGGGGTCATCCCGACTTACCAAACCGATGCAAACTCCGAATACCAATGAGTACTATCCGGGAGACAGACTGCGGGTGCTAACGTCCGTAGTCAAGAGGAAAACAATCCAGACCGCCAGCTAAGGTCCCTAAATCATAGTTAAGTGGGAAACGATGTGGGAAGGCATAGACAGCTAGGAGGTTGGCTTAGAAGCAGCCACCCTTTAAAGAAAGCGTAATAGCTCACTAGTCGAGTCGGCCTGCGCGGAAGATGTAACGGGGCTAAAACTATGTACCGAAGCTGCGGATTTGCAATTTATTGCAAGTGGTAGGGGAGCGTTCTGTAAGCCGATGAAGGTGGATTGAGAAGTCTGCTGGAGGTATCAGAAGTGCGAATGCTGACGTGAGTAACGATAAAACGGGTGAAAAACCCGTTCGCTGAAAGACCAAGGGTTCCAGTCCAACGTTAATCGGGGCTGGGTGAGTCGACCCCTAAGGCGAGGCCGAGAGGCGTAGTCGATGGGAAATTGGTTAATATTCCAATACTTCTGTGTAATGCGATGAGAGGACGGAGAAGGTTAAGTCAGCCTGGCGTTGGTTGTCCAGGTGGAAGATTGTAGGCATGTATCTTAGGCAAATCCGGGGTACTCTATGCTGAGAATCGATAGCAAGCTAGTTTACTAGCGAAGTGGCTGATACCATACTTCCAGGAAAAGTCTCTAAGCTTCAGTTACACAGGAATCGTACCCGAAACCGACACAGGTGGTCAGGTCGAGTAGACCAAAGCGCTTGAGAGAACTCTGCTGAAGGAACTAGGCAAAATGGTACCGTAACTTCGGGAGAAGGTACGCTGCCGGCGGTGATAGGACTTGCTCCTTGAGCTACTGGCAGCCTCAGAAACCAGGCCGCTGCAACTGTTTATTAAAAACATAGCACTCTGCAAACACGAAAGTGGACGTATAGGGTGTGATGCCTGCCCGGTGCTGGAAGGTTAATTGATGGGGTTAGCGTAAGCGAAGCTCTTGATCGAAGCCCCAGTAAACGGCGGCCGTAACTATAACGGTCCTAAGGTAGCGAAATTCCTTGTCGGGTAAGTTCCGACCTGCACGAATGGCATAATGATGGCGGCGCTGTCTCCAGCAGAGGCTCAGTGAAATCGAATTCGCCGTGAAGATGCGGTGTACCCGCGGCTAGACGGAAAGACCCCGTGAACCTTTACTGCAGCTTGACATTGAACTTTGATCTTACTTGTGTAGGATAGGTGGGAGGCTTTGAAGTAGAAACGCCAGTTTCTATGGAGCCGTCCTTGAAATACCACCCTGGTAATATTGAGGTTCTAACTCTGCTCCATTATCTGGAGCGAGGACCATGTCTGGTGGGTAGTTTGACTGGGGCGGTCTCCTCCTAAAGAGTAACGGAGGAGTACGAAGGTGCGCTCAGCGTGGTCGGAAATCACGCGTAGAGTATAAAGGCAAAAGCGCGCTTAACTGCGAGACCCACAAGTCGAGCAGGTACGAAAGTAGGTCTTAGTGATCCGGTGGTTCTGTATGGAAGGGCCATCGCTCAACGGATAAAAGGTACTCTGGGGATAACAGGCTGATACCGCCCAAGAGTTCATATCGACGGCGGTGTTTGGCACCTCGATGTCGGCTCATCTCATCCTGGGGCTGAAGCAGGTCCCAAGGGTATGGCTGTTCGCCATTTAAAGAGGTACGCGAGCTGGGTTTAGAACGTCGTGAGACAGTTCGGTCCCTATCTACCGTGGGCGTTGGAAATTTGAGAGGATCTGCTCCTAGTACGAGAGGACCAGAGTGGACGAACCTCTGGTGTACCGGTTGTGACGCCAGTCGCATCGCCGGGTAGCTATGTTCGGAAGGGATAACCGCTGAAAGCATCTAAGCGGGAAGCCTACCTCAAGATTAGATTTCCCAAGGACTTTATGTCCTCTAAAGAGCCGTTGAAGACTACAACGTTGATAGGTTGGATGTGGAAGTACGGTGACGTATGAAGCTGACCAATACTAATTACTCGTGAGGCTTGACTATACAACACCCAAACAGTTGGTGTTGTGGTTCAAATCATGACAAATAACTTGATTTAGTTAGATAAAACGCTAAACTGCACAAATTAAAGCAACTCAAATAGCTGTTAATAACTTCTTTGACCAAGCAAAGGCACGCAAACAATATATGCGAATAAGACCCAAGCAAAGTCACAACAGTTGTGCTGGCGACAATAGCAAGAGTGAACCACCTGATCCCTTCCCGAACTCAGAAGTGAAACCTCTTAGCGCTGATGGTAGTGTGGGGTTACCCATGTGAGAGTAAGTCATCGCCAGCTCATTATTCTAAACACCCCCTTCAATACAAGGGGGTGTTTTTTTAT
>NZ_JBWYIW010000022.1:0-2523 GCF_056779915.1 Acinetobacter sp. ANC_7513
ATAATTAAAGCGATGCCTTGACCCACACCGATACACATAGAGCACAATGCATATTTGCCACCAGTTGCTTCTAGTTGATTCAGTGCAGTCGTCACCAAACGCGCACCTGATGCACCCAATGGATGACCTAATGCAATTGCACCACCATTTGGGTTTACACGTACATCATCGTCGGCTAAACCTAGGTCACGTGTACACGCCAATGCTTGTGCTGCAAACGCTTCGTTCAGCTCAATCACATCCATTTGCTCTAGTGTTAAACCTGTTTGAGCCAGTAACTTTTTAATCGCAGGTGCAGGACCAAAGCCCATAATGCGAGGTTCAACCCCAACGGTGGTTGCACCAATCACTTTGGCACGAGGTTTTAAACCATATTTTTCTACAGCTTCATCAGACGCAATCAGAATCGCAGCAGCACCATCGTTAATCCCTGATGCATTACCTGCGGTTACTGTACCGTCTGCTTTTACAACAGGTTTTAACTTGGTTAACGCTTCTAAAGTGGTTGATGCACGAGGATGTTCATCTTTTGCCACCACAACCGCATCACCTTTACGCTGTGTAATAGTCACAGGCACGATTTCTTGATCAAAGAAACCGCGTGCTTGTGCAGCAGCCGTACGTTGTTGGCTGGTTAAAGCAAATTGGTCTTGATCAGCACGGCTAATATTGAACTGTTCAGCCACGTTTTCAGCCGTTTGCGGCATGGTTTCAACACCATACATTTCTTTAAGCTTCGGGTTGATAAAACGCCAGCCCATGGTGGTGTCTTCAATCTTTTGACTACGACCAAATGCACTCTCAGATTTACCCATCACAAATGGTGCACGTGACATGGATTCAACACCACCTGCCACAATCACGTCAGCCTCACCAGCTTTAATGGCACGCGCGGCCATTGCTACGGTATCGAGTGATGAACCACATAAACGATTGACTGTGGTTGCAGGTACTGTATAAGGAATACCTGCTAAAAGCGCCGACATACGACCGACGTTACGGTTATCTTCACCGGCTTGGTTGGCACAGCCAAATAAAACGTCATCGACGACATTCCAATCCACAGAAGGGTTACGTTCCATTAATGCTTTTAATGGCACTGCACCTAAGTCATCCGCACGGACAGGCGCCAAACCACCGGCATAACGACCAAAAGGCGTACGGATGGCATCAATGATGTATGCGTTTTTCATAGTGTAAGATCCTAAAACCAGTCTTAAGCCTGAGTGGCATCAATGAGTTTGGCACCCGTCATCGATTGAAGCTCTTCAAAAGATAAGCCTTCAACTTTCTCAATCACTTTCATGCCATCTGCCGTCACATCAATCACACAAAGGTCCGTATAAATGCGGTCCACACATTTCAAACCTGTCGCAGGATAAGTCAGCTCAGCAACGATTTTAGGCTCGCCTTTTTTCGTCACATGATCGGTGGTAATAAAGACTTTTTTCGCACCCACGGCTAAGTCCATTGCACCACCCACAGCAGGGATGGCATCAGGTGCACCGGTATGCCAGTTTGCAAGATCACCATTTTCAGCGACTTGGAAAGCACCCAAGACTGCGATGTCTAAATGACCACCACGCATCATTGCAAATGAATCACCATGATGGAAGAAAGCTCCGCCTTCTAGCAGGGTTACAAACTCTTTACCCGCGTTAATTAACTCAGGGTCACGGTCTTCTTCCGCAGGGGGTGGACCAAAGGCCAATAAACCATTTTCAGAATGTAAAAAGACATCTTTGTCAGCAGGTAAATAGCTCGAGATTTTAGTTGGTAAACCAATCCCAAGGTTGACATAAGCACCATCAGGAATATCTTGTGCAACACGTTCAGCAATTTGATCACGGGTTAATTTTTGATAACTCATTTTATTTCTCCAATCTCAAATTACTGCGCAGGTTGAACTTGTACAACGTGTTGTACAAAGATCCCTGGGGTGATGATGTGTTCAGGATCTAAGGCACCGAGTTCCACGACTTCTGATACTTGTGCGATGGTGATATCTGCTGCCATGGCCATAATTGGACCAAAGTTACGTGCAGATTTACGGTACACCAAGTTCCCCCAGCGATCGCCCTTATGCGCTTTAATTAACGCAAAGTCAGCTTTAATTGGATTTTCTAAAACGTAGTCTTTACCATCATAATTCATGGTTGGTTTGCCTTCAGCAAGCAAAGTACCAAAACCTGTAGGTGTGTAGATTGGACCTAAGCCCATACCCGCCGCTTGAATACGGCAAGCCAAGTTGCCTTGCGGTACAAGTTCTAACTCGATTTTGCCTGCACGGTAGAGTTCATCGAAGACATAAGAGTCAGACTGACGAGGAAAAGAACAGATGATTTTACGTACAGCGCCTGCTTGTAACAGTTTAGCCAAGCCGTAATCACCATTACCTGCGTTGTTGTTGACGATCACTAAGTCTTTAATACCGAGTTCAATTAAGCCATCGATGAGTTCAGCAGGCTGACCTGCAGTACCAAACCCACCAATCATAATGGTTGAACCGTCTTTAATTTGGGA
>NZ_JBWYIW010000023.1:0-1202 GCF_056779915.1 Acinetobacter sp. ANC_7513
TTATGCAGTTACTTTAGCAACAACACCAGCACCAACTGTACGACCACCTTCACGGATCGCAAAACGTAGACCTGGGTCCATTGCGATTGGGTGGATTAATTCTACTGACATTTCTACGTTGTCACCAGGCATAACCATTTCAACGCCTTCTTGCAATTGAATCGCGCCAGTTACGTCAGTTGTACGGAAGTAGAACTGTGGACGGTAACCGTTAAGGAATGGAGTGTGACGACCACCTTCTTCTTTAGAAAGTACGTATACTTCTGCATCGAATTTAGTGTGTGGCTTGATCGCACCTGGTTTAGAAAGTACTTGACCACGTTGTACGTCTTCACGCTTAGTACCACGTAATAAGATACCACAGTTCTCGCCCGCACGGCCTTCGTCTAGAAGTTTACGGAACATTTCAACGCCAGTTACTGTAGTTTTAACTGTGTCTTTGATACCTACGATTTCAACTTCTTCGCCTACTTTCACGATACCAGCTTCTACACGGCCAGTTACTACTGTACCACGACCAGAAATAGAGAATACGTCTTCGATTGGCATTAAGAATGCTTTATCAATAGCACGCTCTGGCTCTGGGATGTAAGTGTCAAGCGCTTCAACAAGAGCAACAACTGCATCTTCACCGAACTGACCAGCTTCACCGTTAAGTGCAGCAAGAGCAGAACCACGGATAACTGGAGTGTCATCACCTGGGAAGTCATAAGTAGAAAGAAGTTCACGAACTTCCATTTCAACTAGCTCAAGAAGCTCTTCGTCGTCTACAAGATCACATTTGTTTAAGAATACAACGATGTATGGAACACCTACTTGGCGAGAAAGAAGGATGTGTTCACGAGTTTGTGGCATTGGACCATCAGTCGCAGCACATACAAGGATCGCGCCGTCCATTTGAGCAGCACCAGTAATCATGTTTTTAACATAATCGGCGTGGCCCGGGCAGTCTACGTGAGCGTAGTGACGAGTTGGAGAATCGTATTCTACGTGTGATGTATTAATTGTAATACCACGTGCTTTTTCTTCTGGTGCAGAGTCGATTGCAGCGTAGTCTTTAGCTTCACCACCGAATTTCTTCGCACATACAGTTGCGATAGCAGCAGTTAAAGTTGTTTTACCATGGTCAACGTGACCGATTGTGCCCACGTTAACGTGTGGCTTATTACGTTCAAACTTAGCCTTAGCCATGAGATCTTCCT
>NZ_JBWYIW010000024.1:0-1084 GCF_056779915.1 Acinetobacter sp. ANC_7513
GTGATGTGATCAAAGCGACTGATGAATTAGACGCTGCAGATGCTGCATTAAAAACCAATGCACAACAAGAGTTTGAAGATTCATTAGCAACTGAAGCGGATTTAGTCGCGCTTGAAACGAAGGCGAAAGACCTTCAGACTAAACTTAATGACAATGCAGAGTTAGAAGAGTCAGCAAGATATACTGATGAAACACGTGATGCACTTCAAAAAGAAATTAATGAAGCTTTACAACTCGTTGCTGATGGTCGTGATCCATCAAAAAATGTAACTAAAGAAGAAGTTAAAAAAGCATCTGATGAATTAGACGCTGCGGATGCTGGATTAAAAACCAATGCACAACAAGAGTTTGAAGATTCATTAGCAACAGAAGCGGATTTAGTCGCGCTTGAAACGAAGGCAAATGAACTTCAAAATAAACTTGATGACAATGCAGAGTTGGAAGAGTCAGCAAGATATACTGATGAAACACGTGATGCACTTCAACAAGAAATTAATGAAGCTTTACAACTCGTTGCTGATGGTCGCGATCCATCAAAAAATGTAACTAAAGAAGAAGTTAAAAAAGCATCTGATGAATTAGACGCTGCGGATGCTGCATTAAAAACCAATGCACAACAAGAGTTTGAAGACTCATTAGCAACAGAAGCGGATTTAACTGCGCTTGAGACGAAGGCGAAAGACCTTCAGACTAAACTTGATGACAATGCAGAGTTGGAAGAGTCAGCAAGATACACTGATGAAACACGTGATGCACTTCAACAAGAAATTAATGAAGCTTTACAACTCGTTGCTGATGGTCGTGATCCTGTTAAAACAGTTACCAAAGGTGATGTGATCAAAGCGACTGATGAATTAGACGCTGCGGATGCTGCATTAAAAACCAATGCACAACAAGAGTTTGAAGATTCATTAGCAACTGAAGCGGATTTAGTCGCGCTTGAAACGAAGGCGAATGAACTTCAGACTAAACTTAATGACAATGCAGAGTTGGAAGAGTCAGCAAGATACACTGATGAAACACGTGATGCACTTCAACAAGAAATTAATGAAGCTTTACAACTCGTTGCTGATGGTCGTGATCC
>NZ_JBWYIW010000025.1:0-906 GCF_056779915.1 Acinetobacter sp. ANC_7513
CAAGAATTCCTCATTGTTGGCAAACGCTACTACAACCAAAACAACCTACCCAAAGACTTAGACCAACAAGTCCAACAACTGCTACAACGCAGCCAATGGACGCCAAAACACAAGACAAACACCAACCAAGCAACCCACAGCGACCAAGAACGCCAAGCCAGCGAACTCATCCTACAACGACGCAACATCAAAACCGTACCCGAATACAACCCACTACAACATCGACCTAGCACCCATCCGCAACGCGCCAAAGTGGTGGGACCTGCAGGAGAAGAAATCCATGTCGATGAATGGGGACGCATCAAAGTACGCTTCCTATTTACCCGAGCAGAAGACCACCAATTTGATGGGGGTGCCGGCAGTAACAACAACGACACCGATTCAGCTTGGGTCGATGTACTGACCCCATGGGCAGGCGAAGGCTATGGCGCACGCTTCCTTCCTCGAATCAATGAAATCGTGGTCATCGACTTCTTTGACGGCAACATCGACCGCCCCTTTGTGGTGGGCCGCCTACATGAAGCCCAACGCAGCCCAACCCGATTTGACAGTCAAGGCCAACTGCCGGACACAAAAAAACTCGCAGGGATTAAAAGTAAAGAAGTCCAAGGCGAAGGCTATGGACAACTCCGCTTTGATGACACCACAGGACAAATCTCCACCCAACTGCAAAACACCCACGGGGCGAGCCAACTTAACCTAGGGAATCTCAGTCATCCCAAAGCAACAGCAGAAAGTGAAGGACGTGGTGAAGGTTTCGAACTCAGAACTGACCAATGGGGTGCAGTACGAGCGGGCGAAGGCATACTCATCTCCACCTACAAACAAGAACAAGCCAAAGCAAACCATCTCGATGCAAGCGAAGCCAAACAACAACTCGAAAGTAGCTTAAACAACGCCAAAGCT
>NZ_JBWYIW010000026.1:0-736 GCF_056779915.1 Acinetobacter sp. ANC_7513
TCAGCTCCGCTGTGTTGTGCAATTTCTGGGTGTCCATCGAGTTTGAACCAGTAGCCGACTTGGCTGTCTCTGACGCTGGCTTTGGCGATGAATTGTTTGCTTTGTCCAGCGTAGTAGTCGCTAAGGTGTTGGTTGAGTTTTTCGACTTGGCTGTTACCTGAGGCGGTGGCTTGGTCTTCGCCTTGGAGGTCTTGGATCCATGCAGGGCTGATGTGCCATGCTTGTTCGAGGCCTAGGCTGGCATTGTCTTGGTGGTCACTGTGTTGGTGTTTGCTTTGGACTGACCCTGCGCCTTCTTCTTGTTCGAGGGCTGTGGCTTGCCAGCGTTGTAGGTGGACTGCGGTGGGTTGTAGGCTACGTTGTCCAATAAAACTGGTGATGCTATCAAATTGTTCTGTCGCATCACTACGATGGTAGCGGATGTTGCGTCGGTTGAGGGCTTGGTATTGGCTGTTGTCGTCAATCAGGCGGAGCTTTTGTGCTTCGATCGGGCTGTTGTTGCTCGGTACAATCGGTTGCGCTTCATCAATGAGCCAGTTAATGCCTTCACTGCGTAGTAAGCGAGTCAGAAAGTCGTAGTCGCTTTCGTTGCTTTGCATGATGAAGGGTCGGATATCGTATTGTTGTTGTAATCCACTGTGGTCTAGGCTGAGGCTAGAGGCAAAAAGTGGGCTTTTGTTTTGCCATTCTTCAAAGAGGATTTCCATCACTTCGACCACGGATTTGTTCATAAATA
>NZ_JBWYIW010000027.1:0-715 GCF_056779915.1 Acinetobacter sp. ANC_7513
TATCGTGATTTCGAATTACATCTGCCTCAAGGCAATGGTTTAGGTATTGAGTTGGATTTAGACAAGATTGACAACCTTCGCCGCAAATAAGCGACGTGATACATCAGGAGTGAGACATGCTGTTTCATGTACGAATGGATGTGAACATCCCACTGGATATGCCAGTTGAAAAAGCGAATGAGATTAAAGCTGTTGAAAAGGCGTATTCGCAAGAGTTACAGCAACAAGGCAAGTGGCGTCATATCTGGCGAATCACAGGTCAGTATTCAAACATCAGTATTTTTGATGTGGAAAGCAATGAAGAGCTTCATTCAATTTTACAAGGTCTTCCGCTTTACCCATATATGAATATCGAAGTAATGGCGTTAAATCGCCACCCATCTTCTATCCGTGAAGATGATCGTTAAGTTTTAAGTGTCTTGGCTTGATTGATTCAGGCCATGACATCAATACATCCAGAGGTTTTTTAGCGTCATTTTAAACAAGGATTGTGGCAGCGAGCTCAAACACATTAGAAGTCAGCCACCACACAGCAAGCATACTTAAGGAGAAATAGTATGAACCGCGAACAAATTAATGCTTTAGTCAAAAAAATGAACGTTGATACTGCAACAGGTCCTGTTGATGAACGTGTTCAGCAAATCGTTGTACGTTTAGTATCTGACTTATTCCAAGCGATTGAAGATTTAGATTTAAGCCAATCTGAAGTTTGGAA
>NZ_JBWYIW010000028.1:0-527 GCF_056779915.1 Acinetobacter sp. ANC_7513
GCTTGCATAAACTGACCATCTGCCACAGTGGTCACAGGGTCTTGTTGACCTGCAATAATCAATACAGGAATCGAAATCTGTTTGAGTTGTTCACGCACATCCGCCTTAGCCAAAGCTTCACAGCAGCTTGCATAACCTTCAGGGCTGCCAGCTCCTAAGTCGTTTGAAAGTTTTTCAATCACTGCTGGGTTGCTTTGGATAAAGGGATCTGTAAACCAACGACCTGCAGCCGTTGATGCAATCGGTGCTAAACCTTGTTCACGAACCAATACGGCACGATCATTCCAAGCATTTTCATTGCCAATTTTAGCGGCGCTATTACACACAATCACATGACTAAAGCGTTGAGGATGATTGATCGCTAACCATTGGCCTGTCAAACCACCCATCGAAATACCACAGAATGCAGCTTTATCAACATTTAAATGGTCGAGTAAATTCACCACATCTTGACCAAGTTGATCAATGGTATATGGACCTTGAGGCGCGTCCGATGCACCATGACCACGTGTGTCATAACAAATCAC
>NZ_JBWYIW010000029.1:0-433 GCF_056779915.1 Acinetobacter sp. ANC_7513
CTGCGGGTGACTGTACAACAGTACCTTATAAACAAATCATCATTGCCACTGGTGAAGGCGCGAAAGCATCACTGTCAGCGTTTGATTACATCATTCGTTCTGGACAGTAGTTCAATCATATTCTTTAAATAAGAAGTTCTTAGTTTTGTAGTTTACAGAGGTTGAAGATGCTAACACTTCAGCCTCTTTTTTTGTAATCATTAACTTGATCTATATTATTTACTAAATCAAATCTGTATTTTATTTGTAATTTTATTTCACAATAAATGGGTGTTTTGTGTAACAGGACCTGTTTATCGTGTCTGTTTTTTGTTTAAATATTAAGAAATTCTTTAGCCTTACTAAATTATAAAAGACAGATAATAACCATGCTTGCCAACATCTTTTCGGCATTGGAACAGCTCGGTCTAACCGCCCAAAACAGAGCCCTCCA
>NZ_JBWYIW010000030.1:0-390 GCF_056779915.1 Acinetobacter sp. ANC_7513
CGACTGCACTGAATCAACTAGAAGCAACTGGTGGCAAATATGCATTGTGCTCTATGTGTATCGGTGTGGGTCAAGGCATCGCTTTAATTATCGAACGTGTTTAACTATTAAAAACCCCCTCCCTTTTCTCAAGGGAGGTCGGGAGGGATTCTATGCCTACTTTTTCTTCAAATGATGCGCAAATCAATTATCAAACTTTTGGTGATTCAAGCAAGCCTGCTCTTATTTTCTCTAACTCTTTAGGGACAAATTTCAGCATGTGGCAATCACAAATTGAGTTTTTTAAAGCTTCTCATTATGTGATTTGTTATGACACACGTGGTCATGGTGCATCGGACGCGCCTCAAGGTCCATATACCATTGATCAACTTGGTCAAGATGTGGTGAATT
>NZ_JBWYIW010000031.1:0-389 GCF_056779915.1 Acinetobacter sp. ANC_7513
CTCTGGTGTTGAAGCGGCAATTGACCTTGCGGGTATTGTTGAGCATGTCACTTTAGTTGAGTTTGATACTAAGCTGCGTGCTGACCAAGTACTTCAAGATAAATTGAACAGCTTACCTAACACGACTGTCATCAAAAATGCGTTGTCTACAGAAGTTGTGGGTGATGGCAAACAAGTCACTGCACTGAAATACAAAGACCGTGCGACGGATGAAGAACACACTGTCGAATTGGCGGGGATCTTCGTACAAATCGGTTTGTTACCCAACACGGATTTCTTAAAAGAAACCCAAGTTGAATTAACCAACCGTGGTGAGATTGTGATTAACGATCGCAACGAAACCAATGTAAAAGGTGTATTTGCTGCGGGTGACTGTACAACAGTACCTT
>NZ_JBWYIW010000032.1:0-377 GCF_056779915.1 Acinetobacter sp. ANC_7513
GTACAACTGAACCAGGAACAACAGTAAATGTCGTTGTTAAAGACAAAGACGGTCAAGTTGTTGCAGAAGGTCCAGCGACAGTTACAGGTGATACATGGACATATACACCATCAGTTGAATTAGCAGATGGTGAATATGACGTAGTTGCAAAAGCAACAGATCAAGCAGGTAACACAGGTGAATCTCAGCCAGAGAGCTTCGAGGTTGACACAGTAGCACCTGAATTAACCATCGATGAGCTTAAGCCAACAAACGATACTACACCAACAATCTCAGGTAAGACTGAGCCAGGTGCAACAGTAAAAGTTGAAATCTTAGACAAAGATGGCAACCCTGTAGCAACAGGTGATGCGACTGTAGATCCAGAAGGTAACTGG
>NZ_JBWYIW010000033.1:0-365 GCF_056779915.1 Acinetobacter sp. ANC_7513
GTCGTGGTCTGAAAGGTGCGTTCAAACATATTCAATTTGACATTGAATTAGTGAAAGACGTTGAAGGTGCGCCTTCTACTGAAGTTGAACGTCGCCGCGCATCAGCTTAAAAATAATAAAGGGATGGATTTCGCATCCATCCTTTATCTTATTCACCTAAAGAATTTAGACCAATCCAAATCTAATCATTTTGATTTGTTTAAATTTTTGCAAGACCGAAAAGGATATAGATAGCTTTATCTATAAAACGCTATGATTGATAAATCTCAAAAGACTTTAACCGAAGCCCTCTCCCAAATTAAAGACGGTTCAACCATTATGATTGGTGGGTTTGGTACTGCAGGTCAGCCTGCTGAACTCATCGA
>NZ_JBWYIW010000034.1:0-297 GCF_056779915.1 Acinetobacter sp. ANC_7513
CAGCACCTAACGCTTTTTTGATGGTGAGAACATGCTCAACATCTGCTTCTACAGCACGAGAACCAATTTTTAATTTAAAGAAGTTATGACGCTTAGCTTCGATCATCTTTTTCGCTTCAGCGATATCTTTATCTGTATCACCAGAAGCCAACACCCAAAGTACAGGGACGCTGTCACGCAGACGGCCACCTAACACTTCAGACAGAGGCAAGCCTAAACGTTGAGCTTGAATATCGAGTAAAGCAGTTTGAATGGCACATTTTGCAAAACGGTTGCCATTAATATTCTTCTTCAACA
>NZ_JBWYIW010000035.1:0-275 GCF_056779915.1 Acinetobacter sp. ANC_7513
CGACCATCAGCAACGAGTTGTAAAGCTTCATTAATTTCTTTTTGAAGTGCATCACGTGTTTCATCAGTATATCTTGCTGACTCTTCTAACTTTGCATTTTCATTAAGTTTAGTCTGAAGGTCTTTCGCCTTCGTCTCAAGCGCGGCTAAATCCGCTTCTGTTGCTAATGAATCTTCAAACTCTTGTTGTGCATTGGTTTTTAATGCAGCATCTGCAGCGTCTAATTCATCAGTCGCTTTGATCACATCACCTTTGGTAACTGTTTTAGCAGGATC
>NZ_JBWYIW010000036.1:0-258 GCF_056779915.1 Acinetobacter sp. ANC_7513
AAGTTCTGTTGGGGTGATGAGGCCATTGGCATTTGCATCGATCAGCGCTTGTTCTGCCGCAGCGTATGCTGCTTCAGCCGCCTCTACTGCTGCTTCGGCATCTGCCAATACTTGTTCGTACTCATCTGCTATGCCATCTTCGTTTTCATCATTTACTGTTGGTAAGATGATGTCGACTAGATCATCTAAGCGTGCATCCAATGCGTCTTTGTCTGCTCCTTCTGGAAGTGCATCAACTTTCGCTTGTGCATCTTCTTT
>NZ_JBWYIW010000037.1:0-252 GCF_056779915.1 Acinetobacter sp. ANC_7513
CTTTTTCTGCTTGTACTGCCTCAGGTAACGCTGTCACTTTTGTTTGTGCTTCTGTTTTCGCAGCAAGTGCATCATCACGTGCTTGAGTCAGCTCAGCAAGTTCTGTTGGCGTGATTAAACCATCTGCTTCGGCATCTGCTAGCGCTTGCTCTGACTCAGCATATGCTGCTTCAGCCGCCTCTACTGCTTCTGTCGCTTCTTCAAGTGCTGCAACTGCATCATCCACACCATCTTCGTTTTCATCATTTACTG
>NZ_JBWYIW010000038.1:0-237 GCF_056779915.1 Acinetobacter sp. ANC_7513
CTGCTTGTACTGCCTCAGGTAACGCTGTCACTTTTGTTTGTGCTTCTGTTTTCGCAGCAAGTGCATCATCACGTGCTTGAGTCAGTGCAGTGAGTTCTGTTGGAGTGATGAGGCCATTGGCATTTGCATCGATCAGCGCTTGTTCCGCCGCAGCGTATGCTGCTTCTGCTGCCTCTACTGCTGCTTCAGCCGCTGTTAGAGCTTCACCAATATCATCAACAACACCATCTTCATCTT
>NZ_JBWYIW010000039.1:0-236 GCF_056779915.1 Acinetobacter sp. ANC_7513
AAACTTTACATCAGTGCAAAAGACGCAAGGTCCTAAGTTTGCGGCTGAAATGGAAGCACATGTTCGTGAATACGGTGTCGACATCATGAACTTACAACGTGTGTCTGACATCAAAGGTGCGGATGAAACTGCCAACGGTTTAGTTGAAGTGACTTTAGAGAATGGTGCAAAACTTGAATCGAAAACGGTCATCCTGTCTACAGGTGCACGTTGGAGAGAAATGAATGTACCAGGTG
>NZ_JBWYIW010000040.1:0-234 GCF_056779915.1 Acinetobacter sp. ANC_7513
CTTCTGGAAGTGCATCAACTTTCGCTTGTGCATCTTCTTTAGCAGCAAGTGCATCATCACGTGCTTGAGTCAGCTCAGTAAGTTCTGTTGGGGTGATTAAACCATCTGATTCGGCATCTGCTAGTGCTTGCTCTGCCTCTGCATATGCTGCTTCTGCCGCCTCTACTGCTTCTGTCGCTTCTTCAAGTGCTGCAACTGCATCATCCACACCATCTTCGTTTTCATCATTTACTG
>NZ_JBWYIW010000041.1:0-210 GCF_056779915.1 Acinetobacter sp. ANC_7513
TGATCTTTTTGCTGGCATGTCCGATGATGCTGTCTTGCGTGCTGGTGTTAATGCTTCCTTGTGCAATCTGGTTGATCTGCCCATCTGCACTAAGGTGGATGTCTTCGTTACTTTCTACGGCAATTGAACTTGGTGAAGCCAAGAGCATGATCGCTTGTTTGAAGGCCGCGGCTTTGCTTTGATCTTCGCTCTCTAAGTTTTTGAGATAGC
>NZ_JBWYIW010000042.1:0-207 GCF_056779915.1 Acinetobacter sp. ANC_7513
ACTCAACTAAAGTGACATGCTCAACAATACCCGCAAGGTCAATTGCCGCTTCAACACCAGAGTTACCACCACCGATCACAGCCACACGTTTGCCTTTGAATAATGGACCATCACAATGTGGGCAGTACGCAACACCACGTGTTTTGTATTCTTGCTCACCTGGTACATTCATTTCTCTCCAACGTGCACCTGTAGACAGGATGACCG
>NZ_JBWYIW010000043.1:0-201 GCF_056779915.1 Acinetobacter sp. ANC_7513
GTCAATATACAGCATTAACCACAATGCCTGTAGGTTATGGCTGCCCACCAGAAGGTACAACTCAGTTTGTATTAGACAAACTTGGTCGTCACGGTAACCGCCCTTCACATGTGCATTACTTCGTCACTGCACCTGGCTACCGTAAATTAACTACGCAGTTCAACATCGAAGGTGATAAATACCTTTGGGATGACTTTGCAT